>CAZOSI010000055.1:0-9373 GCA_964582485.1 uncultured Novosphingobium sp.
CATACGATCAAGGTCGGGGTGATGGACGAGGAGCGCCGCACCTCCGCCAACCTTGCCGCCTGTATCCATGCGGTGAAGGACCGGATCGTGTTCATCAACACCGGCTTCCTCGACCGGACCGGGGATGAAATCCACACCTCGATGCGGGCCGGGGCGATGATCCGCAAGGGCGACATGAAGAAGAGCGCCTGGATCGCCGCCTATGAAGCGCGCAACGTCCAGATCGGCCTGGCCTGCGGGCTGTCTGGAAAGGCCCAGATCGGCAAGGGCATGTGGGCCGCGCCCGATCTGATGGGCGAGATGATGGTCCAGAAGATTGGCCATCCCAAGGCCGGCGCCAACACCGCCTGGGTCCCGTCGCCCACCGCCGCAACCCTGCACGCGATGCATTACCACGCGGTCGATGTCTTTGTGGTGCAGCGGGAACTGGCGAGCCAGCCCACACCGGGGCTTGAGCCGCTGCTGACCGTGCCGCTGGCCGAAGGCACCAACTGGTCGGACGCCGAGATCCGCGAAGAGCTCGACAACAACGCCCAGGGCCTGCTCGGCTATGTGGTGCGCTGGATCGACGCCGGGGTCGGCTGCTCCAAGGTGCCGGACATCAACGATGTCGGCCTGATGGAAGACCGTGCGACGCTGCGCATTTCATCGCAGCACATGGCCAACTGGCTGCTGCACGGGGTCTGTACCGAGGACCAGGTGATGGACAGCCTGCGCCGCATGGCGGCCAAGGTTGACGCCCAGAACGCGGGCGATCCGGACTATCTGCCGCTGACCGGCAAAGAGGAAGGCCCGGCCTTCCGCGCCGCGCTCGATCTGGTGTTCAAGGGCGTCGAACAGCCCAGCGGCTATACCGAGCCGCTGCTGCATCACTGGCGGAGGCGCAAGAAGGCGGGCTAGCCTAGCTGCATGTCCTAATCCTTCGCCCGCTCCATCAGGTCCAGCCTTCGGGCCGTGACCAGCGTCTGCCAGATAAACAGCGCGTTGAGCACTGCCGCAGCCACGCCGATGAACCAGTCGAACCCGGTGGTCCGCGGATCGGTGCGACCGGCATCGGGGCCGAGCACCATCATCGCCAGGGTCAGACCGATCAGCAGGAAGCGCAGTTCGGTCGGGCCGAAGTTGAAGTAGGACAGCTTGAACTCGGCCAGCACCCGCGCGGCGAGGTAGGCGTGGATCGACAGCAGCAGATAGCCGACCGTGGCAAACAGCGCGGCGTCCATCCGCACGTAGTTGCTCATCCCCATCCCAGCCATGATCAGCAAGATCACCAGCCCATCGACACTGTGATCGATGAAATAGCCGTATTTGGGGCGTTCGATCTTGCGCCAGCGCGCAAGGCTGCCGTCGAGCGAATCCCCGAACCACTGGAACACGTAGCCCAGGATTGCCACCCACAGCCATTGGCGCGACCAGTCGCTCAGCGCATAACCGGCGAAAACCACCAGCGCGCCGAACACGCCGAAACCGGTCAGCTTGTCTGGCGTGACCCACATCGGCAGGCGCGGGCAGATCCAGTTGAGGAGGCGGCGCTCACCCTTGGCGAGGATGTTATGCTGGATGCGGTCAAGCGGGCCTGTCGCATCGGTGTCGTTTTCGGTCATGCCCGGCCATACACCCTTGCGGCATGGCTGGGCAAGGGCAGCGCCCCTGACGGGGGGATCATACCGTAATGCAAAGGTATTTCAGCTCGACGTAATCGTCGATCCCGTATTTCGATCCCTCACGGCCCAAGCCCGATTGCTTGACCCCGCCAAACGGCGCGACCTCGGTGCTGAGAATGCCTGAATTGACACAGACCATGCCGCTCTCGATCGCTTCAGCCACGCGCCAGACCCGGCTGAGATTGGTCGAATAGAAATAGGCGGCAAGTCCGAACTCGCTGTCATTGGCCATGGCGATCGCTTCGTCCTCGGTCTCGAAGCGGATCACCGGGGCAAGCGGGCCGAAGGTTTCTTCCCCGGCCACCAGCATGTCTTGGGTTACACCGGTGATTACGGTCGGTTCGAAGAAGGTCCCGCCCAGCGCATGGCGCTTGCCCCCGGCCAGCAGGGTGCCGCCCTTGGCGAGGGCATCGGCGACATGCTCCTCGACCTTGGCCACGGCATTGGCATCGATCAGCGGGCCCTGTTCGGTTCCGGCTTCAAGCCCGTCGCCAACCTTCAGCGCCTTGGCAGCGGCGGCCAGTTTGGCAACGAACAGGTCATGGACGCCGGCCTGGACATAAAACCGGTTGGTGCAGACGCAGGTCTGTCCGGAATTGCGGTATTTGCTGGCCATCGCCCCGGCCACGGCAGCATCAATATCGGCGTCGTCGAACACGATGAAGGGGGCATTGCCGCCCAGTTCCAGGCTAAGCTTCTTGATCGTATCGGCGCTCTGCCGCATCAACAGCCGGCCCACCTCGGTCGACCCGGTGAATGACAGTTTGCGGACCTTGGGGTTGCTGGTCAGCTCTCCCCCGATCGCGCCGGCGCTGCCGGTAACGACGTTGAATACACCCTTGGGAATACCTGCCTGCTCGGCCAGAACAGCCAGTGCCACCGCCGAATAAGGCGTCTGCGCGGCGGGCTTGAGCACGATCGGGCACCCCGCCGCGAGCGCCGGACCCGCCTTGCGGGTGATCATCGCATTGGGGAAATTCCACGGGGTGATCGCTGCTGCCACGCCGATCGGCTGCTTGAGAACCACGATCCGCTTATCGGCCATGTGCCCGGGAATGACATCGCCATAGAGCCGCTTGCCCTCTTCGGCGAACCATTCGACAAAACTGGCACCATAGGCGATTTCGCCACGCGCTTCGGCCAGGCTTTTGCCCTGTTCCATGGTCAGCAGGCGGGCCAGGTCTTCCTGATTGGCCAGGATCAGATCGAACCATTTGCGCAGGATCGCGGCGCGATCCTTGGCGGTGCGGGCGCGCCAGGCGGGGAAGGCGGCCTCAGCCGCTTCGATCGCCCGGCGGGTTTCAGCCGCGCCGCAATTGGGCACTGTGCCCAATTGCGCACCGCTGGCGGGATTGTTGACAGCGATCGTCCCGCCGCTGTCCGCGCCGATCCATTCACCATCGATATAGCAGGCTTCACGCAGCAGCGGGGATAGGGTCATGGTTTGCTCCTCATTCAATCGCCTTGAGCAGTGGCAACGCTTCATCGAGTGACCTGGCGATGATCGCCACCATGTCGTCGATCTGGGCCGGGCTGATCACCAGCGGCGGGCACATCACGATGCTGTCGCGAATGCCACGGACCATCAGACCGCCCGCGATGCAGCGATCGCGCACGATCGGGCCGGCGTTGCCTTCCTTGCCACCCCAGCGCTTGTTCGTGCCCTTTTCGGCGACGATCTCGACCGCGCCGAGCAGGCCGATCGAGCGTGCTTCGCCGACCAGCGGATGATCGTTCAACCGGGCGAGCGCTCGGGCTAGATGTGGACCGGTCTCGTTGCGAACCTTCTCGACCAGTCCCTCGCGTTCCATGATTTCAATATTGCGCAGTGCCACAGCGGCGCAGACCGGGTGGCCCGAATAGGTATAGCCGTGAACGAAATCGCCGCCGGTCTTCATGACTTTCACGATCTCTTCCGAAACCGCCACCGCTGAAATCGGCATGTAGCCCGATGACAGGCCCTTCGCCATGGCGATGATATCGGGCTTCACGCCCATGGTTTCGTGGCCCCACATGTTGCCGGTGCGGCCAAACCCGGCGATCACTTCATCACAGATCATCAGGATGCCATACTTGCGGCAGATCGCTTCGACCTGCGGCCAGTAATTGGCCGGCGGGATGATCACGCCGCCCGCGCCCTGGACCGGCTCGCCGATGAACGCGGCGACGTTTTCAGATCCGACTTCGAGGATCCGCTCTTCTATCGCGGCGGCGCAGGCGCTGCCGAACGCGTTCGGATCCTCGCCGAACCCTTCACCGAACCAGTATGGCTGGCGAACGTGTTCCACCCCCGGGATCGGCAGATCGCCGATCGGGTGCATAGCTTTCATGCCACCGAGTGAGACCCCGGCGACTGTCGAGCCGTGATAGGCATTCCAGCGGCTGATGAAGACCTTGCGGGTCGGCTCGCCCTTCAGCTTCCAGTACTGGCGGACCAGGCGGAAGATCGTGTCGTTGGCCTCGCTGCCGGATGAATTGAAGAACACGTGGGGCAGGCGATTCTGAGTCAGGCTGGCGATCTTCTCGGCCAGCAGCACGGCGGGAGGCGTCGCGGTCTTGAAGAAGGTGTTGTAGTAAGGCAGCTCGAGCATCTGCTCATAGGCGACGTCGGCCAGTTCCTTGCGGCCATAGCCGACATTGACGCACCACAGTCCGGCCATCCCGTCGAGGATGCGGTTGCCGTCACCATCGTTGATGTAGCAGCCCTCGGCATGGGTAATGATCCGGCTGCCGCCCAGGTTTTCGATTTCCTGCCAGTCGGCCTGAGCGGGAAGGTGGTGCGCGACGTCAAGACGGCGGAGTTCGGCGATATCGTAATTGCGGGGCATCTCTGGTTCCTTTTGAAAGCTGTTCACGCGCAGGCGCGGGGGTGCGTTTCAAACGGAAATCAGGGCGAAAAGCCGATGCGGGCCTGATTGCGGTTATAGCGGGTGATGCAGGTGTTCATACGTCACCTCGCATAGCACGGCCGAGCAGCCGGAAGAAAGCCGCGCTGTCTTCATTGCGTTCTGCGTCCCATTCTGGATGCCACTGCACTGCCACTACCGGCGCGCCGTTGGGCCGGGCCGAATAGGCTTCGACGAGGCCATCCGGCGCCATTGCCTCGATCGTCAGACCATCGGCTAGCCGACCGATCCCCTGATAGTGGACCGAATTGACCGTCAGGTCGGACTTGCCGAACGCACCGGCCAGCATCCCGCCTTTGCTCAAGTGGACCGGATGAAGGTGATCGAACATCGCATCGAAACTGGCCCCGTCGGGGGCATGATGGCGGATCAGTTCGTCGCTGGCGGAGGTATCGCGGCGCAGCGTGCCGCCCATGGCGACGTTTATCTCCTGAAACCCGCGGCAAATCCCGAAGACGGGTCGGCCCGCCTCGATCATCCGGTCAATCATGCCCAGTGCGATCTCGTCACGGCCAAGGTCGAACGGGCCGTCTCCGGCTTCCTCGCCATAGCGCTGCGGCGCGACGTTGGATGGCGTGCCGGTCAGCAGGATACCGTCGAGCCGAGGCGCAACTTCCGCCGCGCTCATCAGGTCGGGCAGCGAAGGGATGATCAGCGCGGCGACATCGGCGTGGACCATCGCCGAGCGGATATAGCGCTCCATCACCGCCTGCGCCGGTTCTACTCCGACGGTGCGATTGCAGGCGATCACGCCAAGGACGGGGCGAGCGGTCATCCTGTCACTCCCACAGCCCAAGCCACACAACCAAAACCGTCACCCTGAACTCGTTTCAGGGTCCATCCATCGGTTGCCCCGGACGCCGCAGCGCCAAACCAAACCGCGTGAACCTTCTGCCCAACAGCACTTCGGGTCACCGGCACAATGGACCCTGAAACGAGTTCAGGGTGACGGGAAGTGGGGTATAGGGTGTGCCTCACAATCAGTGCTTCATCATTACGTGCCGGGTCGTCATGTAGTGCTCCAGGCAATAGACCGAAAGGTCCGATCCATAGCCCGAGCTCTTCACCCCGCCGTGCGGCATCTCGGTGACATTCACCGAGTGAGTGTTGATCCAGGTGACACCATATTCAAGTCGCGCGGCAAAGGCATTGGCCTTGCCGACATCGCGGGTCCAGACCGAGGAAGCGAGGCCGTATTCGCAGTCATTAGCCCAGTCGAGCGCCTGGCTGTCTTCCGCGAACCGGGTGACCGAGACCACCGGGCCGAATACTTCCTTCTGGACGATTTCGTCCGTATGGCGTGCGCCGGCGATCAGGGTTGGGGCATAGTAATAGCCGGGCCGATCGGGTGCATAGCCGCCCGTCACCACCTCGGCGGGGGTATCGGCGCGGGCGCGGGCGACGAAGCCATCGACCCGGTCACGCTGGCGTGCGGTGATCAGCGGGCCAAGCTCGGTCCCGGCCTCGGCCGGATCGCCCAATCGGATCGCTTCGATCGCGCCCTGCAGATCGGCCACCAGCCGGTCATGGATCGCGGCATGGGCATAGACCCGGCAGGCCGCAGTGCAATCCTGCCCGGCGTTGTAATACCCGCCCTCGGCGATCGCCGCGACTGCGGCGGGGAGATCGGCATCGGCCAGCACGATCACCGGGGCCTTGCCGCCCAGTTCGAAGTGGGTCCGCTTGATGGTGGGCGCGACCGCTTCCATGATCTTGCGCCCGGTCGAAACGTCTCCGGTGAGCGAGACCATTCGCACCCGGGGATGAGCGACCAGCCGCGCGCCGACAGCGGCGCCATTTCCAGTCACCACGTTGACTACGCCTGCGGGCAGGAATTCGGCGCAGACTTCGGCCAGCCGCAGTGCAGAAAGCGGGGTATGTTCGCTGGGTTTGAGGACAACCGTGTTCCCGGCCGCGATCACCGGGGCGATCTTCCAGCTGGCCATCATCAGCGGGTAATTCCATGGCGCGATCCCGACGCAAACCCCCAGCGGATCGCGCCGCAGCATCGAGGTGAAGCCGGGCCGGTACTCGCCAGCGGGAATCCCGGGCACGGTCCGCGCGGCCCCGGCAAAAAAGCGGAACACGTCGACCGTATTGCCGACATCTACCGCTTTAGCCGTGCCGATCGGCTTGCCGCAATTGGCGGTTTCCAGCGCAGCGAATTCGTCGGCCAGTGCTTCTATCCGGTCAGCGATCTTGAGCATCCGCAGCGATCGCTCTTTCGGCGACATCCGTGACCAGATCGCGAAGGCGGCTTCTGCGGCAGCCACGGCATTGTCAACCTGAACCCGGCTGGCGCTGGAGATCAGGGCGATCCGCTCGCCAGTGGCCGGGTTGAACACCGCCTCTGGCGATTCTTCGCCTTCAAGCGGATTGCCACCGATGAACTGGCCGCGGGGTTCAAACATGATGGAAACCAGCCTCTCTCGCTTGCTTTGACGACCAACCTAGGCCGCGCACCGGACGCGGGGAAATACGAAATGGAAAGCGATGGCTATCGGTAAAGCCGATAGGGCTCAGCTGAGCAGGACCACCGGGCTGTCCGCCCGCCAGTGCATCGAAACTCGGTCGTCCCAGGTGAAATGTTCCTGATCGTGGCGCGACAGGTTGGGGCGGGAGACTCGGATCATCGCGCCATTATCAAGCTTGATCTCGTAGAGCGTGATGTCGCCCAGATAGCTCATCCCCTTGATCACCCCGCGGGCAAGGTTGTGGTCTTCGGGTGCATCCTGTCCGGCGGCGCGAATTGCTTTTCCCTCGCCGGGGACGTGGAGATAGATCTTCTCTGGCCGCAGCGCGATCCAGACATCGGCGCCGTGCGGGCCGGTTACCCCGTGATTGAGGTAAACCTTGCCCAGACCCGGGCAATCGACGGCGGCCCGATCGGGTTCGTCCAGCGTCAGCTTGCCTTCGAACACGTTCACCGATCCCACGAAATCGGCGACGAAGCGGTTAGCCGGATATTCGTAAAGGTCGGATGGGGAAGCCAGCTGCGCGATGTCGCCCTTGTTCATCACCGCGATCCGGCTGGCCATCGATAGGGCTTCGTCCTGATCGTGCGTGACGGTTATGAATGTTATGCCGACTTTGTCCTGCAGGTCAGACAATTCGAACTGCATCTGCGCCCGCAATTTGGCATCGAGCGCGGACAGCGGCTCGTCGAGCAGCAGCACCTTGGGACGCATCACCAGGCTGCGGGCGAGGGCGACGCGCTGGCGCTGCCCGCCCGACATCTGGTCCGGCTTGCGATCCTCGAATCCACCCAGGCTGACCAGTTGGAGCGCCTCGCGCACCCGCTCGTCACGCTCGGCCCGCCCGACCCCGGCGATCTTGAGGCCATAACCGACGTTTTCGACCACGTTCATGTGCGGGAACACCGCGTAGGACTGGAATACCATGTTGACCGGGCGCTTGTTGGGCGGAATCCCGGCCATGTCCTGCCCGTCGATCAGGATCTGGCCTTCGGTTGGCAGCTCGAACCCGGCGATCATCCGCAGCAGGGTGGTCTTGCCGCAGCCCGAGGGCCCCAGCAGCACGAAGAATTCGCCGGACCTGATATCGAGCGAGACGTTGTCAACCGCGGTGTGCTTGCCAAAGCGCTTGGTGACGCCGCGGATCTGGATGATGGGATCGGCTTCGGACATGTCAGTGGGTTTCCGCAATGCCTTTCACCCCCTGCAGCTTCAGAGCCACGGCGGTGAGAGCGATGGTAAGGAGGATCAGGATGGTCGATGCGGCGTTGACCTCGGGCGTGACCGAGAAGCGCACCATCGAATAGACCTTGACCGGGAAGGTGATCGTATCCGGACCGCTGGTGAAGAAGGTGATGACGAAATCGTCGAGGCTGAGCGTGAAGGCCAGCAGCGCCCCGGCGACCAGCCCCGGCTTCATGTGTGGCAGCAGGATATCGCAGAAGGTGGCCCATTCGCTGGCACCCAGGTCCTTGGCGGCTTCCTCCTGCTCGCGGTTGAAGCTGGCCATCCGTGATCGCACCACCATTGCCACGAAGGGAAAGCAGAAGGTGATGTGCGCGATGGTGATCGCCGAGAGGTTGAGCGGCCAGGGCAGGCCGGTCGGCCAGTCGATCTTGGCGAAGAAGATCAGCATCGCCACGCCCATGCAGATTTCGGGGACGATGATCGGCAGGCTCATCACGCCCTCGACCGCGCCCTTCAGCGGAAAGCGGAAGCGCCACAGCATGACCCCTGCCAGCGCGCCCAGGATCACGCTGAACACCGTGGCCAGCGCGGCGATGGTCAGCGAATTGACCAGCGCCTCGACCAGGGTGTCGTTGCCCAGCGCCTTTTCATAGTACTTGAGGGTGAAGCCTTTCCAGGCGACGTTGCGCTTGGAATCGTTGAAGCTGAAGACCATCAGCACCAGCAGCGGGGCATAGAGGAACAGCAGCACTGCCCCGACCCACAGCCGCATCCAGGTCTTGCGGGTATATTCAAGCGGGGCGACCGGGCGGCGGGCGAACAAGGCCATCAGCGCGCCTCCTTCTTGCGATCGCCGCGCAGCGACTGGATCGCCACCAGGATGAACATCGCGTAGAT
This sequence comes from uncultured Novosphingobium sp., assembly GCA_964582485.1. GTDB lineage: Bacteria > Pseudomonadota > Alphaproteobacteria > Sphingomonadales > Sphingomonadaceae > Novosphingobium. Next base: position 9,130 of record CAZOSI010000055.1, read on the forward strand.
CAGCAGGAACGAAAGCGCAGCGCCGAACGGCCAGTCATTGGCGCGCTTGAACTGGCGCTCGATCACGTTGGCGATCATCTGGCTGTCGGTTCCGCCCATCAGGTCTGGGGTCAGGTAAGCGCCCAGCGCCGGGATCAGGGTGATCATCACCCCGGCAGCGATACCCGGCCCGGCCAATGGGACCACGATCTTGGTCAGGGTGCGGAAATGCCCCGCGCCCAGATCGAGGCTGGCCTCGATCAGC
>CAZOSI010000055.1:9383-12190 GCA_964582485.1 uncultured Novosphingobium sp.
AGCGACTTGTCGAGCCGGTCCAGCGCGGAATAGAGCGGCAGGACCATGAAGGGCAGGTGGACATAGACCAGCCCCAGCACCACGGCGAAATTGTTGTAAAGCAGCGGAACCGGGGCCCAGGCCTCCAGCGGTTGCAGCCCGACCATGGTCTTGAGCCAGCTGGCCCCCTCCCACAACGCGCCCAACCCGCGGTTGGCATAGCCATTGGAGCCCATCAGCATCATCAGCGCGTAGGTGCGGATCAGCAGGTTGGTCCAGAACGGCAGCATGATCGCGAGCAACAGCCACGGCCGCCACTTTTCCGAAGCAAAGGTGATCGCCATGGCCACCGGGAACCCGATAATCAGGCAAATCAGCGTCACCAGCGCGGCGACCGCGAGGCTCTTTCCGAAGATTGAAAGATAGAGCCACTCGGTCGCGCGCTTGTAATTGTCGAGCGTGCCGGTGATGGCGATGTCGGCCGGCCCGGAATTCTGGCCGAAGCTATAAAGCCAGACGATCCCCATCGGCACCAGGAAAAACAGCACCAGCCAGAATATCGGCGCGCTGGCGATCGCCGCGAAGGGGCGGCGGTGCTGTTTCCAGTCTTGCAGCGACATGGCCTCAGGACGCCCGAACGCGGGTGAAGGCCTCCTCGTAGAGCGGCTGGAGCTTGGGATTGTATTGGGCGTATTCGCACTTGGCGAGCAGCTCTGCGGCCGGGAAGATCACCGGGTTGTTCTTGTAGTCGTCGGGCATCAGCGCCTTCGCGGCGGCATTGGGCGTGGGATAGAGGATCGTTTCGGTGATCTTCTTGCCGGCTTCCGCATCGAGCAGATAGTTGATGAAGGCATGGGCATTCTTCGGGCGCGGCGCACCCTTGGGAATGCACAGGTTGTCCGAATTGAACTGGCTTCCTTCCTTGGGCAGGACGAAGCCGATATCCTCGTCTTCCTTCATCGCCTGCGCGATATCGCCATTGTATTCCAGCACCAGATCGACTTCGCCCTTCAGCAGCATGTCCTGGCCGTTGTCTTCGTGGAACGCCTTGAAGTTGGGCTTCTGCTTGATCATCATCGCTTCGATGGTCTTGATATCGGCTTCGGTCAGGCCGTTGACCGATTTACCCAGATATTTGGCATAGAGCCGGAACATGTCGCCGGCTTCCGAAAGCACCGCGATCCGGCCCTTATACTCGTCCGAATCGAACAGCACCTTCCAGCTATCGGGCACCGCTTTCACCTTGGACTTGCGATAGCCGATCCCCAGCGTCAGCCAGGTATAGGGCATCGAGTGCTTGCGCTTGGGGTCATAGGCCACGTCGGTATATTCGGGCGCGATGTTCTTGAAGTTGGGGATAAGCGAGTGATCCAGCGGGGTCAGCATGTCGGCCGCCGCCATCCGCTCGACGAAATCGTTCGAAGGCACGATCACGTCATAGCCGGCATTGCCGGCCCGGAGCTTGGCGAACAGCTCGTCATTGCTGGCGAACAGCGTCATGTTGACCGCTGCGCCGCCCGCCGCCTGGAAATCGGCGAGGGTCGTTTCGCCGATGTAGGTATCCCAGTTGTAGAAGTTGAGTTTGGGCTCTTCGCCGGTCGGAGCGATCTTGGTGGTGCCGCCGGCTGCCGGTTTCTCGTCCTTCTTGCCGCAGGCCGCCAGTCCGCCCAGGCTGATCCCGATCGCGGCCACGCCCAGCGACTGCAACAGCGAGCGCCGGCCGAGGCGCAGATTACCCGAATTTTCGATTCCGCTCATTGCACCACCCCTTGATTGACCCTCTTCTCCACCGCTGATGCTAGCGGCTCGCGCGCGCTTGCCAAGCACCAAGCGAAGAGAATGCCTGCTCTTGCGCAGGGGGCCAGTAGATTATACGAAGCGATAGCTATCGAAAAAACCGATGAACATCACTTTCCGCCAGATTCGCTACTTTATCGCCGTGGCAGAGGCGCGCTCGGTTTCGGGCGGGTCAAGCGCGGTCGGGATCTCGCAAAGCGCGGTCACCGACGCGATCCGCACGCTTGAATTGGAAACCGGGGTCACCCTGTTTCACCGCCATGCCAAGGGCGTGACGCTGACCCGCGAGGGGCATCAGTTCCTGCGCCACGCCCGCTCGATCATCGGTGCGATCGCCGATATGGCGGGCGGCGTTGGCCGCGATCAGGACCAGACCGCAGGCTCGGTGCGGATCGGGGTCACTCCCGTGGTGACCGGCTATTTCTTGACCGACTTGCTCAGCCGGTTTCGCAAGCTGTTTCCGCGAATCGAGATCAACCTGGTCGAGGACAAGCGCAGCTATATCGAACACATGCTGGTCGGCGGTGAACTCGATCTGGCGCTGCTGATCGTCTCCAACCTGGAAGAGCGCAGCGCGATCGATCACGAGGTGCTATTGCGCAGCGAATGCCGCGCCTGGCTTGCCCCGAGCCACCCGCTTTCCGATGTCGACGGGTTGACCCTGGCCGAACTGGAGAACGAGCCGGTCGTCGCACTGCAGCTCGACGAGCTTGAAGGACTGATCGACGGGATCTGGGGCAAGTTCGATCACCCCCCGCGCGTCGCCTGGCGGACCAGCAGCATGGAGGGTGTGCGTAGCCTGGTCGGCACCGGCGCGGGGATCACCCTGCTGCCCGACCTGGTCTATCGTCCGTGGAGCCTCGACGGCGACCGGATCATCGCCAAACGCACCCGCGAAACCCTGCCGACGGTGGACATCGGCGTCGCCTGGCGGCGGCTGACGCGCCATTCGGAAGCGGCGAGCCTGTTCATGGAGACGGTGCACCAGCACCGGCGCTAAATCCTCCCCCAAGGGGGAGGAACTACGCGTT
>CAZOSI010000055.1:12200-17131 GCA_964582485.1 uncultured Novosphingobium sp.
GCGCCTTTTCTTCGACCGGGTCCCCCACCCCGGCCTAAAAACCCCCCCCCTCTGGGGGAGGGGGACCACCGAAGGTGGTGGAGGGGCACGTGCGGGTGGTCACTACCTTGCGGGCAAGCGCCTTGAACTGGCCGTCACCTTCAGGATCACCCGCCCGTACCCCTCCACCACCTTCGGTGGTCCCCCTCCCCCAAGGGGGAGGAACTACGCGTTCCGCAGGTACCAAGTGTAATCCAGCTCAGTCACCTCAGCCATGAAGCGGGCCATCTCGACGCCCTTCACCGTGGTGTAGTGCTTGACGAACCGTTCGCCCAGGTACTGCTTCATCAGCTCCGAAGTCTCGAACGCCTCGATCGCTGCGGCCCAGTGGTTGGGCAGGCGGATGTCGTCGCCTTCGGCTTCATAGCCGTTGCCGACCACCGCCGGGCCGGGATCGATCTTGTTCCGGATCCCGTGAAGCTGCGCGGCGAGCACGGCTGCCATGGCGAGATAGGGATTGGCGTCGGCCCCGCAGATCCGGTGCTCGACATGGCGCGAGGCGGGCGAACCAGCCGGAATGCGCAAGGAAACGGTGCGGTTGTTGACCCCCCAGGTCGCCGCAACCGGCGCATAGGAATTGGCCTTAAAGCGGCGGAACGAGTTGGCGTTGGGGGCAAAGATCGCCATCGAATCCGCCAGCATTGCTTTCATCCCGCCGATCGCATGGCGCAGCAACTCGGTGCCCTCGGGCTTCTCGCTGGCGAAAGCGTTCTTGCCGTCCTTGTCGTTCATCGAGATGTGCAGGTGCATGCCGCTGCCGGCGGTTTCGGCGAAGGGCTTGGCCATGAAGGTCGCCTCCATCCCGTGCTTCACCGCCACGCCCTTGACCAGGCGCTTGTACATGATCGCATCGTCGGTGGCGCGAAGTGCGTCTGGCTTGTGCCGCAGGGTGAATTCGAACTGGCCGGGGGCGTATTCCGAAATCCCGCTTTCAAGCGGAAGGCCCTGGATATCGCAGGCCTCATAAAGTTCGTCGAAGAACGGCTTAAGGTCTTCCATTTCGCGCAGGCCATAGACCTGGATGTCACTGGAACGGTGATCGGTCAGCTGACCGCGTGCAGGGACCGGGCGGCCGTCCTCCAGATCGCAAAGATAGAATTCAAGCTCGACCGCGACCACCGGGGTGAGGCCTTCGGCGGCCAGCCCATCAATCACCTTGCCCAGCACGTGGCGCGGGTCGAGGTCGTTGGGGGTGCCGTCGAGTTCGTAGAAGCTGGTCAGGAACTGCGCGGCATTCTTGCCCAGCCAGGGCGCGCGGACCAGGGTGCCGGGGACCGGATAGACATAGCGATCCGCATCGCCGTCTTCCCAGACCAGCCCGGTCTCCTCGCAGTCGCGCCCGGTGATGTCGACCACCAGCACCGATCCGGGCAGGAATCGGCCGCTTTCATACACCGCGATAACCTCATGCTGGCGCAGCCGCTTGCCGCGCGGCACGCCGCACATGTTGGTGAAGATGATGTCGATCGCGTCGATATCGGGATTGGCCGCGAAGAAGTCGGTCGCTTCCTGGGCCAGGGCGCGGCGGTTTGAACTGACGGCAGCTGTGGTCATTGTAGTCATCCGATCAGGGTCTTGAGGCAGTCGTCGAGCACTTCAGCCAGGCGGTCAACCTGGGATTGGGTGGTGGCGGGACTGACCAGGGTCATGTTGTGGAACGGCGCGATCAGTACGCCGCGGTTGATGAGGAACAGGTGGAGCGCATGTTCCAGCGCTCCGTGCATCTTGGCGCGGGCCTCGGTGCCGTTGCGGGCCGGCGCGGCCTCGCAGATGAACTCGCCGCGGCTGCCGATGTGGGTGACGTGCCAATCGAGCCCGCGCTGAAGGATTACTTCGCGCGACTGCGCGGCCAGATTTGCGGCCAGTGGCAGCATGCGATCATAGGCCGCCGGGGTCATCACCTCGGTCAGGCAGGCGCGCATCGCCGCCAGAGCTAAGGCGTTCGCGGAGAGGGTGGTGCCGATCCCGGAATGGCCTTTCTCGCCTTCATCGCGAAGCCGCTCCATCCGTGTCGCCACTTCGGCGGAGAAGCCATAGACCGCGCAGGGAACGCCGCCGGCCACCGGCTTGCCCAGCACGAACATATCGCCCTGCGGTCCTAACGTGGCGCTATAGCCCCCGTAACCGGTGCTTATCGTATGCGTCTCGTCCCAGACCAGCAGGGTGCCGTGCCGGGCGGTCAGCGCGCGCAAGGCCTCCAGATAGCCGGGATCGGGCAGGACCATGCCGACATTGGTCATCGCCGGCTCGGCCAGCACGCAGGCGATATCGCCCCCGGCGAGCGCGGCCTCCAGCGCGGGCAGATCGTTGAATTCGATCACAACGGTATGCTCACGCACATCATAGACCTGGCCGACCAGGCTGCGGCGCAGCTCGGGCAATCCGTCGCGCAGGTCCACGAACACATCGTCGACCGCGCCGTGGTAACAGCCGTTGAACACCAGCACCTTGGCGCGCCCGGTGATCCCGCGGCACCAGCGGATCACCGCACGGTTGGCCTCGCTGGCGCTGCTGGCGACCTGCCAGAACGGCAGCTTGAAACGCCCCGCCAGCTCGTCCGCCACCACCACGGCGTCCTCGGTCGGGAGCATATAGGTCAGGCCACGCGCGCCTTGCCGGGCCAGGGCGGCGGCGATCGGGGCGGGGGAGTGGCCGAACATCGATCCGGTGTCGCCCAGGCAGAAATCGTCATGACGGTGCCCGTCAACGTCCCACAATTCCGCGCCGATCGCCTTGTCGGCGAACAGCGGGAAGGGGGTGCCCCAATCGAGCATCCAATGGAAGGGTACACCCCGGTGCCAGTGCCGCGCCGCCGCTTTGGCCAGTTCAGCCGAGCGCGGGTTGGCTGCAACGAAGCGCTCCCGCTCGGCGGCGAGCATCGCGGCAATGGCGGCGTCAGCGATCATAGCCGGTCCTTCAGTGCGTAATAGACCATCCCCAGCACCGACAGCGGATGGCGCAGCAGCGGGCCGCCGGGGAAGGGGCGGCCCGGCAGCTTAGCAAACAGGTCGTACCGTTCGGCCGTGCCTTGCATAGCCTCGGCGATCTGCTGGCCTGCAAGTGTTGTCACCAGCACGCCGTGACCGGACCAGCCGTGGGCGTAGAATGCATTGCCGATCCGCCCCATATGCGGCAGCCGGTTGAACGTGACGCCAACCATCCCGCCCCAGGCATGGTCGATGTCGATGCCCTTGAGCTGAGGGAAGACCCGTTCGAGATAGCGCCGGACGAACCCGGCAACATCGCCCGGCGGGCGCGGCGTGTACTTCTCGCCCCCGCCAAAGATCAGGCGGTTGTCGGCGGAAAGCCGGTAGTAGTTGAGCACGAACTTGCTGTCCGCCACCGCCGCGCCCGAGGGGATCAGCGCCCTGGCCTGGGCTTCGGACAACGGCGCGGTAGCGACGTTGTAGTTGGCGATGCCCATGGTCATCCGGCCCAGCCGGGGCTCAAGCTCACCCATTGCCGTATCGCAGGCCAGCACGGCATAGCGCGCGGTGACCTTGCCATTGGCGGTGCGCGCGACCACCGGACTGCCGTGGTCCAGCGCGGTGACCCGGCTGCCTTCGAAGATCCGCACGCCAGCCTTGATCGCGGCCTCGGCCAGGCCCAGCGCATAGTTGAGCGGATGAAGATGCCCGCCGTTCATGTCGATCATTCCGCCATGGTAGATCGGGCTGGCGACGAAATCGCCGACGTCAGCGGCGCTGACGATCGAGGACAGCGGATAGTCGACCAGTCGCCGCAGACAGTCCAGTTCGCGCTTCATGTCGTCGAGGTGTTCGCGTTTTGCTGCGGCGTGGAAGTGGCCGTGGCGCAGGTCACAAGTGATTGCATGCTGTTTGATCCGGTCGCGGACCAGATCCCCGGCGCTGTTGGCCAGCAGGATCAGGCGGCGGGCGTGATCCTCGCCAAAGTGCTTGACCAGTTCGCAGGCTCCCCAGCGCAGCCCGGGGATCATCTGTCCGCCGTTGCGCCCCGATGCGCCCCAGCCGATCCGGTTTGCCTCTAGCAGCACAACCGAGAATCCGGCTTCGGCGGCATGCAGCGCTGCGGACAGGCCGGTAAAGCCTCCCCCAATCACGACCAGATCGGCGGACTCGTCGCCCTTCAGCGCGGGCTGGGCTGGAAACGGATTGGCGGTTGCCGCGTAATAGGACGGCGCGTGGGGCTGCATGCTAGACCTTGAGTAGCAGGTGTTCGCGTTCCCACGAGCTGATGACCGACTGGTAGGCGTAAAGCTCGGCGTCCTTGATTGCCCAGAACACTTCGAAGAACTCTTCGCCCAGCAGGGACTTGACCGGCTTGCACTGATAAAACCGGTCGAGCGACGCTTCCAACGTTCGGGGCAGGGTCCGGGCCCGGTTATAGGCGTTGCCTTCCAGCATCTTGGGCGGAACCATCCGCTCGACCATGCCGACATAGCCGCAGATCAGCGAAGCGGCGATCGCGAGGTAGGGGTTCGAATCCGCCCCCGGCAAGCGGTTCTCGACACGGCGATCCTTGGCTTCGGAAATCGGCACGCGGAACCCGCAGGAGCGGTTGTCACTGCCCCAATGGACGTTGATCGGCGCGGCGGTATCGGGCCGCATCCGCCGGAACGAATTCACGTTGGGGGCAACCATCGGCAGGATCTGCGGCATCAGCCGGACCAGCCCGGCGATATGGCTGCGGAACAGCGCCGAATCCTTGCCGTTGTTGGTCGAAAAGACATTCTTGCCGGTTTCGGCGTTGAGCACCGATTGGTGGATGTGCATGGCGCTGCCTGGCTGGTCGGTCATCGGCTTGGCCATGAAGGTCGCATAGACCCCGTGTTCCAGCGCGACCTGGCGGACGATCCGCTTGAACAGCAGCACCTGATCGGCCAGCGCCAGCGGATCGCCGTGGATGAAGTT
>CAZOSI010000056.1:0-16828 GCA_964582485.1 uncultured Novosphingobium sp.
CGATAGACGATGTGATGCGCACCGATGCCGAAATGACCCACGAAGCGATCGTTTCGCAAGGCGACTATTACACCATCCCCTTCCATTCGCTAGTGCCGCGCGAAATCGAAAACCTGCTTTTTGCCGGCCGGTTGGTCTGCGCTGATCCCGCCGCCTTTGCGTCGGTTCGAGGTATGCCCCAATGCATGGCGATGGGTGAGGCCGTGGGCTTGGCGGCGGCGATGGCCCATGCGAAAAGCATGGCCGTTCAGGTGCTTGACCCGGCAGAGATTGTCGCCGCGCTCGCCGCCCGGGATGTCAGGGGCATTGGAGGCGAGGCCCTGTCTGACTATGCTCCGGCTTTGCAGCTCTGATCCAGCCAGTTGCGCGTGCGGCGTTCGAGCGGCGTTCGGCAAGAAGCTAGTTTAGCGTTTGCAAAGAGCTCTTTACCGATGGATGACTGGTCTTGACCTTTGAGCGGGGCCCGACAGCCTCACAGCAAGCCTATCACTGGAACTTGAAGCCTGAGACCAACGACCTATTCGGCCAAGGCCTGCTTGAGCGGGCCTAGCCACGGCTCATAGGCTTTCCACACATCGGTCCCATCGCGGTTGATCGGGCGGCGTACCTGTTCGCTGCTCGGCGTGCGGACCGCGCGTTCGGTCTTGTGGAAATCAAGGCACGACTGCTCAAACGGCAAACCGCAATAGTCGAGGATCCGGCGAACCTGACCTTCAAGGTCCTCGATCACATCCTCGTGCTGGACCTTGAGCACCCGCCCGGCCGGCAGCACTGCATCCCAGTGCTCCATCAGTCGCAGATAATCGACGTAATAGCGCCCGATATGGTCAAGGTCGTAGGAGAAGTCCTGCCCTGCTGCGAACAGCTGTTTGAACACCGAAAACCCGCAAGCCATCGGCTCGCGCCGGGCATCGATGATCCGGGCATTCGGCAGGATCAGGTGGATCAGCCCGATATGGCGGAAATTGTTGGGCATCTTGTCGATAAAGCGGGGTTTGCCTTCGGTCCGGTGGACCCGGGTGGATTCGATATAGCTCTGCCCCAGTTCAGTCAGCCGATCACGCGACAACTCGCTGAGGTTGGCCGGATAGCGATCCTGCTCTTCCTGTCCCAGCCGCCCGTTGAGGCGCGAGGCGATCGCCATGATGTCGGGCAGCTCGGTCGTCCCCTCAACCTGGCTGTGCGAGGCAAGAATCTGTTCGAGCAGGGTCGAACCCGCGCGCGGCAGGCCGACGATGAAGATCGGATCGTCTGCCGGGCACCCGGCCCCGGCGGCGGCCGAAAACAGTGCTGCGTTGCAGTGTTCGATCTGGCGGTCGAACTCGGCCGTGATGGCCTGCGGCCGGTACTTGACCACGCCCTGCCGCAGCTGGTTGCCGCGCTGGTAATACTCAAAACTGCGGGCATGGTCGCCCATGTCTTCCAGCGCCTTGCCGAGCGCGAAGCAGAGGTGGATCCGGTCGTCCACGGTGATCCCCGCACCGACTTCCTCAGCTACCATCGCCGCCATTTCAGTTTCGGTGAAACGGTAGGTCTTGAGGTTGGCCAGGCTCCAATAGGCATCGCCAAAGTCGCCCCGCGCCCCATAAGCCTGGCGGTAAGCAGCCACCGCTTCATCGATCCGGCCCAATGTCTTGAGGGCGTGGCCATAGGTCAGGCTGACGGTAGGGTTGTCCGGGCTTTCATGGTGGAGCTGCGCATATTCGTCAGCGGCGTCCTCAGTCCGGCCGACATTGAGCATCAGGTTGGCGCGCTGCATCAGAAATTGCGGATTGGCCGGCTCCAGCACTACCAGCTCCTCGGCCTCGCGCAGCGCGGCATCGTATTTGAAGCGCTTGCCCAGCACCTCGGCATAATCGAACCGGGCGTGGAGATAGTCAGGACTGAATTGCTTGCACTTGGAAAGGATCAGTTCGGCGTCCTCGTATTCGCCCAGGCGGGTCCCCAGTTCGGCCAGCAGCCGCATCGCCACCGGCTCATCGGGAACTTTGAGCAGGAACGCGCGAACCCGGCTTTCGGCCAGATCGTAATCCTGATCATAGTAAGCAGCGAGCGCGCCCAGCACTTCGGGCGGGTGGCTTTCGACATCCGCCAACTGGCCCTGCAGTTCCACTGCCCGCGCCGGATCGGCCTGCTGGTAATGCGCCACCAGCAGCTTGATCGACGCGGTCAACAGCGGATTGCATTGGGTCGCCTTTTCATAGGCTGCGATTGCCGCCTCGCGCTGGCCTTGCTGGCGATAGCAATGGCCGCGTTCCTGATGGGCCCGGCCGAGGTCCGGCTTCAGTTCGATCAACCGATCGAGCAGGCGATGCGCCGCTGCGAAATCGCCCCGCGCCCGCGCAATTACGGCGGCGAGATAGAGGACCTCGGGATCATCGCCACGCGTCGCCATCAGCCCGGCAAGCAGCACCCCAGCCTGCGCCATATCGCCGCGCGCGAGCGCCATCTTGGCTTCAATCAGGGGATCGGTTTGCACGTTTGGTTACGTTCCAGATTGTCAGTCAGCCCGGCACCATGGCCGCAAGTTCACTGGCCGACAAGGGCGCTGAAATCAAGATCCCGGCGGTTCGACTTGTTCGACCCGCCGGGACCTGAAATGTTACATCAAAAGAACCCGGGACCAGCCCGGACCCCTTGTCAGTAGTTGTAGCCCAACCGCAGCCCGATCGTCCGCGGGCGGATCGTCGAGTTGAGATTGATGTTGTCGCTGTTCGACGTGTAGGTGATGGCCCGCTTGTCGGTCAGATTGCTGACGAACAGTTCCGCGCTCCAATTTTCACGCTTGAACCCGGCCGAGGCATCGAACTGGGCATAACCGGGAAGCCTGAAGTTCTGCGGCTTGATCGTTGAGGTGTACGAGGTTCCGACAAACTGCCCGCCAAGCTGGGCAAAGAAGGTCGTCCCCGCAGCATTCTCGCGTTCATAGCGCATCCGCATGCCGCCTTGCCAATTCGGAGCAAGTGCCAATGGGCTGCCCAGCTCGACAAAAGTCAGAGCCAGCGGTCCATCACCCGGCTGCGGACGGAAGCCCGCCGGGGTATTGGCATAGTCAGTAAGCTCTGAATCGTTCCAGGCCAGGTTTGCCGTGATCGTGAATTCCGGCGTAGCCCGCCAGACCAGATCGGTGGTCAGCCCTTTGATCCGCGCATTCGGCCCATTGAGCACGAAAGTGGAGTTGCTGATCCGCGGTGCATAGATCGAAACCGGAATACCGGTCCAATCGATCATGAAGGCCGAGCCGTTCCAACGCACCGTGTTGTTGGCAAACTGCAGCTTCCAGCCGAATTCGTAGTTCTTCACGCTATCCGACTGGTAGGTCTTGGGAATGAAAAAGGTTGGATCCAGGGTTGCACCCCCGCGGCGGTTGAACCCACCCGGCCGGTAACCTTCCGAGAAGGTTGCGTAGAACAGCATGTCATCGTTCGGCTTGTAGCTGAGTGTAACCTTGGGGGTCGTGCCCTTCTCGTGCGACGGGCTGATGCCGGCCAGCGAAACCGCATAGTTGCCGCCGCCGCAGGTATTGCCGGTTGGGCCATTCGGCGTGAGGGAACCGCAGTTAACCGAACCGCGCAGCGAAGTTTCCTGGTTGTACCAGCGAATCCCGGCCGTCAGCGTAAGCTGAGGGGTGATATCGATTGAGGCTTCACCGAACAGCGCGAACTGGCTTTCACCGCGTTCCGCGTCGTTGAAATAGACGCCGCCAGCGGGCCGGATATAGTCCGTAATAATTTCAGTGCCACCAGCGCGCCGGCCGGGGAAGCCCTGCACTGCTGCGCCTTCATAATACCAAACGCCGTCAGCAAAGACCTTGGCATTGTCATAGTAAACCCCGGCCTGCATGCGAATGCTCTTGTCTGCAGGGGTTGCGATCCGGAATTCCTGCGTGAAGCGGTTCGAACGCGACTTGTCGAGATAGGTCATTCGCGGCGTGGCGCAGGTGGCATAGCCCGGATAGGAGCAGATGTAGTACGGCGCGAACGGGCCCACGCTGGCATAACGGGTATAGTCGAACTTCTGATCGACCTTCCGGTTCAGGTAGGAACCGGTGTAGACCAGATCGAGCCCGCCCAGCTTGCCTTCAACCGACCATTGAACCTGGTTGAATTCATCGTGGTTGGTGTCGGGCGAGAAACGCATGACCTTGAGATCGCCCAGGTTCGGATCGTACTGGAACACGCCTTCGGCATCCAGCGTCTGGTACATGTCCTGAACGTTAATCGTCCAATCGTCCGCCGGTGACCAACGCAGCGCAACCCGCCCGCCGGTATAGGTCGCCGAGTTGAAGTCGTCGCGGGCGAACTGCGCGTTGTTGATGACCGGGCGGGTGGCGGCTGGCATGGCAGCCCGTGCAGCGGCGCCTGCGGCTCCGTGCCGCGCGATGCAGGCCGGTGTTGCAGGAGCACCAGGCAGACAGATGGCAGCTGTTCCGTCGGCATTGGTCAGCTGCAATGGCATCTGATAGGTGCCGAAGATATTGTCGATATAGCCACCCTGGCGATCAACGAAAACGGTGGCTCGAAGCGCGAGCTTGTCTTCAATGATCGGGATGTTGATGAAGCCGCTGGCCGATCCGCTGAACGCATGGCCCGGGGTGGTCGCCCCGGTCAGCGTAAAGCCGGCCTGGAACTTGGAAAGATTAGGCTTGTTGGTGATATAGCGGATCGCCCCGCCCTCCGCGCTGGCCCCAAACAGCGTACCTTGCGGACCTTCCAGCACTTCGACACGCTCAAGGTCGGTCACGTAGACGTCAAGGTTGCGGCCCGGGACCGAAACCGATGCATCGTCAAGATACAGTGCGACGGTTGGGCTGGCACCGGCCACCGCCGAGGTCTGGATCGCGACTTGCGACAAAGACAGGCCGCGGATCGAGATTGTTTTCTGCCCCGGACCGCGCCCGCCGGCGTGGACCTGCGGCAGTTCAGTCAACATCTGATCGAAATTGGTGATCCCACGCTCAGCAAGCTGCTCGCCGCCCAGCGCCTGAACTGTGACGGCAACATCCTGCATCTTTTCGGTGCGGCGCGACGCGGTAACGACGATATCGGCGATGCCGCCGGTGTCTTCTTCAGCCGCTGGTGCATCTTGCGCCAAAGCCGGTGCCGCCCAAACGCTGGACATGACCAACGCGGCAGCCGTGGTGGTAAACAGGTGACGTTTCAATTGCCCCTCCCTTGAAAGTGGCGGCCGGAGGGCGTCCGGCCTGGTCTTATTTCGACTGGAGCCAATTGGCACCCAAACATCGCATCGAAACAACCTCTTGCTGCCTCTGCGATGGGCGGACCTCATACCAAGGCTCCATATCCAGCAAGAGCGTGGCATTTTGCGGGATCAAGTCAATCACGGCGCATCAGCATTAGCGGCGTTTATGCACCGAATAAGTTGGGCGGCAATCCACCGGAAAACTTGCCTTGGCAGCTTCGCAATCGGAATGCATTTCGTGTTCGCAATGGCTATCGAACCCAAAGCAGGAGGGGCGATCAATCATGGCTGCTGATGCCGATCCCGAACATGGGCTGCGCACCCCATTAGAGGGAACAAAAGCTGCGTCCTGGGACGATACTGCCCCAATTCTCGCGCCGCTACAGCTAATCTCGCCAACCGTCAGTCAAGACTGGGTCGACTATAATGGCCATATGAGCGAAAGCTGTTACTTGCTGGTTTTCGGCGACCAGTCCGATGCCTTCTTTCGCCTGATCGGGATCGACGAAGACTATCGCGCTGCCGGACAGTCGCTGTTCACGGTCCAGACTATGATCTTCAACCTGGCCGAAGCGCGCCTGGGCGATCCGCTGGTGCTGTCGTTGCATTTGATCGACGCTGACGAGAAGCGGCTGCATATCTTCCACGCCATGCACCACGGGCAAACCGGCGAACTGCTGGCGACCGGCGAGCAAATGCTCGTCCACGTCGATATGGCCGCTGGCAAGAGCTGCCCGATGCCGCCCGAACTTTCCCGCAAGGTCATGGCGATCCGTCAGGCCCACGCCGCCCTTCCCCTGCCCCTGCAGGCCGGTCGCAACATCGCGATCCGCCGCGGCTGAAACGAGGCTTTCGATGCATTTCGCGCTGACCCACGAACAGGAGATGCTGACCCAGACGGTCCGCAAATTCGTCGAAACCGAGCTATATCCGCACGAGGACCTGGTCGAGAACACCGACGATATCCCGCCCGATCTCGCCGCCGAAATTCGCCGCAAGTCGATCGAACTGGGGCTCTATGCGGTCAACATGCCAGCTGACCTTGGCGGCGGCGGGCTTGGTACGCTCGATACCACGCTGATGGAGCGCGAACTGGGCCGGGCCAGCTATGGCCTGCAAATGCTTGTCGCGCGGCCCAGCAATATCCTGCGCGGTTGCGAGGGTAGCCAGGTGGAGGAATACCTGCTGCCATCCATCCGCGGCGAGCGTCATGATTGCCTGGCGATGACCGAGCCCGATGCCGGGTCCGATGTGCGCTCGATGCGTACTTTCGCGCGCCGTGACGGCGACGATTTCGTGATCAACGGTGCCAAGCATTTCATCAGCCACGCTGACATGGCCGATTTCGTGATCCTCTGCGCCGCAACTGGCGACCTGCCTGGCGGCAAGCGTTCAATCAGCTGCTTCCTGATCGATTTCGATACCCCCGGCCTCACCCGCCGCCGCGGCCCGAAGTGCGTCTCGCATCGCGGCTATCACCAGTGCGAGCTGGTGTTCGAGGACTGCCGGGTGCCGGCGCGCAACTTGCTGGGCGAACTCGACAAGGGTTTTGACCTGATGGGCCAGTGGCTCGGCTCGACCCGGCTCCAGGTCGCAACAACCTCGGTCGGGCGCGGGCAGCGGGTGATCGAGATGGCAACGCAGTGGGCTGCCACCCGCAAGCAGTTCGGCCAGACGATCGGCAAGTTCCAGGGTACCGGTTTCAAGCTGGCCGATATGAAAACCGAACTAGAAGCCGCCGAATTGCTCACCCTGCGCGCCGCCTGGAAGGATGACCAGGGCACTATGACCGATACCGACGCGGCGATGGCCAAGCTGTTTGCTTCCGAAGCCCTCGCCCGAATCACCGACAATGCCTTGCAGATCTTCGGCGGTATGGGGCTGATGGACGAGCTGCCGATCGAGCGTTTCTGGCGCGATGCCCGGGTCGAACGGATTTGGGATGGCACCAGCGAAATCCAGCGCCACATCATCAGCCGCGCAATGCTGCGTGAACACGAGGCATGAGCGGCAAGTCACTCGGCCGGCTGCTACGCCCGCGCTCGATCGCCTTCATCGGCGGTCGGCATGCGGAGGAAGCCTTGCACCAGTGCCGCAAGCTGGGCTTCGCGGGCGAGGTATGGCCGGTCAATCCGCACCGCGCCGAGATGGACGGTGTGGCCTGCTTCCCGGATCTCGCCAGCCTGCCTACTGCACCCGACGCGGTGTTTCTGGCCACGCCCGCCGAAGCCAGCATCGAACTGGTTGGCGAACTGGCAGCGATGGGTGCCGGGGGGACAGTTTGCTACGCCTCCGACTTTGCCGAAGCCGGAGACCACGGCGCTGAACGTCAGGCACGGCTGACCGCCGCAGCGGGCGCAATGCCGCTGATCGGCCCCAACTGCTACGGCATGCTCAACGCCTTCGACTGCGCCGGGCTGTGGCCCGACCAGCATGGCTGCGTCCCGCCCAAAGGACGCGGTGTGGCGATTGTCACCCAGAGCGGCAACCTGGGCCTCAACTTCACCATGCAGCGCCGGGCCTTGCCGCTGGGCTATATGATCGCGATCGGCAATGCCGCCGATTTCGATGCCGCCGATCTGATCGAAGCCCTGGTCCAGGACGAGCGGGTCAGCGCGATCGGGCTGCATATTGAGGGTATGAGGTCGGTCGCCCGCTTTTCGCAGGCCTGCCTAGCCGCAATGCGCGCCGGGGTGCCGCTGGTGGCACTCAAGACCGGAGCTTCCGAGCGCGGCGCGATGCTGACTATGTCGCACACCAGTTCGCTGGCCGGCCCCGATGCGCTCTACGATGCGCTGTTCGACAGGTTTGGCGTGACCCGGGCCGCCGATCCGGCGCAATTCATCGAAACGCTCAAGCTGCTTCACATCAGCGGACCATTGACCGGGCGCAGTGTGACCAGCGCCAGTTGTTCGGGCGGAGAGGCAAGCCTGATCGCCGACCTGGCCGAACGGCACGGGCTGGAAACACCCGACTTTCCTGCGGCGGTGCAGGAAGAGCTTGAACAGGTGCTGGGCCCGCTCGTTTCGGTCTCCAACCCGCTCGATTACCATACCTACATCTGGGGCGACGGCACCGCGCAGACCTCGTGCTTTGCCGGGATGATGAGGGCCGGGTTCACGGCTTCGCTGCTGGCGCTGGACTATCCGCGTCCGGACCTGTGCGAGGAAGGCGATTGGGGCATCACACTCGACTCCTTCATCGCCGCGCACCGGCAAGTACCGTCACGTACGGGGCAGGCCCGCATCGTGGTCTGTTCGCTGCCCGAGAACCTGCCCGAAGGCGTTGCCGCGAAATTGCTCGATGCCGGGATCGTGCCGATGATGGGGTTCCCAGAAGCACTCGGCGCGATTGCATCCGCTGCGAAGCTGGCAGAATCGCTTGGTCGCCCCGAACCCGATGAGCTGGTCGATCCCGCTCCGCTCGATCCCGCCAGCGTGGCAACCTGGGACGAAAGCGCCAGCAAGGCTGCGCTTGCCCAGGCCGGGCTGCGCGTACCGATGGGTGCGCAATTGCCCTTTGATGCGCTGGCTGCACTGTGCCGCGATGACATCGCTGAACTGCCCGTCCCCTTCCCGCTGGTGCTCAAGGTCGTCAGCGCCGAAATTGCCCACAAGAGCGATCTGGGCGGGGTAAGCCTGAACCTGAAAAACAAAGCGCTAGTCCTTGCTGAAGCCGAGAGAATGCGCCCCATCGGCGAGACCTTCCTGCTTGAGGAAATGGTCGGCGGCGCGCTGGCCGAACTGATCGTCGGGCTGTCCCGCGACCCGCAATTCGGGCTCTACCTGACGATCGGGGCAGGCGGCGTGCTGGTCGAACTGCTGCGCCAGTCCGCGCGGGTCCTCCTCCCCGCCACTCGCGATGACATTGCCCGCGCGCTGGAAAGCCTGCCGTTCTACCCGCTGCTGACCGGCTATCGCGGCTCGGCCAAGGCGGATATCCCTGCACTACTCGATGCGATCGAGGCCATTGCGCGGTTCGCCGCCAAGAACGAAGACCAGCTATACGAACTCGACGTCAATCCGCTGCTTGCCCTGTCCCGGGGCGCGGTGGCAGTCGATGCGCTGATCCGGATCAAGGAGCACTGACAATGGGCGCCGTAACCACCCGCCGCGAAGGCCAGGTCCTGATCATCACACTCGATCGCCCCAAAGCCAATGCGATCGATGTTGCGACCAGCATGGAGCTCTACGCTGCGTTCAGGGAACTGGATCTGGATCCGGCGCTCAGGGTCGGGATCATTACCGGCACCGGACGGTTCTTCTCTGCCGGGTGGGACCTGGGTGCCGCAAACGAGGGCGAGGCGGTTGACGCAGTTCACAGCCCGGGCGGCTTTGCCGGCCTGACCGAATATTTCAGCCTGACCAAGCCGGTGATCGCTGCGGTCAACGGCCTGGCCGTGGGCGGCGGGTTCGAACTGGCGCTCGCCGCAGACCTGATCGTCGCAAGCGAGGCCGCGCAGTTCTGGCTGCCCGAGGCCCAACTGGGCATCCTGCCGGATTCAGGCGGCCTGTTGCGCCTGCCCAAATGCCTCCCCGAACGGCTCGCCACCGAGATGATTTTCACCGGCCGCCGCCTGTCTGCCGAAGATGCCCTGCACTACGGCCTGGCCAGCCGCATTTCCGCGCCCGAATCTTTGATCGACACGGCACTGGAACTCGCCCGCGCGGTCGCCGCCAGTGCGCCGCTAGCAATCCAGGCTGTGAAGGACATAATCCGCGCCACCCGCAACCTCGAAGTCGAAGCTGGCTACGCGGCGATGCGCAGCGGCGCGATCCCCAGCTACCAACGCGCGATCCATTCCGAAGACGCCGAGGAAGGCCCCCGCGCCTATGCCGAAGGTCGCGCGCCGGTATGGCGGGGGTATTAACCCCGCGCCAGCACTCGCAGTCGCGACTGGAATTCACCGCGATCAACATAGCAGCCGTGCAGATGGCGAAACCCGGTTGAGGGATCGAACGCCTCGCGGCCGTGCAGCGCGCGGCGATTGTCGAACACCACCATCTCCCCGGCTTCCAGCTTGAACGACAGGCGGTAGGCCGGATCGCGGGTCTTAATCATATAGGCGCGGTATGCCCGGTAATAGGCGGGCATCACATCAGCTGGCATGTCGAACATCGCGGCGATATGTGCGTTATAGCGGATTTCAACCACCTGCCCGGCACGGTTCAGGGTGATCACCGGTTCGTGCACCCGGATATCATGATCCGCATCGTGAAACCGGTAGGGGATCGGCACTTCGCAGAGCAGACGAAAGGCCTCAGGATCTTCGGTCCGCAAATCCTCGGCAATCGCAAAGCCATCGGCGAATACTGATCCGCCACCCTCAGCCTCATTGGCCAGGCAGTGCAAGAACTGGAAGCCCGGCGGCATTTCCTGATTGGGCAGATCGCTGTGTAGCGGCAGCGCAACCGACGTGTAGGCCAGGTTGTTTGGATCGGGCATCGAGACCACTTCGAAGGTGGTGCCGAAATTGGTCTGGCGCAGGAAGCCGATCCGCTCGGCCACCTCAACCCCGGCATCGATACGGTCTTCAAGGCCATCGATAATGGACAGGCCATAGCGGGCAGTCTGCTGCATCCATTGATTTAACACGGCGACGTCGGCCAACACCTTGGCTGCGGCAAAGCGCGGGATGCCCGCGACGGTCAGGTCGGCTCGCCAAAGCGAAGGTGCGATAACCGCCGGATCGGCCGCGGGCCGCCCCGGGACGTGCGCAGCCAGCAAGGCCAGCGGCATCTGGCTGACATGGCCATCGGCATAATCAAGCCACAAATGATCTCCTTCAATCACTGCTGCTTCCAGCACGGGCGTGGGATCGAGTTCGAGCAGATCAAGCAGCCGCTCCTGCGTTTGCGGGTGCAGTCCGGACGGACAATTGTCGCGTAGCCAGATGGTGGGATAACAAGTCGAAGATTGGTCCGCCCAGGTCACAACCAGCGTGTCCGCGCGCACCTCGATTGTCGATGCAATCATGGGGTTTCCGTTCGTTTGAGAGATTTTGATTGTGCGAAGGCCAATCAGAAAGCTGGCGGAGGCCACCATTCCTGGGTTTTGCCATAGGGCGCGCCACCGGTGCGCCTGCCAAGCCCGAAATCTCTGCAGTCCGGATCCATGGCCGGAGGCTAGGACGGATCGCGATTCTGGGCAAGTGCCCCTGGATCACACGGCCCCGCGTTGCCAGTCCGGTCCAATTATGCCATCCGGTATAAGTGGGGAGAAACAGCCTGAACACAAACACCGACCAGGCGGAGCCGCACGATCAGCGGCCTTTCGCTTTCACCCTGATCGGGATCGGCGCGGCCACTGCTGCCGCCCACATCGGTAACAATTTTACCACCTACCTCGTCGGTGGACTGATCGACCGGTTCGACTATTCGCCCTTCGCGATGGGCGCCTGGAATATGGCCGAAACTTTAAGCTATGCCGCCGCGATGTTCGTGATCGCCCCCCGCGCGCGGGCCATGGACGCACGGATTCTGGCAATCGCGGCCACTGTGCTGGTCTGTCTGGCCCAGGCCGGATCGGCCATGACCGGCAACTATGCATTGCTACTGCTCGGCCGGGTCGGAACCGGGTTGGGGTTTGGGATCATGAACAGCGCTGTCAATCTGGCGGCAGGGCGGACTGATCACCCCGCCCGCTGGATCTCGCTTGGAATCGCGTTCCAGACGGTGCTCTATACGTTGGTGGCGATTGGCGTACCGGCTATCGGCGAAAGCCATGGCGTGGCCGGCATATTCGTTGGGCTGGCCGGCCTTTCGGTCGCGCTGGGGCTCATGGCACTGCTGCTGCCGGGTGGAACCGGACTGGGCGAAGGCGCTGCACACGACGCCCCCCATCGCCCAATCGGCCGGGAGGGGGCGCTTATCCTTGCCGCTATGGCGCTGTTCACATTCGGCTCGCTTGCGATCTGGCCGTTCATTGAACGAACTGCGAATGCGATCGGCATTCCGGCGACGGGGTTTGGCCGGATACAGAGCATGGCTGTGCTGGCCAGCGCGCTCGGCAACGCAGGTCTTGCGCTGATCATCAATCGCCTGCCGCGATTCTGGCCCCTGGCGGCCGCGTTGACGACCTGTGGGGTAACGTGCGTTTTGCTGACCACCGTCTCCAGCGAACTCGCTTTCGCGGTGTCATTCGTGGCCTTCATGGTCAGCTGGTTTCTGACCTACCCGTTGCTGCTCGGGCTGACCTATGCACATGATAGCAGCGGGCGGCTGGCCGTGATGACGACTGGAACCTGGTTGCTCTCGCAGAGCCTGGGCTCGCTTGCTGCGGGCGGCATTGCCCAATTGCTTGGCGGTTACACGATGATCGGTCCAATCGGCGGCGCGATCTGTGTGCTGGCGATTGTCGCGGCATTCCCGGTCGCGCGGCAGCTTGACCGAGATGAACGGCCTTAGCCGTTCCTAAACGGCACCTCAGCCAACATCTGCATCCCAATCGAAGGACTCTGCCTTCGGCAAGATCCTGATCCAGCCGTGCAGTTGCAGAAGCGCATTTTACTTGCGCTCACTTTGCTGCCAAGCGCAGACGCCAAGCGTGCGGCCCTTGGGCAGCTTGCCGGGATCGACCTTGCCTTTGACCATATGCGCCTTGCCGTTGTCGCAGACCAGGGTGCTGGTGCCGTATCCTGCCACATCCAGCATGACCTGGTCCCAGTGGCGATACTGCACATCGTGGCCTTCGCCGGGGTAGGAGCGGAAGGTTGCTGTGCCCTTGACCTTACTGGCCCAGTACTGGCCATGGCTGGGCGGCACGGCCGGATCGGCCTCACCGTAATAGAAGAACGCCGGGGCGGTGAGCGCGGAGACATCGGCAGGCGGACCGCAGAACCGCTTGTACTCGCGTGCGACCCCGCGCGGGTCACCTTTCTGCCCGGCAATGAAGAACGCACGCGCGCCTTCATCGGCTGTGCGATCGGTAAAGCCCCGGACATGGGCAGAAACGCCGTCCTTGGGCATCTCCCACCAGACTCGCGGCGCGGCCACTTGCAGGCCAAGCGCGGCGGCGAACGTAGCCTCATCTTGCTGGCAGCGTTCGGCATTGCCTGCTGCGGTCGAGACAGCCGCCAGCATGTGCCATGAGGCGATCCGCTGCGGCATGGCCTGAACCACATGCCCGGCATAGGCTCCGCCGCCCGAGATCGCGACCAGCGCGAACTTGTCGATCCCCAGGTGGCCCAGCACTTGCGCCACTTCGCTGTTGTAGTCGGCGAAAGTCCAGGCCGGATCGAACGCGGTATCGCCCAAGCCGTTGCGTTCCACCGCCACGATCCGCAGTTTCAGGCGCTTGCGCATGGTATCAAGGAAAGCGACCAGTTCCGGCGCACGGCCGCTGGTGCCGACCCCGCCGATGAACAGGATCGGCCGCCAGCCTCTCTCCCCGGTGTCGGTGAAATGGACGATGCGGCCTTCCTTGGTGGTCAGCCGCTGGACCGGGGTGCCGATCGAATCGAACTGGTCCGGGAAGACGATCGGATTGACGGGCGTGGGCTTGGCCTGGAGCGGCGCGGCCATGCCGGCCAGGGCGACCAATGCGATCAGTCGCTTCATCGTACCGGCTCCGTTTCCAGGTTGCGATCGAGCACCTCGATCTGCTTCAACTCGTCGGCGAGGTTCAGATTGCGGCACAGCCACAAGTATGCTGCGGCCGAAACCGGCAAGCCCACCAGCATCGATACGTCCGCCTTGCCCAGCGCTTCGGCTACCGGCCCGGTGTAAAGCGAGGTCTTGAAGAACGGGATCATCGAGGCAAAGCCGATAAAGTAGGACAACAGGCCCCGCCAGTTCCACCTGCCATACAGCCCGTCAGCCATGAACATCGCCCGGATCGAATAATGCCCCTTCCTGACGAAGAAGAAGTCGACCAGGTTGATCGCGGTCCACGGGGTGAACAGATAGGCCAGCACGCCCAGGAATGCCTCGAACCCGTGCAGCACGTCACCGCTGACAATGAGCGACAGTGCCAAGGCGACGGTGAATACTGCGAGCAGTGATGCAATCCGCGATTTCACGCCGAGTGTGAAACTGGTCAGACTGTCGACCACGCTAAGCAAGGTCAGCGAAGCGCCGTAGAAATTGAGCGAGGTGATCGTGATCAGCCCCAGGAAGCTGGTGACCAGCATGATCACCCCAAACCCGGGGAAGATCGCATCCGAGCTGTTGCGCAGCGCGGCGACGATCCCGTCGGGGCTGGCAAAAGCCGCGGCGGCGAAAGTGCCGACCAGCATCATCCAGGCTCCGCCGATGAAAGCACCCCAGAAAGTCCAAAAGAAGGCGTCGCGGATCCCCACTTCCTTGGGCAGGTAACGCGAATAGTCCGAGACATAGATCGACCAGCTGAGCTGGTAGGCCGCAGCGGCGAAGAACTGGACCAGGAACGGAGTGGGCTTGAACTCGCCCGGTGCCAGCAAGGTGCCAAAGTCGACGATGCGGGCCGCGCCAATGGTGTAGACCGCCAGCACAACCAACATGGCATAGGCCAACAGGCGCTGGGCCTTGTGGATCAGGTCATAGCCGATCACGGCGACGGCGACGGCGACGATCGAGAAGATGATCACGGTCGGTCCGTGTGGAAAACCCACCAGTTCCTTGAGCGTATCGGCCGCCAGCGTCTGATTGAGAGCATTGTAGCCGATGTAGGTGAACAGCGCGACGATCCAGACCAGCAGCGCGCCAAGGTACCCGAATTGCGGCCGCGACTGGATCATCTGCGGCAGCCCCAGGTGCGGCCCCTGGGTGCAGTGAAAGGCCATCAGCACAGTGCCCAGTATGCAGCCACCGATCACCGCCAGCGCCGACCAGAACAGGCTGAGCCCGGCCGCGACGCTGATCGCGCCGGTGGCAAGCGTTGCCATATGGGCATCGCCGGTAAACCACACTGGCCAGAGGTGCCAGACCTTGCCGTGGCGCTCCTTGAGGGGAACGTAGTCGATTGATCTCTCTTCGATCAGTGCCATTGGCTTCGCTCCCCCGCGAGTTGTTTTGTCTTCTTATCCCGGCAGTTTGATACTGCGGCCTACCCCGTCGGGTGGTGCCAGATCTTGCTGGCTTTGGGCAAGTGCCTGCATCGCCGTGGCAATGGCATCTGGTGCGGGTGCCGATTTTTCCGCCTTGGCATCGACATGAACCAGCATGTGCTCGGCCGTGGCGATCAGTGCGCCGCTGTCGAGGTTGGTCATCTCGTGGAACAGATGCAGCCGCTTGCCGTCGCTGCCCAGGACGCGGCTGCGCACTTCGACCTTTTGGCCAAGCCGGGCCTGGCCCAGATGGCGGATGTGGGTTTCAACCGTGTAGAAACTGAAGCCCGTGGAAACATAGTCTGGTCCTGCGCCGATCCGGCCGAGGACCACATCGGTCGCATCGCCGAACAGCTTGAGGTAGCAGTATTCGGTCAGATGCTCGTTGTAGTCGATCCATTCGGGCATCACGGGAGTGTGCTGCGTCAGCATTCGGCCATCGTCGCACAGGCTGCCCAGTCTCACCGCTGCCATGCCAGTCAGGCTCTGGCGATAGGCCTTGGCCACCGCTCCAGACGCGAAGTCATTGCGTTCCAGCGCGTGCATGATGTCGACCAGACAGCTGTCGCGCAGGGCCTCGTATTCGCGCAGGCCGATGCCTGCCGCCTGCTCGTCGCTTTGCGCGGCGACGGTATCGATCAGTTCGTCGGTCAGTTTGGGGCCGACCAGCTTGGTCCAGGGCCATTCCATCGAAGGGCCGAACTGATGCAGGAAGTGCCGCATGCCCGCTTCGCCGCCAGCCAGTCGATAGGTCAGGAATGTACCCATGAAGGACCAGCGCAGCCCGGCACCAAAGCGGATCGCGTCATCGATTTCGGCTGCAGTGGCGATCCCGTCGTTGATCAGCCATAGTGCCTCGCGCCAGACGGCTTCAAGTAGCCGGTCGGCGATGAATCCGTCGATCTCATGCCGGACGTGGAGCACTTTCATGC
Organism: uncultured Novosphingobium sp.; assembly: GCA_964582485.1. Taxonomy (GTDB): domain Bacteria; phylum Pseudomonadota; class Alphaproteobacteria; order Sphingomonadales; family Sphingomonadaceae; genus Novosphingobium. The sequence goes on from CAZOSI010000056.1 coordinate 16,159, forward strand.
CGACGCGGGTGTAAAGCGCGCTGGCCACGTCGATCGTTTCCTGACTGGTCTGATCACCGCCGCAGACTTCGACCAGTGGGAGCAGGTAAACGGGGTTGAAGGGGTGGCCGACAACCAACCGGTCGGGCCGCTTCATCCCGCTTTGCAGCTTGGTAGGCAGAAGGCCGGAAGTGGACGACCCGATCACCGCATGCGCAGGCATGGCGGCATCGACATCTGCCAGCACCCGCTGCTTGAGGTCATCGCGCTCTGGCAGACTTTCCTGGATGAAGTCCGCGTCGGCGACTGCTTCGGCGATAGAGGCGGCGAAGGTCAACTTGCCTTCGACGGGCAGTGCCGCGCCGTGAAGGCGGGTCTGGGCGCGGCGAGCATTGCCGACCACTTCGAGGGTCTTTCGCTCAACTTCGGGGTCGAGATCGAACACCGTGACATCAATGCCGTTCAGCAGGAACCGCGCCGCCCAGGCCGCGCCGATTACACCACCGCCTACGATCGCGACCTTACGGACTTCGCCCGCCATCTCAGCGCTTCACCAGCTTGAGCTTGGCGCGGACCGCATCGGGTCCCAAGATCTTCGCGCCCATCCCGGTCAGGATCTGCACCGCCCGTTCGACCAACTGGCCATTCGAAGCGAACTGCCCTTTGCCAAGGTAGAGGTTGTCCTCCAGCC
>CAZOSI010000057.1:0-14946 GCA_964582485.1 uncultured Novosphingobium sp.
CAGCTTCTCGGTCAGCGTGGTCTTGCCCGCGTCGGGGTGGGAGATGATGGCAAAGGTGCGGCGGTTGGACATGGGTTGCGCGCTTAGCGGGGGATGACTTGGAAGTCACCCCACCAGGATCCTCTCCATTTTCGCCGAATGGCGCAAATAGGGAGGATCGAATGCTACCCCAACCCATCCTTCAACAACGCATTGGCCGCGTTCGCCACCTCGCCCAGATCGGCGCTGGCGTCCATCACCCCGAAGCGCAGGCCGAGGAACACGTTCATCCCCATGATTGCCCAGGCGTGGACTTCGCTGGGTTCGACTTCCAGTTCGCCCTTGGCCTGTGCCGTCTGAAGTCGCTCCAGAATGCGCGCCGCCGTGTTTAGGTAATGCGCGCGCCAGTCCTCCGGTGCGACGAATTCGGCTTCGTCGATGATCCGGTAGATTTCCTTGTGCTCGCGGGCGAAGCGCAGGAACGCTTCCAGCGCGACGCCCTCGGCCTCCACCGCGCCGCCCGCGTGCTCCATCAGCACCGGAGCAACATGATCGCGGACCCGGTCGCTCATGTCTGCCACCAGCGCCTTGAACAACGCCTCCTTGCTTTCAAAATAGGTGTAGAAGCTGCCCAGTGCGACCTTGGCCCGGATCGTGATCGAAACGATCGAACTGTCGTGAAAGCCCTTCTCGCCGAATTCGGCGGCGGCGGCATCGAGGATCGCCCGCTGGGTGCGGCGGCCGCGCTCGGTGCGCGGCTCGCGCGGCGATGCGACAGCGCCGGCAGCGTCCATGAAATTTCCCCTCTTGCCGGTTCGCGGTGTTGCAGCCGCGCCACGTTTTTGCACTTTCGTTCACTCCCCTCGCCCATGCAAGCATAACAAAGTTGAAAGTTGGTTCAACTTTTATATAAGGGCCACCACAAGCCCGGTGCCACGCTGCCCGGGCGGCCATTTTGGGAGGGAAAACCCCATGCGTAAGACTGCCCTGCTGTGCCGCGCCTCGCTGATTGCCAGCGCTTTTGTCGGCTTCACCGCCATGCCGGCCCATGCCCAGGACGCCGCCGAAGCGGTCGAGGCCGATTCGGGTGAGATCATTGTCACTGCCCGCCGCCGCGAGGAAACGCTGGTCGATGTGCCGATCGCGATCACGGCGCTCTCGGGCGACCAGCTGGCCAATCAGGGCGCGATCGACATCACCGCGCTGGCCGAGCAGGTTCCTAACGTAACGCTTGAAGCAAGCCGCGGAACCAACTCCACCCTGTCCGCCTTCATCCGCGGGATCGGCCAGCAGGATCCGGTCTCGGGCTTTGAACAGGGCGTCGGGATCTACCTTGACGACGTTTATCTCAACCGCCCGCAGGCCGCCGTGCTCGACATCTATGACGTGGAGCGGATCGAAGTACTGCGCGGGCCCCAGGGTTCGCTCTATGGCCGCAATACCGTTGGCGGCGCGGTCAAGTACGTGACCAAGCGTTTGCCGAATGATGTGCGCCTACAACTGCGCGGCACCTATGGCAGCTACAACCAGATGGATGGGGTGGTTACCGCTTCGGCCCCGCTCGACAGCGCCGGGGTGGTCCGGGTCGGCGGTTCGTTCGCCCGGCTGACCCGCGACGGGTTCGGCACCAACCTGACCACCGGCGCTGAAAACTATGACAAGAACGTCTATGCCGCGCGCGGCACGATCGAAGTCCACGGCACCGATTTCTTCGCCCGCCTTTCGGGTGACTGGATCCACGACAAGAGCTCGGCCCGCGGCGGCCACCGCCTGGTCCCCAGTCTGCTTTCAGCTGCACCGGTGCTGAGCAATGTCTATGATACGCGCGGCGGACTGGTGAATCCGGTGCAGGACGTTGAAGGTTGGGGCGTGTCGTTGTTCCTTGAGGCCAAGCCGACCGAGGCGCTGACTTTCCGCTCGATCACATCCTACCGCGAGGATGACAGCTTCAGCCCGATCGATTTCGACGCGCTGCCCGCAGTCGATGTCGATGTTCCGGCCTTCTACAAGAACAATCAGTTCAGCCAGGAAGTGCAGATGCTGGTCGATAGCGGCCGCTTCCACGGGCTGGTCGGGTTCTATTACCTGAAGGCCACCGCGCTGACCCAGTTCGACGTGCGGCTGTGGAACAATGCGCTGTTCCCGGGCCTGACTGCCTTTACCGAGGCCGACATTGGCACCGAAACCGCCGCCGGCTTTGCCGACATGACCTTTGATATCACCGACCAGCTCAGCCTTTCGCTGGGCGGGCGCTATACCTGGGACGAGCGCAGCGGGCGGATCCTGCGCCAGAACTACCTGAACGGTTCACCGGCTTTTGGCGGCACGGCCACGCTGTTCGGCACGCCTTCCACCAATTTCCGCGGCAAGGCGGACTTCACCAAGTTCACCCCCAAGGCGACCTTGTCTTTCCAGCCGAACGGCGACACCACGATCTATGCCTCTTACTCGCAGGGCTTCAAGGGCGGCGGGTTCGATCCGCGCGGGGTTGGCACCAGCGCGCCGACCACCAATGTCAGCGGCATCCCTTCTGACACCGAAGTCGCCGCGTTCCTCACTTTCCGGCCTGAAAAGGTCAACAGCTACGAGATCGGCTACAAGGCCAATCTGTTCGATCGCCGGGTCTACGTCGCCGCCGCCGGGTTCTACATGGACTATACCGACGTCCAGATCCCCGGCTCGGTCGCCTGCACCAGCAAGGTCGTGGTCGCGGGTGTAGTCACCCAGGTCCCGACCTTCTGCGGCGTCGTTTCCAACGCCGGCAAGGCGCGGATGCAGGGCTTCGAACTGGAAACCCGGGCCAAGCTGATCGACACCGACAGCGGCACGCTGACCCTTTCGGGCTCGCTCGGCTATATCGATGCCAAGTTCACCAAATACGTCACCAACATCGCCGGCACGCCGACCGATGTCGCCGCCAACCGCAAGATCCAGAACACCCCGGCCTGGTCGGGCAATGTCGCGCTGGATTACGCGATGGCGCTCGGCGAAGGAAAGCTCAGCATCGGCGGCGGGATGTCGTTCAAGAGCAAGACCTACCAGTTCGAAGTGCCCAACCCCTACCTCGATCAACCGGCCTACCAGTTGTTCGATGCCAGCATCGTCTACCACGCCCCTAACCGGGCCTGGTCGCTGGGGGTCTATGGCAAGAACCTGACCGACGAGCGCTACAAGACCTCGGGCTATACCTTCATGGCCGCCAACGCGACCACCGGCGTTCTCAACACGCCCCTCGCCGCCGCACTGGGCCGCGAAGGCGTGCTAACCGCATTCTACGGCAACCCGCGCCAGGTCTATGTGACCGCGACCGTCAACTTCTGACCAGTTCCTCCCTGGCCGGTCCGTCCTTTGGGGCGGATCGGCGAGACAATACTCGGCGCGCTGGCTCCCCCAGGAGTCAGCGCGCTTTTTTGAGGATTACATAGACCGCGCCGGCTCCGCCGTGCTTGCGGTGTGCACCGCGCACGCTGGCAATCCGGCTGGCGTGGCTGCCATGGGCGAGCCAGTCGAGCAGCTTGGCCCGGATCGCCCCGCGCCGCTCGCCGCGATCGGCCGCCTCGACCGGTCGCGGTTTGCCGGTGATCACCAGCACCACCCGCGCGCCCATTGCCGAAGCCTGGGCCATCCCGTGCTCAAGACGGGAATAGGCGGCGTCGAGGCCGTGGCCATGAAGATCGAGCGTGAAATCGGGATGAACTTCGGCCCGGGCCAGCTTCTTCTCCCAGGATCCATCAAGACCATGGCGATCGAGCGAGCGGGCGCGATTCTCCCCGGCACGGGAAGGGAGACTTTCCCGCAGGGATGGTGAAGAGCTATGCGCAACTGGTCGCGACCGCGATGGGGCGGGTTCGCTTGCCGGTACCCCTTCACCATGCTGCGGTTGGTCCCTCTCCCCCGCTGCGGGAGGAACAAGCGGCTTCACCGTCCGTGCGACGCGGTTCCACAGTTCCGCGTCTGCGCGGGTCAGGCCCCGGGGGCGGCGCATCACTGTGCCTGCTGGAGTTTCTTGAGCGTGCCCTTAGGCAGCAGCAGGACGGCTTCGCCCCGCCCGGTCATCCCGCCAGCGGTGGTGCGCGCTTCGGCCCCGGCGCCCCAGAACGTATCGAAACGGTTGCTGCCCTTGATTGCACCGCCGGTGTCCTGCGCAATCCACAGCCCGCTTGCCTCGGCCCGGTCCAGCTTGAGCCAGACCGGCGCGCCGAGCGGAACGAAGGCCGGATCGGCCGCGACTGAATCCCGCGCGCGAACCGGCACACCGAGCGAACCGAACGGCCCGTCCGGACCGCTGACTCGGAAGAACACATAGCTCTTGTTCTCACGCATCAGCTCCTTCCCGGCCTCGGGATTCTCGCGGATGTACTGCATGATCCCCTGCATCGAGCCGGAATAGAGTCCGGGTCCGGTGCCAAGCAGACCGCGCGTGCGCATCAACCCGCCGATCCCGGTATAGGCATGCCCGTTCTGCCCGGCATAGCCGATCCGCATGATGGTACCATCGGGCGCCCTCAGTCGGCCCGAACCCTGAACCTGGAGGAAGAACAGTTCGACCGGATCGGCCGCCCAGGCGATCTCGAGCCCCTTGCCCATCAATGCGCCGTCCTCGATCTCGCCGCGATCGAAATAGGGGAGGAACTTGCCATCGGCGTCATAGCGGCCGAGCGGCATGGTGCCGTTGGGATTGGCTGGCGCATCGCCGGTCCTGGCCCGGACCAGATCGGGCGGCAGGGCGTAGACCGGCACATCGAACCCGGTCTGGCGGACTTTGACCCCGGCGATCTCGGGTTCGTAGTAGCCGGTCGCGAAGGCCTTACCGTCGCCGACCTTCACGGTTTCGAACCAGTCGGTGAAAAACCTCGGCGCCTCAGCCTCGGGCCAGCGTGCGGCGGCGTCGCAGGCGGGCTTCCAGTCCGCACTCTCGGTCAGGCCGCTGGCATCGGTGCGGGCAATCAGGCGCGGGCAACTCGCTCGGAACGAGCGCAACGCCCCGCTAGCGTCATCACCGCGAAGCCCCAGGCTGGTGATCGCCGGTCCAGCAGCAAATCCGGCGCTATAGGCATTGGCCGGGGCAGGCAGAGTTGAGAATGGAGGCACGGTTACCGGTGGCGGGACCCGCCCTTCGGGAATCAGCCGCCCGCAGCCGAGCAGGCCAAGGGCAAGCGCGACAACCGTCAGCCAGCGCTGCGGGCCGCCCCTTGCCACAAGATCAACCTTCGTCGGTTTCGTCGACCAGCCAGTCTGGCGAGGTGGACTGAGTGCTGCGCGAGAAGGTCCAGACATCGCAGGTATCGACCGCGTCGTTGAGCGAACCGGCGATCATCTGGCCTTCGGCATTGCGGGTTACCGCAGCGATATCGGCATTGAAGCGAACCGTGATCCGGGCCATCGGCGGGCGATAGTCAGCAGCGACAATAACCGCGTCTTCGATCCGGACCAGCTTGTAATCCAGAGTCTCGCCCGCAGCTTCACGCGCATCGAGCGCGGCGATGAAGCCTTCAAGCACATCGCTATCGCACAGCCGGGCCAGCGCATCGCGATCGCCCTGCCAGAACGCTTCGAGCACCATCCGGTAAGCGGCCTTTGATCCTTCCAGAAAGGCCAGCATATCGAAATGCCGGTCGGCGGCGGCAATCTCACGAATGCCGCGTTCAATCGCCGGGGTTACCCCGGGGACCAGCACGCGCGGCGGAACGGCAGTCCCGGTCTGCTCTCCCCGAATGCCGCGGAGGGCATCGGCGCGCGGCTCCTTTGGCTCAAACCGGGGCGGCAGCGGCTGCTCCTCATGCTCAGCCCGGCGGCCCAACACGGAATAGAGCCGCAGGCCCAGAAAGGCCGCAACCATGGCGATGATGACGATCTCTACAGTCTTGTCCAAGGTACCAGTCCCAACCGCGCTGACGGTTTTGCCAAAGCGGGTTCTAGCTACAAATAGGTAGTCTTGACAAATGAACAACGCGTGGACGGCCCCATTCGTGCAATTTTTGCGGGCAATCGGTGCGCATTCGCCACAGCAGGCCATAACCGTTGCCCGCGCGCGCCTCGCCTGCTAGGCGCGCGGCCAACTCCGTTCCACCACACCTGAAAGCGACACCGATGGCCGACGAAGGCAACGACATCATCACCGATCTCAACCTGGGCGGCGAGCCGCAGCCCAACGGCGCCGATACCCTGCCAGCCGCCGGGATCATCCAGCAGTATATCAAGGACCTTTCGGTCGAAGCGCCCAACGCTCCCGATTCCTTCCAGTGGCAGGATCCACCGCAGATCGACGTGCAGTTCAACATCGGTGCGCGCGAGATCGAAGGTACCGGCGGCGAAGTGAGCGAGGTCGAACTGAAGATCTCGATCAATTCGAAGTGCCAGGCCGGAACCGCCTTCATCATCGACCTGTCCTATTGCGGGCTGATCGGCATGCGCAACATGGAAGACCAGCACAAGCACGCCTTCACCTATGCCGAAGCGCCGCGGATCCTGTTCCCGTTTGCCCGCAGCGTGATCGCCAACGCGGTACGGGATGCCGGCTTCCCGCCGCTGCTGCTCGAACCGGTCGATTTCAACGGCATTTACATGCAGCAAATCGCCGCCCAGGCCGAAGCAGGCGAGGCCGAAGCAACGGTCGGCCAGGCCTGATTGCTGTTTGACGGTACCCGCCGATGAGCCTCGTCAAGAATGTCGGGACGATCGGCGGGCTGACCGCGATCAGCCGCGTATTCGGTTTCGTTCGCGACATGCTGCTGGCCCGCGTGCTGGGTGCCGGTTTGGTGGCCGATGCCTTCCAGCTGGCCTTCACGCTGCCCAACACCTTTCGCCGGCTGTTTGCCGAGGGCGCCTTCAGTGTCGCCTTTGTGCCGATGTACAGCCGCGCGCTGCATGGCCATGATGGCCAGCCGGGCAGCGAGGAGGCGGCCGAGCGGTTTGCCGGCGATGTCCTCTCGGTATTCCTGTGGGTGCTACTGGCCTTCAGCACTTTATGCATGATCGGCATGGGCGGGATCGTCTGGCTGCTGGCCCGCGAGTATGCCAGCGTTCCAGGCAAGTTCGAACTGGCGGTGTTCCTAAGCCGCATCACCTTTCCCTACCTGTTCTTCATCAGCCTGGTGGCGATGTTGTCCGGTCTGCTCAACGCCCGGTCGCGCTTTGGCCCCGGCGCGCTGGCCCCGGTCCTTCTCAACCTTTTCCTGATCAGCGCGATTCTGCTGGGCAATTATCTGCGCGGCACCAGCGGTAACGATCATGTGATCGGCTATTGCATCGCTGCCGGCGTTTCGCTCTCGGGCCTGGCGCAGTTCCTGTACCTGGCTTGGGAAACCCGCCGCGCGGGTGTCCGGCTGCAAGTCAGAATGCCCCGGTTCACGCCCGAGGTGAAGCGCCTGGGCCTGCTGATCCTGCCCGCCACTTTTGGCGCGGGGATCTACCAGATCAGCCAGCTGGTCGACACATTCTTCGCCACCAGCCTGCCACAAGGCTCGCTCTCTCTGCTCAAGCTGGCAGACCGGCTGAACCAGATGCCGCTGGGGATCGTCGGGATTGCGTTGGGCACGGCTATCCTGCCCATGCTGAGCCGACACATCCACACCGGCGACGCTCGCGAAGCCCAGCGCCTGCAATCGAACGCCTTCGAAATCGCGACCTTGCTGACCCTCCCGGCCGCGGCCGCCCTCGCCGTCTGCGCCTTGCCGTTTTGCACCGCATTCTTCGTCGGCGGAAAGTTCACCGCGCAGGACGGCGCGCTGATGGCCCAGATCGTGGTGGCGCTGGTCGCCGGGCTCCCGGCTTATGTGATCGTCAAGATCCTCAACCCCGGCTTCTTCGCCCGCGAGGACACCCGCACCCCGGTGTGGACCGCGCTGGTTTCGTTGATCTTCAACGTGGCGATCAACCTCTTTGTAGTGAACCGCTATGGCATCGTTGGTCTGGCCGCTGCGACCGCAGCTTCGGCCACGCTCAATTGCATCCTGCTCTACGCGATTCTACACCACCGCGGCTGGTTCCGGTTCTCGGCCAAGCTGGCAGGCCGGGTTGCGCGCCAGTTGGCCGCAACCGCGGCAATGAGCGCGGTGCTGTGGTGGCTGGTGCCGCAATTCACCGCCGCTTACTCGGGTCCATGGTTCGGCCGGGTCTGGTCGCTTTCGCTGCTGGTTGCGGCGGGATTGATCAGCTTCTTCGCGGTTGCAGTCCTGACCGGGGCACTCGACAAGGACCTGATCGCGCAGCTGCGCCGCAAGCGGCCCGATACCAAACGCGACGACGACATTCTTGAGGTTCAGTAACATGCGTATCGTTTCCGGCATCCAGCCTACCGGCAATCTCCACCTCGGCAATTACCTGGGGGCGATTCGCAATTGGGTGCGGATGCAGGATGAGCTGGTCGAGGGCGGGGGGCAGGCGCTTTATTTCCTGGCCGACCTTCACGCGATCAGCCAGCCGCACGTCCCGGCAGAGCTTAAGCAGAACACGCTGGAAATGACCGCCGCACTGGTCGCCTGCGGGATCGATCCCGACAAGTCGGTGCTGTTCAACCAGGCTCAGGTGCCCGCCCATGCCGAACTGCAATGGCTGCTGAGCGGGACCGCGCGGATGGGCTGGCTGAACCGGATGACCCAGTGGAAGGACAAGGCCGGCAAGAACCGCGAGGGCCAGTCGGTCGCGCTGTTCACGTACCCCGTGCTGCAGGCCGCCGACGTGCTGCTGTATCAGGCCACCCACGTGCCGGTGGGCGAAGACCAGAAGCAGCATCTGGAACTGGCGCGCGACATCGCGCAGAAGTTCAACAACGATTTCTGCGCCGAAGACGCGCCGCTGTTCACGCTGCCCGATCCGATCATCCCGCCCGAAGCCGCCCGGATCATGAGCCTGCGCGATGGCAGCGCGAAAATGAGCAAGAGCGATCCCAGCGACATGAGCCGGATCAACCTGACCGACGATGCCGATATGATCATGCAGAAGGTCAAGAAGGCCAAGACCGATCCCGAACCACTTCCCGGCGACAAGGCAGGGCTGGAAGGACGCCCCGAAGCGGCCAACCTGGTCGGCATCTACGCCGCGATGGCTGGCGAGAGCCAGGAAGCGGTGCTGGCCCGGTTCGGCGGCGAAGGCTTTGGCCGTTTCAAGCCAGCGCTGGGCGAGCTGCTGGTCGAAAGCCTGGCCCCGATCAACGCCCGGTTTATCGAACTGCGGCAGGACCGTGAGGCACTCGACGCGATCCTCGCCAAGGGTGCGCTAAAGGCCCGCGAACTGGCCGGGCCGACCCTGAAGGCGGCCTATGGCGCATTGGGGTTTGTCCGTTAGAGTGCCCAAATGGGACGCCGGGCCGTTCAACCGCGATTAAGCGCGCTTGGCGCAAGCTTGGCGTAATCCTAGTCTTTCCGCTGATCCGTTGGCGATTCGCCAGCGGGCAGTAAGAATCTGAGGAATGGGTCAATGTCACTTGCCAACCGTTCTCCCCTGACCGTGCTGAAGACGGCGTTCGTCACACTGATGCTCGGTGCGCTGGCGGCTTGCGCCACGCCGTTCAAGGCCGACGTCCAGCGCTATTCGGCACAGCTTCCGGCACCGCAGGGTCAGTCCTTCGCGGTCGTGGCCGACAGTCCGCTGATGAACGGCGGGCTCGAATTCAGTCAATATGCCAGCCTGGTAACAGCCAAGATGCAGGCGCTGGGCTATGTCCCGGCGGCCGATCCGGCCAGGGCCGATCTGGTTGTCCGCTTTGACTACGGGGTTGACCGGGGCCGCACCCAGGTCCGCCAAACCGGGTTCGCCGATCCCTTCTGGTCGCCATGGTACGGCTATCGCGGGTTCGGTTATCGCGGGTTTGGCCGTCGCGGCTATTTCAGCCCGTATTATCCGCGCGGCGCCTGGGGTTACGGCTGGAATGATCCGTGGTTCGATGGCGGCTATGACGAATATACCGTCTTCATCAGCGGTATCAGCCTGAAGATCGACCGCCGCGCCGATGGCCAGCGCCTGTTTGAAGGCAAGGCCGAAGCCGCCAGCACCTCGAACCGGCTGGGCTACCTCGTGCCCAACCTGGTCGAAGCTATGTTCACCGGCTTCCCGGGCAATTCGGGCGAGACCGTGCGGATTTCGGTTGCGCCGGAGAAGAAGAAAAAGAACTGATCCAGTCTGACTGGATTGCAAAGGGCGGGTTCGCAGCAGCGGGCCCGCCCTTTTACTGTGGGTTAGCTGCCCAGGGCGACAACCCCGCCGGTTGAGCCAAACCCGCCCTCGCCGCGCTCTGTCTCGTCGAGCTCTTCCGCGACCAACCAGGTCGCGCGGGTAACCGGCGCAAGCACCAGCTGCGCCACCCGGTCGCCGCGGCGAATCTCGAAATCGGCGCTGCCGTGGTTGATCAGGATGACCTTGAGTTCGCCGCGATAGTCGCTGTCGATCGTGCCGGGGGTGTTGGGCACGGTGATCCCGTGCTTGAGCGCCAGACCGGAACGCGGTCGCACTTGAATCTCGAACCCTTGCGGAATTGCCATGGCGAGGCCGGTGGCGACGGCGTGCCGCGCCCCCGGGGCGATCGTGACGTCTTCGGCCGAGACTGCATCCATCCCCGCAGCACCGTCGGTCGCATAGACCGGCAGGTCGAGCCCTTCGCCGTGGGGCAGGCGCTTTACCTTTACCGGAACTTCATTTTGCAGCGGCGAGTGCATCGGCGATCCTTTCGACAATGGCCATGGCGACATCGCCCTTTGCCATTTCCGGAAGGTCTTCGACACCCTTGGCGGTGACGATATGCACGAGGTTTGAATCGCCGCCCATGACGGTGCCCGAAACGTCATTCGCAATGATCCAGTCCGCACCCTTGCGCTTGCGCTTTTCCTTGGCGTGTTCGACCACCTTTTCGGTTTCTGCGGCAAAACCGACCACCAGCTTGGGACGCTTGTCGCTGACTGCGACCGTCGCCAGGATATCGGGGTTCTCGGTCAGCCGCAGCGAGGGCGGGGCCGAGCCGCGCTTCTTGATCTTCTCGGGCGCGAAATCCATCGTCCGCCAATCGGCCACCGCCGCGACCATCACCGCGACATCGGCCGGCAGCGACTGCTTGACCGCTTCAGCCATGTCGCGCGCGGTCTGGACGTTGATCCTGTCCACTCCCGGCGGATTGGCCAGCGTGACCGGCCCCGAGATCAGCGTGACCCGCGCGCCTAGCCGAGCGGCGGCGGCGGCGATCGCATAGCCCTGCTTGCCCGAACTGCGATTGGCAATGTAGCGGACCGGATCGATCGGCTCGTGCGTCGGCCCGGCGGTAACCAGCACGTGGCGGCCCTTGAGCGGACCCTCGGGATCGATCAGGCTTTCGTCGGGTGCGAAATCGGGCTGTCCGGTCAGCGGATCGGCTGCGAGTGCTCCTTCATCGAACGGTTCGGGCAGCGAATCGTGGCGCGAGACCAGATGGTTGATCGCTTCGGGATCGGTTGGCGGAGCGGCCTTGGCCTTGCCCTTCTTCGACAGGATCGGGGCGCTGAGATCGACCTCAACCGCAGGCGTTTCTGCCACTTCGGCGAACTCGCCCTCGATCGGCTCGTCCTCGAACACGATCGGCTCGCCCTTGGCGGCGCGCTGGATGAGCCCGGCGGAGAGTCCTCCCAGCCCGGCATCCTCGCTCTCCTCCCCGGCGGTGTCCCAGCCAAGGTCAAACATCGGCACCATATCCGGCGCGGGCAGCAGCATCGGCTCGTGCCCCAGCAGCTCGCAGATCGCGTTATAGACCGCGACCGGCTCGGGCAGCCGCCCGGGGCCGAACTCGCCGCAGGCCATCGGGCCCTCGTCGGGCATCATCACGTGGACCCCGCGCTCGGCCAGCGCGGCCACATTGGCCTGGGTCGCGGCATGCTCCCACATCCGTACGTTCATCGCCGGGACCACCATCACCGGCTTGTCGGTGGCAAGCAGCAGCGTGGTCGCCATGTCATCGGCGATGCCGTGAGTCATTTTGGCCAACAGGTCCGCCGTCGCCGGGCAGACCACCACCAGATCGGCGCTGCGCGAGAGCTGGATATGGCCCATTTCGACCTCGTTGGTGAGGTCCCACAGCGTGGTGTGGACAGGGTTCTCGCTGAGCGCGGCGAGCGTCATCGCAGTGATGAATTTCGACCCGCCGGCAGTAAGCACGCAGGTCACATCGCCGCCGCCCTTGCGGATCAGGCGGACAAGCTCACAGGCCTTGTAGGCGGCGATTCCTCCACCCACGACCAACAGGATCTTTGGCTGAGCCATTTGAACGCGCTTGTGCAACGCCCTTCCTTCATGCGCAACAGGCTTTGCGAATGGGCTTCCATGCGTCATGATGGGAAAAATCCGACTAATGGGGGTGGTTAACAAATGCGCTTCGTTTTGACAGCTCTGGTCTTCCTGTTCGGCCTGTTCGATCTGTTCATGGGTCTTAATTTTCTGCTGAACCCGGCGCAAACCGCCACCGGATTTGGACTCGCGGCAACCGGCACTCAAGGGCTGTCGACCCTGCGGGCCGATTTCACCGCCTTTTTCGGCGTGGTCGCAGTCTGCATGATGATCGGAGCCTGGCGCCGCAATGCGGACCTGTTGCTGGTTCCGATGGCAGTGATGGGCATCGCGGTTACAGTGCGGGCGCTCAGCCTGGCGCTTGATGGCACCTACCCTGGCTGGCAAGTGCCGATGGTGGTGGAATTCCTCCACGTGGCCCTGCTGATCACCGCCTGGCGCGTACTGCCGCACCACAAGATCGAAGAGCTGACGTCTTGATTTAGCGCGCCGCTTTCACCAGCGATTGTAAGGCCATCGGCACGAAGGCCAGCCCGACCAGCATCGCCGGAGCGATCACCGCGCCCCAGTAGAAGTTGTCGGGCCGGCCCGCAATCATGAAGGCCAGGCCGTAGCCGAGGTACAGCAGCGTCGCGAAGGTTCCGGCCGGGCTCTTCCAGCCCGCCCAGCCCAGCACCATCAATACGACCAGCGGCCCGGCGATGAAATGCGGCAGAAAACGCAGGTTGCTGGACAGCACGACGTTGGAGAGCCAGCCCGACAGCCCGCGCAGTTCCAGCCAGGCCGGGCCGACCGGATCGCCGGGCAGGACCTGCCCCGCGACCTGAGCCAGATGCCAGGCCAGGTAGGCAAAGAAGGCCAGCACCAGCCCGCTCCAGGCCGCGCCCTCCTTCCAGTCACGACGCCAGAATGCCATCGCGCCCATCAGCAAGACGAACGGTAGGGCATGTTCGCGGATCGCCAGCGCCAGCGCCGCGACGCCCACTGCAGCACCCCATTTGCGCCCCGGGCGATGCAGCCCCATTGCCAAAGCCAGCAGCATCCCGGCCCACAATTCGTGCAACACGAAGTAATAGCGGTTGAGCCCCAGCGAGGTGCCGAAGAACAGCAGGGCCAGGGCAAAACGTCGCTCCCGCGCAGGCAGGCCTTCGTCGCCCAAGCGCCGCCACCACGCCCAAAGCGTAGCAGCGAGCAGTAAGATCGCCGCCGCCAGCGTGCCGGGCACCAGCACCTCTGCTCCGCGCCCTTGATCCCCCAGCGCTACCGAGGCGTAGGCCAGCGTCGGCAGCCGGACCGCCACGCCTGGCCGCAGCGGATAGCTGGCCTTGCGGTGTTCTTCAGCGGCAACCGTGTAGTAATTCTCGCCCTGGCCGATCCGCGCGATCACCCGGTCATAGAGCGCAAGATCATCGTCACGCGGGCGTTCTGCCGCCGGCTTTGCCTCGCCGACGGTGTTTTCGACGAAGCCGGCCAGCTCAGTCTCTTGCTTCCCGGCGCGGATCGGGACCAGCGCCGCGGCAACCAGCAGCGCCAGGACCGCCGCCAGCAGCAACCGGGCCGGAAGCCGCGACCAGCCGGCAAAGCGATCGTCTTTGAACTGTGCTGCCTGTTCCATCGCGATCCCCCTAGCCCCACCTTTGTGCATTTGCAGTGAATCCCGCGCAAGTGATGGCAATCGGATATGCCCGTTAGCTTGCGATTCAGCAGGCGTACCCTACATTGGCGGGGAAAGGATCCGATTGCGATGAACAACGAGGAACAGCCGAGCGGCAACCCGTGGATGAAGAACCTGCTGGTCTGGGGCGGAATCTTCCTGGCGCTGCTGCTGGTGGTAACCCAGTTCAGTGGCAAGGGCGAAGCTCCGGGTGAGCCGGTCGGCTATTCGACTTTCCGCGCTCAGGTGGCCGAGGGCAAGGTTCAGAAGGTCGATATTTCGCAGTCCAAGATCGTCGGCAAGTACAAGGACGGCAAGCCCTTCACCACTACGCCGATCCCCAATGATACTACGCTCCCGGCCCTGCTCAACGAGAATGGCGTGGAATACAATGGCAAGGTTCCCGATGAGCCGGGCCTGATTGGCTGGCTGCTGGTGCAGATCCTGCCCTTCCTGCTGCTGATTGGCCTCATGGTCTTCGCGATGCGCCAGTTCCAGAAGGGCGGCGGAGCCGGCGGGGCAATGGGCTTTGGCAAGAGCAAGGCCAAGATGCTGACCGAAAAGCAGGGCCGCGTAACCTTTGCCGACGTCGCCGGGATCGACGAGGCCCGCGAAGAGCTTGAGGAAATCGTCGAGTTCCTGAAGGATCCGAACCGGTTCTCCAAGCTGGGCGGCCAAATCCCCAAGGGCGCGCTGCTGGTCGGTTCGCCTGGTACCGGCAAGACCCTGCTGGCCCGCGCCATCGCGGGTGAGGCAGGCGTGCCGTTCTTCACCATTTCGGGTTCGGACTTCGTCGAGATGTTCGTCGGCGTCGGCGCAAGCCGGGTGCGCGACATGTTCGAACAGGCCAAGAAGAACGCGCCCTGCATCGTCTTCATTGACGAAATCGACGCGGTCGGCCGCCATCGCGGCCATGGCCTGGGCAATTCGAACGACGAGCGCGAGCAGACCCTTAACCAGCTACTGGTCGAAATGGACGGGTTCGAAGCCAATGAAGGCATCATCATCATTGCCGCGACCAACCGCCCCGATGTGCTCGATCCGGCGCTGCTCCGTCCGGGCCGGTTCGA
>CAZOSI010000057.1:14956-16715 GCA_964582485.1 uncultured Novosphingobium sp.
AGGTGATCGTGCCCGTCCCCGATATCGAGGGCCGTGAGAAAATTTTGGCCGTCCATATGAAGAAGGTTCCGACCGCACCCGACGTCAACCCGCGGGTGATCGCGCGCGGCACGCCGGGCTTTTCCGGCGCGGACCTTGCCAACCTGGTCAACGAAGCAGCCCTGCTGGCTGCGCGGCGCAACAAGCGGCTGGTGGCAATGAAGGAATTCGAGGACGCCAAGGACAAGGTCATGATGGGAGCGGAGCGCCGCTCGATGGTGATGACCGACGACGAAAAGAAGATGACCGCCTACCACGAGGCTGGCCATGCGCTGGTTTCGGTCAACGAGGCGGCATCGGATCCGATCCACAAGGCGACGATCATTCCGCGCGGCGGAGCGCTGGGCATGGTGGTGCGCCTGCCCGAGCGTGACCGATATTCCTATCACCGCGACCAGATGCATGCGCAGCTGGCAGTGGCGATGGGTGGGCGCGTGGCCGAAGAGATCATCTTCGGGCACGACAAGGTATCGTCCGGGGCCTCCAGCGATATCCAGCACGCCACTTCGCTGGCGCGCAGCATGGTCACCCGCTGGGGCATGTCGGACAAGCTTGGCCCGCTGCAGTACGAGGAAACCCAGGAGGGTTATCTCGGCTATGGCGGTTCGGCCCGGACCATGCAGTCGGCCGAGACTAACAAGCTGATCGACGCCGAAATTCGAGCGCTGGTGGAAGGCGGGCACAAGCGTGCAACCCAGATCCTGAAGGACAACGCCGACCAGCTCCACTTGCTGGCCAAGGCCTTGCTCGAATACGAAACGCTGACCGGCGAAGAGATCACCGAGCTGCTGCAAAACGGCAAGATCGACCGTCCGGCCGATCCGACCGGCCCCTCGCTGCTCCCTCCGGCCGGCGGTTCGGCAGTGCCGAAAGCTGGAAAACGTTTTGCCGGGGCTGCTGCGCAGGGGGCTTAAGCCCCTGCGCGGTCAACCGGCCGCGGCGTAGATCGCGACCCCGGTGGCGAACACGATCAATACCAGCGCGGCAAAGATCGCCAGGAACCAGGTGCGCCACCACGCACCGAAGCGGCTGAGACCATAGGCTTCGCGGGTCTGACGGTACATGTGGAAAGGCGCGTAAAGCAGCAGCAAGCCCGGCAGCGGACCGCCCAGCCCTCCCCACACCGTCAAGCCGCTTACCAGCGCCAGCAGCATGAGCTGGAAGCTGACTGAGTAAGTCACGAAAACCGTGTGGTCATAGAGGTGGAAACGGCGGCTGAACGGGAACAGCAGCCAGACGAACGGAACCGACAACGGGATCACCAGCCAGGCATATTTGTAGGCGCTGGTCTGCAGCTTGTAAGCGATCAGTTCGGGGTTTTGCTTGGCGTGCTGCCAAGCGGAGTTGATCTTGCCGGCGGTTTCGGCGGAACTGCCGAAATCTCCTTCAGCAATGGTTTCGGGCAGCTTGCCGCTACGCGCCGCGCGGATCACTTCCAGCCCTTTGCGGGCATTGGCGAGATCTTCCTCCAACTGGGCGACATCGCCGCCTTGGCCAGCCCGGGCATCGGCCAGCTTCCGTTCGAGATCGGTCTGGACTTTCAGGGCTTCCGCCTCGGCACCAGCCATCCCGTTCTCAACCTCACCCTTCGGTTGGGCATCGAATTTCACCGGGCTGCCCAAGGATCCGAAGACCGCAAAGCTCAGGAACACGACGAACAGGAAGAGCGCGATCGGGCTGACATAGCTGGCGCGGCGTCCGTCGATATATTCGCGGGTCA
>CAZOSI010000058.1:0-16664 GCA_964582485.1 uncultured Novosphingobium sp.
CGGAACGAGTTGGAGCAGACCAATTCGGCCAGGCCCGCGGTCTGGTGCGCCGGGGTCATATCGCCGCCACCGCGCATTTCCGACAGCCGTACCTTCAACCCGCGCTTGGCCAGCTGCCAGGCGGCTTCGCTGCCGGCCATGCCGCCGCCGATAATGTGGACATCGTATGCCATAGCGGGTGCGCCTAGCCTTGCGCGCAGCAAATTGAAACGCCAAGCATGCGCGCGAAGAGGATTTGCCGATGCCCAAGCGCGCCCTGATCGAACAACGTCCCTGGTTGCTGGCCAGCCTGGTGGCCGGGATCAGCTATTTCTTCATCCGCAACGACGTTTTGCCTGACCCCTTTGAGTGGGCCTGGAAGGGCACGGGCGTCGCGCTGCTGGCGGTCTATGCGATTGTTCGCCACAGCGGAGCGGATTCCGGGCAGATCGCAGCAGTCATGGCTTTTGGCGCGCTGGGCGACGTGCTGATCGAACTTCAGCTGGAATGGGGCGCGATATCATTCCTGATTGGGCACATGATCGCGATCCATCTCTACATGCGCCATCGCCGCGCCAAGCTGACCCTCAGCCAGAAGGCGGCGGCGCTGTGTTTCCTGGTGCTGATCCCTGTCATTTCGTTCCAGCTGCCGACCGACCGCGCTGCTGCCCCCGGAGTGGCCCTCTACGCGACTGGCCTGGGCGCGATGGCCGCTGCAGCCTGGACCAGCACCTTCACGCGCTACACTGTGGGCATTGGCGCGGTGATGTTTGCGGTATCAGATCTGCTGATCTTTGCCCGGATCGGCCCGCTGTATGACAGTGCAATCCCGGGCCTGCTGATCTGGCCGCTCTACTATTTTGGCCAGTTCCTGATTTGCACAGGAGTGATTGGCGAGCTACGCCGCCGTACATTCTGAAGGGCTTGCCAAGCCGCCAACAATTCGCAATTATCGGGACAGGACGCGCACCCATAGTGTTGAGGTTTGCTCATGAGCCACTTGCTGCGCGCCGCGTTTGCGATTCTGTTTGTTGCAATCCTTTTTCCAACTACGTCCTATGCCAAAGACAAACCGCCAACCGGCTATGACAAGTCCCGTGAGAGCTTCGTCTTTGACGGGCGGCAGAACTACCCTTACATCATCCGCGGGGTGATGATCGATTGGGAGCTGGCCTGCCTGAAAGGCAAAGCCGAGAGCTGCCTGAAACTGGCCCGCGCGTTTGAGCAAGGCTTCGGCGTGATCTATGCCGACCAGCGCGCCGCAGTCGGCTACTTCATGGAAGCCTGCAAGAAGGGTTCGGGCGAGGGCTGCGTCCGCGCCGCGGAAATGCTGCGGGAAGGAACGCCTGGCTACAAATTGGCCGCAATGTCCCAGCAGCAGGTCGATCGCGGCTGCAACCAGTTAAAGTATCAACCGGCTTGCGCCTCGCTGGCAGTCAGCCAGGCCGCAGCAACACCCAGCGGATCCGACCAGTCCGACGCGCTGCTGGCCAAGGCTTGCGCGGGCGGGGACGATACCGGCTGCCGCAACCGCGCCAACAGCCTGTTCTATGTCCGCAAGGATGCAGCCTCGCGAGCCGAGGCGCTCAAGCTCTACGAACCCGCCTGCAAGTCGCGCAAATCGTGGGGCTGCATGGGCATGGCCGATGCCTATCGCAACGGTTGGGGGGTTACAGCCGATACTGCACGAGCCAGCGAGTTCGAACGGACTGGCTGCGTCGATACCAGCGGCGACAAGCTGCGGCTGTGCACTTATCACGGCGAACGGCTGACCGGATCTTCCAGCAAGGCAGACCTCAACCGCGGCGAGCAGTACCTGTCGGCATCGTGCTCAGCCAATGACGGCCAGGCCTGTTTCTATGTCTCGCGGCTGTTTCTGCTGGGTAAGTCCGGCGCGACCACCACGTTCCAGGAAAGCATGTACTTCGCTCGCCGCGGTTGCGAGCTGGGTGAGGGGAGGGCCTGCCTGCTGCTGGGTCTGATTTACACCGGTGAATATGGCCAGGTCGAAGCCGAGCAACCGGTCGCTTTCGCCCTGTTTGAACGTGGATGCTCGCTAGGCGAACAAGCATCCTGTGGCCGGGTCGGCAAGATGGCTGCGGCCAATCCTGGGCTCAAATCCAGCCGCCCGGCAATCAACCCGGCAGCGCCGGCGGTCAAGCAGCTCGAACAGGCCAAGGCAATGGTTGAAGGCGGCAACGGACGGCAAGATGGACTCGCTACAGCCATCCGCCTCATGCGCGAGGGCAACGAGGATGCCGACTGGCTGCTGGGTGGTTGGCTCTATAACGGGTTGCCCGGCGTGTTCGGGCTGGAGCGGCGCAAGGACGGCCTGATCCTGTTTGAAAACGCCGCACGGGTCGGTCATGTGGAGGCCGCGATCTTCATGGGCATGGCCTATTGGTATGGCGGTGAAGTCCCGGTTGATCAGAACAAGGGCATGAAATATATGGCGATCGCTGCCTCGCGCGGTGACCGCAAGGCCGATGCGCTCCTACGCTCGATGAAGAACGAACCGCTCCGCCAGGAAAATGCCCGGCGCCAGGCCCAGTATGCCGAATGGGATCGGCAAAGCCGGGAGTTCTGGAACAGCCCGGCCTCGATGTTTTCGCGCAGCTGGACCGCGCCCACCACCAGCTACAACCCGACCCCCACCTATGGCGGGCCATCGGTTTCACAGATCTATGACACGCACAATTTCAACAACGCGATTAGTTACTACTCAGGCGGCACCTCGTCGTGTTCGTCGAGCAATCCCTACTGCTAAGGAGACATTGGCATGCGCAAACTTGTGATTGGCCTCATGGCGCTTGGCTGCGTCTCGTCGGCCTCGGCTGAGACGATTAGCTTCAAAATCACCGTTGGAACCAATGACCGCGACGGGGTCTGTACGATCTATTTGCCGAGCAATCCCGACAAGCTTGAAGAACCCGAACTGGAAATCAGCGTCCTGGCCAAAAACGGCAACGTCAATGTCGGAATGTCAAAGCTACCCAGTTCGATCAACACGCCCAAGATGCAGGAAACGCGCGGGCCGGTGAAGCTGTCTTTCGGCAAGAAGAAGATTAAATCAGACAAGGGCTCGCTGCGTAGCGGCTACTATTACAAGTACATGGGCTGGTGGCAGGATTCCAAGAACGGCCTGCCGGTGCTGTCCGCGCTCAAGGACGGGACCACCGTGACGGTCGAGTTCGAGGGCAAGAAGTATGGTCCGATCCAGATCCAGCAATCGCCCAAGTCGATGCCGAATTATGGCTACAACCACCTCAAAAACTGTATCAAGCGCAATGGTGGGACGGTGGAGTTCTAACCCCGCCAGGCGGCAATTGTAGTGCGGTGCAACTCGCGCCGGTGGCCTTCATAGCCGCCGGTCGCGCGGTGCAGGACCGAGCGGTTGTCCCACAGGATCAGCATGCCGGGCTCCCAGCGGTGGCGATAGACGAAGCGGTCGTCGCCCTGCCACTGCTGAAGTTCCATCAAAAGGGGGAACGCCTCAGCCTGATCCATGCCCTCGATGCCGATGATATAGCCCAGGGTTGAATAGAAACCCCGCCGTCCGGTTTCGGGATGGGCGGGGACCAGCGGGTGGGTCTGTTCGGCGAGCGCCGCTTCGCTGGGGCGGATGTCCATCGAGCGGCCCTTGTCTTTGGCGCCATAGGTGCCGTCCGGCGCATAGGGCAGCTTGGCCGAATGCACCGCGACCAGATCGGCATAGCGCGCCTGCTGTTCGGCGCTCAGCGCTTCCCAGGCCATATGCTGGTTGACGAACAGGGTATCACCGCCAATCGGAGGAATATCGACCGCGTTGAGGCAGGTTCCGGCGGGCGGATAAGCCTGGAACGACCAGTCGGCATGCCAGTTCTCGGCGAACAGGGGGCTCTGCTCGTTTGCCTCACGCCGGATTGCAGCGATGTTCTGGCGGCCCGGGATCGGGGCGAAGAACGGATCTTCACCGAACCCGCCCATCGCCAGCGTGAACCGCTCCAGATCATCGTCGCTGAGGAACTGGTCGGGGAAGGCGAGGACGTGATGTTCCAGCCAGATCGCGCGCAGTTCGGCGATCAGTGCGGGGTCAAACTCTGCCTTGAGGTCCAGCCCGGTTATCCGCGCGCCGCAGGCTTGCCCGGAAGGTTCAACCTTCAATCCCATCTTGCAGATCCTGTCCCAAGTTTCGAGTACATTCACCCCGATTGCGCCGCTCTGCAAGCCAAACCGGCTAGGCGGGATAGGTTATGGAGCCATCAGCATCGCGCTGCAGAGGAGCCAGCGCGGTAACTGCAGTCAGCGGAAGCGGCGCAAAAATGTGCGGAAACAGCGCATCGCCGCGCGATCGCTCCCAGCGCACGGCATCGCCGAGCTGGATGAGATCGACGCGGGCCAGCCACAGATCGGCCTGTCCGACAAAATGCTTGTCGAGCGTTCCGGCGAGTTGCGGTTCAGCCGAAAGGTGGATGTAGCCATCGGACAGATCGACCGGCGCGCCATGGAAAATCCCTTCAGCGAGCAGGCGGTCTTTCTGCTCGCTGGTCAGGACCTTCCAGGCGTGGCCGGGAAGGGCGGTCACTCTTCTGCCGGTGGCGTTTCGCCGTCCTCAGTCGCAGCTTCATCCTCGCCTTCGTCATCAGCCAGGCGCACAGCTGAAACCACATGCTCCTGGTCGGCGACGTTGAACAGGCGGACGCCCGCGCTGTTGCGGCCGATTACGCGCATCGAGCCAAGCGGCAGGCGGATCAGTTTGGCCTGATCGGTGACCAGCATCAGTTGATCGGCCTGAGTGGCAGGGAAACTGGCGACAACCGGGCCGTTGCGGGCGATGTTGTCGATATTGGTGATCCCCTGGCCGCCGCGACCGGTGCGGCGGTATTCGTAGGCTGAGCTCATCTTGCCATAGCCATTGGCGCAGACGGTCAGGATGAACTGCTCACGCTCGGCCAGTTCGGCCATACGGTCTTCGCCAAGCGAGGACGTGCCTTCTTTCTCACCTTTCCATGGCGCGAACTTGACATATTCCTCACGCTCTTCGCTGCTGGTGCCAACGCGGTGGAGGATCGAGAGGCTGATCACCTCATCGTCGCCCTTCAGCGTCATGCCGCGCACACCGGTCGAGGTGCGGCTCTGGAATTCGCGCACTTCGTCGCCGGCAAAGCGGATCGCCTTGCCGCTGCGCGTGGCCAGCAGCACATCGTCGCTGGCTTCAAGCAGCGCAACGCCGATCAGGCGATCCTCGCTGTCATCCTCGAACCGCATCGCGAACTTGCCGTTGCTGGGAACGTTGGTGAACAGTTCCATCGAGTTGCGGCGGACATTGCCCTTGGCAGTCGCGAAGACCACCGAAAGCTTGGCCCATTCGGCCTCGTCCTCGGGCAGCGGCAGCACGGTCTGGATCGTTTCATCCTTGTCGAGCGCCGGGAGCAGGTTGACGATCGGCCGCCCGCGCGTGGCCGGGCCGCCTTCGGGCAGGCGCCAGACTTTGAGGCGATAGACCTTGCCTGCGGTCGAGAAGAACAGCACCGGGTTGTGGGTGCTGGTGACGAACATACTTGTCACCACGTCCTCGTCCTTGGTCGCCATTCCGGCGCGGCCTTTGCCGCCGCGGTTCTGAGCCCGGAACGTAGAGAGCGGCGTGCGCTTGATGTAGCCGTCCATGGTGACGGTCACGACCATCTCGTCGCGCTCGATCAGGTCTTCGTCGTCGATCCCGTCGGCGGCGGCGGTGATTTCCGAAACGCGCGGGGTGGCATAAGCATCGCGGATGAGGGTGAGTTCGTCGCGCATCACGCCATAGAGTTTGACCCTGTCGGCGAGTATCGAGAGATACTCCTCGATCGCGATCGACAGTTCCTTCAGCTCGCCGCCGATCTCATCTCGGCCAAGCGCCGTCAGGCGGTGCAGGCGCAGCTCGAGGATCGCCTTCACCTGGGCTTCGGACAGGCGGTACGTGCCGCCATCCTGCTCGGCACTGGGCTCGATCGCTTCGACCAGGCGGATATAGGGCGCGATCTCTCCGATCGGCCATTCGCGCTGGAGCAGCGCCTCACGCGCGGCGGCGGGATTGGGCGCGGCGCGGATGATCCGCACCACTTCGTCCAGATTGGTGACCGCGACCACCAGCCCCAGCAAGATATGCGCCCGGTCGCGCGCCTTGTTCAGCTCGAACTTGGTGCGGCGGGTGATGACCTCTTCGCGGAAGGTGATGAAGGCGCCGATGAAATCGCGCAGCATCAGCACTTCCGGACGGCCGCCACGGATCGCCAGCATGTTGGCCGGGAAGTTCGACTGTGCGGGTGTGTTGCGCCACAGCTGGTTGAGCACCACTTCGGCGGTGGCATCGCGCTTCAGCTCGATCACCACGCGCACGCCGAGCCGGCTCGATTCGTCGCGGATGTCGGAAATGCCTTCGATCCGCTTGTCCTTGGCGGCTTCGGCGATCTTTTCGACCAGGCCCGATTTGCCGACTTGATAGGGGATGGAGGTCAGCACGATCGATTCACGGTCGCCACGGCCACGTTCGATTTCGTGACGGCAGCGCATGATCACGCTGCCGCGGCCTTCGGTATAGGCCTTGCGCGCGCCAGCGGTGCCCAGGATCAGCGGAGCCGTGGGGAAATCGGGGCCGGGGATATATTCGATCAGCTCTTCCGAGGTGATCGCCGGGTTATCCATAAAGGCTAGGCAGCCATCGATCACTTCACCCAGGTTGTGCGGCGGAATGTTGGTCGCCATGCCCACCGCGATCCCGCCGGCGCCGTTGACCAGCAGGTTGGGGAAGCGCGCCGGGAGGACGGTCGGCTCCTGCCGCGAACCGTCATAGTTGTCGGTGAAATCGACGGTGTCCTTGTCGAGATCGTCGAGCAGGCTGTTGGCCACCCGTGCCAGCCGCGCTTCGGTGTAGCGCATCGAGGCCGGCGGATCGGGGTCCATCGAGCCGAAGTTGCCCTGGCCGTCGATCAGCGGCAGCCGCATTGACCAGTCCTGCGTCATGCGGGCCAGGGCATCGTAGATCGCACTATCACCGTGCGGGTGATAGTTGCCCATCACGTCGCCGACGATCTTGGCACTCTTGCGATAGGGCCGCCCGGCAACCATGCCGCCTTCCTGCGCGGCGAACAGGATCCGGCGGTGGACCGGTTTGAGCCCGTCGCGCACGTCGGGAAGGGCGCGCGCCACGATCACGCTCATCGCGTAATCGAGGTACGACGTCTTCATTTCGTCGACGATATCGACGCGCTGGAATTCGCCCTGAGGACCGGTCGGTTCAGGGCTGGAATCTGGGATTTCGGTGTCGTCGCTCACGCGGTTCAGGTCACTTGTTCTGTTGGCATTCGGTACGGTCCGAAGGCCCTAGGCCAATGCCTGCAGCAAGGCCAGCGCAGGGGTGCGATAAGCGTACATGGCGGGTGTCTTTTCCACACTTTGAACGGCATTTCTGAACGACCGGTCGTGCCGGCATTCAATCACCGTTCAACCGCCCGTCTCTAGTGCGCTCGACTGTTGCCAAGGGGGCGCTCAAACGCCTATGGCGAAGCAGAGGAAGTCGCACGCCGGGCTGGGCCGAATTGTCCCAGCGTGGCGGTTGCCAAGGAGAAGAGTCAATATGGTCCGAGCCAAATTTCTTGCCCGCACCGCCCTGGGTCTGGCGCTGGCAATGGGTGTTGCAAGCGGCGGCATAGTCGCCCCTGCAATGGCCAAGGAGAAGGAAAAGAAGGCCGAAGCGCCAAAGATCCAACTCTCCAAGGCTTTTATCCCGGTCTACCAGACAGCCAAGACAGGCATCGACAATGCCGCAAAGCGCCAAGACGTAATTGACGCCCGCGCTGCGGTTACCGCTGCCGAAAACGCCTATCGCAGCGCTTCTGGCAAAAAGGCCCGCGACGAAGCCCGTGCCCGCTATGACGCTTCGGTCAGCGCGCTGGTGACACTGCTTGCGCCCGAAACTGCACTGGTCGAAAAGGCGGCTGCGGCTGCTACCAGCGCTGATGACAAGTTCATTGCCAGTCAGCTGACTTTCAACCTGGGCCAGCTGTCGTACAGCAAGCCCCAACAGCGCACCGGTCTTCAGGGCATGGTTGACAGCGGCAAGATTTCTGCAGCCGACAGCGCAAAGTTTAGCTACTTCATCGGCGGTCTTGCCTCGGACATGAAGGATTATGCCGGCGCCCGCACGGCGTTTCAGGCGGCGATCGCCGGTGGTTATACCGAACGCCCGGTCGAACCGTTTCTCGCGGATGCCTACATCAACGACAATCAGCCGGTTGAAGGTCTCAAGGTCCTGGAAACAGCAGTTGCAAAACAAGGTGCAGCTGCTCCGGAAGATCTGATCCGCAAGGGCATCGTTGTCGCCTACAAGGCGAAACTGCCGGACCAGGCCATTTCGTTTTCGACCAAGTTGGTCCAAGGCTATCCGAACAAGGATAACTGGGCTCTGGCAATTGCGATCGTGCGCGACATGAGCAAGTTCCAGAACCAGGAGCAGCTTGACCTGATGCGCCTGATGGAGCGAACCGGTTCGTGGTCTGAAGCACGTGACTTCTTCGAATATATCCAGGCTGCCGATCCCCGCCGTTTGCCGGGCGAAGCGCTGAAAATCATCGATCTGGGGATTGCTTCAGGCAAGCTGCAGGCCAGCGATATCAGCGTCTCCGATTCGAAATCCATCGCTGCGGGCCGGATCCCGGCGGACAAGGCCTCGCTGGTTGGGCTTGAGCGCGATGCCAGGTCCCCTGCAGCGACTGCCGCCACCGCATCGGCGGCGGGCGACGCGTTTCTCAGCTATGGAGAGAGCGCCAAAGCCGAAGAAATCTACAAGATCGCGCTGACCAAGCCCGGCGTTGACAGCGCCCGCGTCCTGACCCGCCTGGGAATTGCCCAGACGGATCTGGGCAAAAACACCGAAGCCCAGGCAAGCTTTGCTCAGGTATCTGGCGTCCGCAGTCCGATCGCTGCCCTGTGGGCCGCCTATGCCAAGAGCAAGGCTGCCGCTCCGGCACAGTAGGTCAGGCAGGTTCAAAAATGGGGAAGGGGCGGCTGGCAACGGCCGCCCCTTTCCTTTTCCTTATTCGACCGGCGCGAAGGTGCCGCTGCCTTCATCCAGCAAGTGCAGGACCCCGTCTGAGATTGCGAAGAAGGCACCGGTCAGGTGCAGCTCGCCATCCCGCTCCTTGCGGCGGATGCACGGGAAGGTCCGCAGGTTGGCCAGGCTTACCTCTACTCCAGCCTGCTCCATGGCCCGCTCGGCTACCCGGCCCTCTGTTCCATGAAGATGGGCCACCTTGTCACGGGCATCATCCAGCAGAGCGATCCAATCTGCAATAAACCCACCTTCACCAGGCTCAGTGCCGTGCATCTCGCGGGTCAAGGCTGCCTTGCAGCCCCCGCACATGCCGTGCCCCATCACCACGATTTCTCGCACCTTGAGAACCTGAACGGCAAATTCAAGCGCGGCAGACACCCCGTGATGTCCGGGTGTGGTCTCAAAAGGAGGAACCATCGCTGCAACATTGCGCACTACGAAAATCTCGCCAGGATCGACATCGAAGATTTGCGCCGGATCGACCCGGCTATCGCTGCAGGCGATGACCATAACCGCCGGCTCCTGCCCGCCGCGCAGGGTCGCCCAGCGCTCACGGTTCGGAGCCCAAGCGGTCGAACGAAACCGCCGATAACCGGCAACAAGACGGTCGAGCCCGGTCGAGGAATCACTGCTCATAGCTCGAGCTAATGGACGCACATTTTCCGGCTGGCAAGCTTGGGTCCAAGCGCCTATCTGGACGCCATGAACGACCTCTCCTCCCCGCCAAAGCCAGAACGCCAGCGCAAGCCGGACTGGATCCGCGTCAAGGCGCCAACCAGCAAGGGCTATGGCGAGACTCGCCAATTGATGCGCGACCTGAAGCTGAACACGGTATGCGAGGAAGCGGCCTGTCCGAACATCGGCGAATGCTGGACCAAGAAGCACGCCACGGTGATGATCCTGGGCGATGTCTGCACCCGGGCCTGCGCGTTCTGCAACGTCAAGACCGGAATGCCTCGCGCGGTCGATCCGCTAGAACCCGAACATGTTGCCATCGCCGCAGCGAAGCTCGGGCTTGAACACATCGTTATCACCTCGGTTGATCGCGACGACCTTCCCGATGGCGGGGCGAGCCAGTTTGTCAAAGTGATCAAGGCGCTCCGGGCCAATACGCCTGACACCACAATCGAGATTCTGACCCCCGATTTCCGGGGCAAAATGCGTGAAGCGGTTGAAGCGATTGTTGCAGCTGGGCCCGACGTCTACAACCACAATCTTGAAACGGTACCGCGGCTGTATCCGACGATCCGGCCCGGTGCGCGCTATTACGCCTCGTTGCGCCTGCTGGAAGAGGTCAAAGCGCACGACCCACTGGTTTTTACCAAAAGCGGGATCATGCTGGGGCTGGGTGAGGAGCGGCTCGAGGTTCATCAGGTGATGGATGACATGCGCAGCGCCGGGATCGATTTCATTACCATGGGCCAGTACCTGCAGCCGACGCCAAAGCACACCAAGGTGATTGATTTCCCGTCTCCGGCGACCTTCAATGCCTATGGCGCAATTGCCAGGGCCAAGGGCTTTCTGCAGGTGGCCGCCAGCCCATTGACCCGCTCAAGCTATCATGCCGGCGAAGACTTTGCGCAAATGCGCGCTGCGCGCCAGGCCAAGATCGGCCGTACCCGCCGCTGATGCCAGGCAGCCATGAAATACGCCGCCTGCCATACAGCGCCGAACAGATGTTCAATCTGGTCGCCGACGTAGGCCGCTATGGCGAATTCCTGCCGTGGGTGGTCGCCACCCGGGTAAAGTCCGACAGCGAGACCGAAATGGTCGCCGACATGCTGGTTGGCTTCAATGCGCTGCGTGAGAAATTCACATCGCGCGTCATCAAGGACCGCCCCCATCGGATCGAGGTAATCTATATCGACGGACCAATGCGCGATCTCGACAATACCTGGCAATTCCGCCCGCTGGATGACGGCGGCTGCGAGATCGATTTCCGGGTCGAATTCACCTTCCGTAACGCCATGTTCGAAGCACTGGCGGGACAGTATTTCGACCGCGCCTTTCGCAAGATGATGGGTGCCTTCGAGGAACGCGCGGAAAAGCTCTACGGAAGCAACAGTTCAAGCGCGACCAGCGCGGCCTGAAGGCGAATTTCGGCGCGGTCGCCGCCATCCAGATGGCGCTCTTCGGCAATAATTTCGTCGTTGCCACGGACCGCGCAAGCAAAGACCACCGTGCCAACCGGTTTTTGCGTAGTACCGCCGTCAGGACCGGCAATTCCACTGATCGCAACGGCGACATCCGCATGGCTATGTTTGAGCGCACCTTGAGCCATCGACCAGGCACAGGCGATCGAGACCGCGCCGAAAGTATCGATGATCTCGTTCGAGACGCCCAGCAGTTCATGCTTCGATTCGTTGGAATAGGTTACGAATCCCCGATCGAGCACCGCTGATGACCCCGCAATTTCGGTCAATGCAGCTGCGACCAGCCCGCCAGTGCAGCTCTCGGCCAGCGCGACAGTGCGGCCAGCTTCGCGATTTGCAGCAACCACACGGGCGGCAAGCTCGGTCAAATCTGCAGGTAACAGCGATTGGGTCATAGTCGGAGGCTCAGCTGCAGGTCGGCAGCTTTTTGTCCTTACGCAGAGCGACCATGAAAATCTCCGTCACCAGATCAACAACATTGGTTCCGGGAAGCGGCGCCATCGGTGCCATAACCCGCTCAATATCCTGACAATTGCTTGGTGTAATCTTCGATCCAAGCTGGCTTGCAATAGTCTCGTCGATGATCGGCTTCATCAAGTCATCAGGAAGCTTCTCCATTTCCTGCGCGCTTCCAGCAAACTTGCCAAACGCTTTGCGTGCCATCGGCCAGGACTGATCACGTTTCTGATTCAATTCCGAGACAAGTGCCGGAGCACGCGATTTCAGGAAGGCACCGGATGAAACCTGATTGGCGCAGGTCTTGATCGTGGTGTCGAGTACCGAAGGCAGGAAATAGCCGACCATGCCGTGCATTTCAGCACGCGTCATACATTGCGGCGTCTGCGCGGCCTGGGCAGTGCCGGTGGCCAGCAGGGAAAGCACGGCGGCGGCTCGAAACAGCGAAGAGCGCATTCTGACAGGTCCTTACAGGTTGCTTTGCGCTGCCACTGCGCCAGCCGTTCGGCAAAATCCAGCAGGAATCGACTAGCTGCAGACCAAACTGGCTATCGCCTGGGCCGCGATCCCTTCACCGCGCCCGGCAAAGCCGAGCTTTTCGGTCGTCGTGGCCTTGACGCTGACCGCGTCCGGTTGCGTGCCTAGAATCTCGGCCAAGCGCAGGCGCATCGCTTCGCGGTGCGGACCAATCTTGGGAGCCTCGCAGATTAAGGTCAGATCAACATTGCCGATCCGGTATCCGGCAGCAGCGGCGATATTCACGGCGTGAACCAGGAAACGGTCGGAACTCGCCCCCTTCCATTTCGGATCACTCGGCGGAAAATGACTGCCAATGTCACCCGCTCCAACTGCGCCAAGGATCGCATCGACCAGCGCATGAATCCCCACGTCGGCATCGCTGTGCCCGGCCAGGCCCTTGTCGTGATCGATTTTCACGCCGCATAACCAAAGCTCCTCCCCAAGAGCGAGGCGATGGACATCGTAACCCGTTCCGACCCGGATCGGCAGCGGAGTGGCAGAAAAATCGCTGGCGAAGGTCAACTTGTGCAAGGCTTCGTCTCCTTCGACCAGCGCGATTTCAATTCCGGCAGCACGAGCGACCTGGGCGTCGTCTCCGGCTTCGGCAGCGCCGATCCAGGCCCGATGCGCGGCGAGGATGTCAGCATAGCGAAAGGCCTGGGGCGTCTGGATTCTGCGCAAATCTTCACGTCGGGCGGGCGCTCCCATCTTCGTGCCATCGGCCTCGGCCAGACTGTCAACCACCGGAAGGACGGGGATTGAACCTGCCGTTTCTTCCAGTGCAGCGATCAGACGGTCGATTACTGCCTGGCTCAGCCCGGGTCGCGCTGCGTCATGGATCAGGACCAGATCCGGAGCATCGGCTTCAAGTTCCTGCAGCGCCCTGCGCACCGATTCCTGGCGGCTTGCACCGCCGACAACCAGCGTAACTCCCGCAATTCCGGTTAGCGCTGCCGCGGCAATGGCTTCCGCACCGTCCGGAATGGCAACCACAATCCGATTGAGCCCGGCCGCAGCAAATACCTCGGCCGAATGGCGAACAACCGGCTTTCCGCGCCACCCCGCGAATTGCTTCGGCAGCGGTTGGCCCGCGCGCAGCCCTTGGCCAGCGGCAACGATTACGGCAGCAACGCAAGGGTGGGATGGGCTGGTGGCCATGCAAGTCCGGTAATGGCTTGCAGCAGGCGGGGCAATTCCCTATGTGCTGCCCAAATTTTAGGCACATTCAAGTGAATCCGCTTCCTCCATCCCCTGGGCTCGCGCCCATCGCGGTCGGTCCGGTCTTGATCGACTGCCCGGTTATCCTCGCACCGATGACCGGGGTTACCGACCTGCCATTCCGCAAGATGGTCCGCCGGTTCGGCTCGGGCCTCAATGTTACAGAGATGGTCGCCAGCCCGGCAATGATCCGCGAAACCCGGGTGTCATTGCAAAAGGCGATGTGGGATCCCGCGGAGGAACCGGTTTCGATGCAGCTGGTTGGCTGTGATCCGGCGCAGATGGGCGAGGCGGCCAAACTGGTTGAGGACCGCGGCGCGGCGATCATCGATATCAACATGGGCTGCCCAGTTCGCAAAGTCGTCAACGGCGATGCCGGTTCGGCGCTGATGCGCGATGTGCCGCTGGCCACCCGGTTGATCGAAGCGACGGTCAAAGCAGTCAATGTGCCGGTCACGGTCAAAATGCGGATGGGCTGGTGCCATGACAGCCTGAACGCCCCGGAACTGGCCAGAATTGCCGAGGACCTCGGAGCCAAGATGGTTACGATCCATGGCCGCACCCGCAACCAGCTTTACAAGGGTAGCGCCGACTGGGCTTTTGTACGCAGCGTCAAACAGGCGGTTTCGATTCCGGTGATCGTCAATGGCGACATCTGCGAGATTGCTGACGTCGCGGCCGCACTGGAACAATCCGGCGCCGATGGCGTCATGATCGGACGCGGAGCCTATGGCCGTCCTTGGCTACTGGCTCAAGTGATGCATTGGCTGAAAACTGGCCAGCAACTAGCCGATCCTTCGCTGGAAACGCAGCTTGCTGTTATCCTCGAACACTATCAGGCGATGCTCGATCACTATGGCCCCGATACCGGCGTCAAGATGGCCCGCAAGCACCTGGGCTGGTACACCCGGGGACTGCACAGTTCGGCTGCCTTCCGCAACACGATCAACTTCGTTGACGATGCCGAGGTGGTGATGCGTTCGCTCAGCGAATTCTACGAACCGTTTCTTGAGCGGGCCGCTGCCTGATGGATGAGGCCCAACGCCAGTTGGCCAGCCTGCCATTCGCAGTGCTGCTGCTGGCCCCGGGGCAAAGGCTCGCTGCTGCAAACCCGGCAGCCGAACAACTGCTGGGGCAAAGCTTTCGCCGACTGGAAGGGCGAGAGCTGCACGAAATCCTGCGTTTTGCCGAAGCCCGGATCGCCGCACGTATTGGTGAAATCGACGCTCAATTATCGGCGCGCGCGACTGCTGTAGCGGCATCGGGCCAACCTCCACGCAAGGTTGACTTGACCCTGGCCCCGGTCATCGACCAGCCGGGCTGGCAAGTCATCACCTTGACCGACATTGCCGGGGCCGAGGCCCTGCGCGACGCACCGGTTGCCGGGGAAGGGGGCGTGCTGCGCGCGCCCGAAATACTTGCGCATGAAATCAAGAACCCGCTGGCCGGCATTCGCGGCGCGGCGCAGCTGCTGGGTCGCAAACTTACCGGAAAAGACCTGGCGTTGACCGATCTCATCGCCGACGAGGTTGACCGTATCGCAAAGCTGATCGACCAGATGCAATCGCTTTCCAGCAGGACCACGCTGGAACTATCCCCATGCAACCTTCACGAAGCCGTCCGCCGCGCTCGCGCCGTGATCGAGGCGGGGGGCAGTGCGCCAGAGATTGTCGAAGAATTTGACCCTTCATTGCCTAAGGTGCTGGGGAACGCCGATGCGCTTGTCCAGGTCCTGATCAACCTGCTGGCCAATGCCGCCGATGCTACTGTCGGCCAGGCCGACCGCCGCATCACAATCCGCACGCGCTTTGCCAGCGGGCTTCAGCTTCACAACGGTACAGACGGCCAGGCGCTGCGCTTGCCGATCGAACTCAGGATCAGCGACAATGGTCCCGGGATTGCAGCAGACCTGCTCGAACACGTGTTCGAGCCGTTCGTTACTTCGAAGAAGAGCGGGCAAGGTCTTGGCCTAGCTCTGGTTCGACGCTTGCTTCGCGACATGAACGGTCGAATCAACCACGATCGCGAGGATGCGACTGGGTTGACCCATTTCCGCGTCCACCTGCCGGTCGCGCGTGAAACCAATATCGAACTTGAAGGAGCGGCGGCGTGAGCGTCTTGCTGGTTGAAGACGATCCCTCGATCGCGCTGGTAATCACCGCCGCGCTGGAAGCAGAAGGATTCAACGTAACGTGCTGCGATTCGATCGCCGAGCGTAACCGGTTGCTTGCCAGCGAGTCCTTCGACGCACTCGTCACCGATGTGATGCTGACCGATGGCGACGGGATCGAAACGATCGGTGCAGTGCGGGCCGCCGCGCCGCAGCTGCCGATCATTATCCTGTCAGCCCAGAATACGCTCGATACCGCAGTCCGCGCCAGCGACACGGGAGCGTTTGAGTATTTCCCCAAACCATTCGATATCAACGAATTGGCCCGCACCGTCCGCCAGGCCGTAGGTAACGCCGAAGCGAAGGGGGATGGGGAGGATGAGGCTCCGGTTGCTGGCCTTCCGCTGGTCGGAAGGTCTGCGGCGATGCAGGCGGTCTACCGGATGATTACCCGCGTGCTGCGCAACGATTTAACCGTGCTGGTGCTGGGTGAAAGCGGCACCGGCAAGGAATTGGTGGCCGATGCGATCCATCAGCTGGGCCGACGCAAGACCGGCCCGTTCGTTGCCGTCAACACCGCTGCGATCCCTGCGGAATTGATCGAGAGCGAACTTTTCGGCCACGAAAAAGGCGCCTTCACTGGCGCAGTTGCACGCCATGTCGGCAAGTTTGAGCAGGCCGATGGCGGGACACTGTTCCTTGACGAAATTGGCGACATGCCGATCGACGCGCAGACCAGGCTGCTACGGGCGTTGCAATCGGGCAGGATTCGCCGGGTTGGCGGCCGCGAAGAGATCGCTGTTGACGTTCGGATCGTCGCTGCAACCAACAAGGACCTAGAACCAATGATCGCCGCAGGGACTTTTCGCGAGGACCTGTTCTACCGGCTCAACGTTGTGCCAATCACGCTTCCGCCGCTGCGTGAACGTCCCGATGACGTGCCCGCGCTGGCCCGGCATTTCCTGCAGCTGGCCGCGAGTGAGGGTTTGCCGCGCCGCAGCATCAGCGATCCTGCAGCGGCATTGCTGGCCCGCCAGCCCTGGCGCGGCAACGTCCGCGAATTGCGCAACTTCATCTACCGTCTCGCTCTGTTGGCGCGCGAAGACCGGATCGATATTGCTGCCATAGAGCCGATGCTGTCTGGCCTGGGTGGAGCCGA
>CAZOSI010000059.1:0-3102 GCA_964582485.1 uncultured Novosphingobium sp.
AGGTGGCCGAGTGGTTAATGGCAGCAGACTGTAAATCTGCCCGCGAGAGCGTACGCTGGTTCGAATCCAGCCCTGTCCACCACCAGCCTTCAATCCTTGCCTGCTTCGCCCTGCGCTGGCAGGGAGGCGCGATGCACAAGGACTTCCCCCGATGAGCCGCCACAACGAAGAGAAAAAGGGCAAGGCCCTGCGCGGACGGGCCGGACGGATGAAGGGCGGACGCGGTTCAGGCCGA
This sequence comes from uncultured Novosphingobium sp., assembly GCA_964582485.1. Taxonomy (GTDB): domain Bacteria; phylum Pseudomonadota; class Alphaproteobacteria; order Sphingomonadales; family Sphingomonadaceae; genus Novosphingobium. The sequence continues at coordinate 236 of CAZOSI010000059.1, forward strand.
GCCAGCACCGGCGCGGTACGGCTGTGGGGCCGCCATGCAGTCGAGGCCGCTCTGCTCAACCCCGAACGCCGCCACCGCAAGCTGTGGGCGACCCGCGAAGGCGTCGCCGCGCTCGATGGTGAGCTTCCTGCCGACTTCCCGGTGGAATGGGCCTCACCGGCCGATCTTGCCCGGCTGGTGGCCCGCGACGCCCCACACCAGGGGCTCGTGCTGGAATGCGATGCGCTTGAAGACGTGTTCCTGGATGAAGTGGCTGATGGCGATCCGGCCCGTCCGGTGGTCGTGCTCGATCAGGTAACAGACCCGCACAATGTCGGAGCCATCATGCGTTCGGCTGCCGCATTCGGGGCCTGTGCGATCGTCACCCAGGATCGCCATTCGCCGCCCGAATCGGGGACGCTGGCCAAAAGCGCCTCGGGAGCGCTGGAAACGGTGCCGTGGGTCCGCGTGGTCAACCTCGCCCGCGCACTCGATGAACTGGCCGAAGCGGGCTACTGGCGGATCGGCCTGGATGGCGCTGGCAAGGACACCCTTGGCGAAACGCTGACCGCCGGTCCGGTCGCTCTGGTGCTGGGGGCCGAAGGCGAAGGGATGCGTCACAATATTGTGCAGCACTGCGATGCAATTGCTCGACTGCCGATTTCAAGCGCCATAGAAAGCCTCAACGTATCCAACGCTGCTGCGATCTCGCTCTATGCGATCGCTACGCGCGCCTGACAGGGGATCCTGAATGAACCGTACGCTCAACCTTCGCCGTCTGGCTGCTGCTGGCCTGGCTACCGCGCTCAGCCTGATGCTGACCGCCTGTCTGGTCAGCCCCGGCAAGTTCGAAGCCGCGCTCGATCTTCGCAAGGGCGGCGCCTTCAGCTATTCCTACAAAGGCGAGATTTTCGTGCTTGGCCTGTCAGAACTGATGAAGGCCGCCGACAAGGCTGATCCTGCCAAGTTTGAACCCACCCCCTGCTATGCCGAGGACGACATGGAAAAGGAGCGGCCCTGCACCAAGGAGGAACTGGCCGGACAGCAGGAGAACTGGGACTCTGACCAGAAGAGCCAGGCCGACAAAAAGAAGAAAGACATGGAACTGGCCAAGGCGTTGCTCGGCGGGATTGACCCGACCGATCCCAAGGCCGCCGAGGAGCTCGCCACGCGCCTGCGCCGCCAGGCTGGCTGGAACAGCGTCGTCTACAAGGGCAACGGTATCTACCTGGTCGATTTCAGCGTAAATGGCCAACTGAGCCATGACTTTGGCTTCCCGACCATGGAAAAAATGCCCCAGGTCGCTCCGTTCTTCGTGCTCAACCGCCGCGCCGATGGCTCGGTCCGGCTCGATTCACCGGGACTGGCGGCGGACAACACCGGAATGGCTGGCGGCTTCGGCTCGCTGGCCCAAATGATCGCCGCCGAAAAGGGCAGCGCCGAAGCCAAGGAAGGCATGCCAAACCTGCCGCAGATCGACGGCAAGTTCGTGCTGACCACCGATGGCGAGATCCTCGCCAACAACACCGATGAAGGCCCCAAGGCCGCGCCGGGCGGCAAGCGCCTCGAATGGACCATCACCCCGCGCGACAAGGCCGGGCCAATGGCGCTGATTGGGTTGGGGAAGTAGCGACTGACGATTGCGGTAATTCTCGCCCGGCGCTAGGCGCTGGGCGATGTCCCATCCCGTCTCTCCCCTCGCCCGTCCGTTTCCCGCAATGCCGCCGATCGGCGGCGTAACGTTGCGCGTCGCCCGCGCCGGGTACAAGGATTGGGGGCGCTGTGATCTGACTTATGTCGAACTGGCCGAGGGTACGGCGGTCGCGGGAGTGTTCACCCGCAACGTCTGCTGTTCGAGCGAGGTCGAACTGGGCCGCGCCAATGTCGCGCAGGGCCAGGCGCGGGCGCTGGTGGTCAATGCCGGCAATTCCAACGCCTTTACCGGCTATCGCGGTCGTGAGGCAGTGGAGCAGATCATGGGCCAGGTCGCGGCGCACCTGGGTTGCCCACCCGAGCAGGTGTTCGTGTCCTCAACCGGGGTAATCGGCGTGCCGCTGCCCAAAGACAAGGCCAAGGCCGGAATCGAAGCCGCGCTGGTCGCCGAACCATGCGGCTGGCAGGATGCCGCGAATACCATCGGCACCACCGACACATTCGCCAAGGGCGCAATGGCCAAGGCCGTTGTCGGCGGCAAGACCGTGACGCTGGCAGCGATCATCAAGGGCAGCGGCATGATCGCGCCCGATATGGCGACCATGCTGGGCTATATCTTCACCGACTGCGCGATTGCCCCCGGCTTCCTTCAACAGCTGCTGAGCGAGGCCAACCAGCGCACTTTCAGCTGCATCACCGTCGACAGCGACACCTCTACCAGCGACACCGTGCTGGCCTTTGCCACTGGCGCGGCGGGCAACGCCGAACTGACCGGCGATGACAGCCCCGGAGCCGACGCCTTTGCCGCCGCGCTGGAGGATGTCTGCCGCCAGCTCGCCCACCTGGTGGTGCGCGATGGCGAAGGAGCACAGAAATTCATCGCTGTCACTGTCAGCGGCGCGGTCAGCGACGAAAGCGCACGGCGGATCGGCCTCGCCATCGCCAACTCGCCGCTGGTCAAGACCGCGATCGCCGGGGAAGACGCCAACTGGGGCCGCGTGGTGATGGCGGTGGGCAAGGCGGGTGAGCCGGCTGATCGCGACAAGCTCTCGATCGGGTTCGGCGGCATCTGGGCCGCGCGCGACGGACAGCCGCTGGGCGATTACGATGAGGCTCCAGTGGCTGCACACATCAAGGGGCAGGACATCAACATCGAGGTCGATCTTGACCTTGGCGCAGGCCGAGCCACCATTTGGACCTGTGATCTGACCCACGGCTACATTGCGATCAACGCC
>CAZOSI010000059.1:3112-16522 GCA_964582485.1 uncultured Novosphingobium sp.
GGAAAGTTTGGCTTCACCGACGAATACCTCGCCATGAATCCAAACCGGATGATACCGACAATCGAGGACGATGGATTTGTTTTGTGGGAATCGAATGCGATTCTTCGCTATCTGGCCCACAAGTTCGCACCTGAGTTGATGCCCGCCAAGCCTGAAGTACGCGGCGCAGCCGACAAATGGATGGACTGGCAGTTTCACTATGCCGATGCCCAGCGCGATGCCTTTGTCGGACTTGTTCGAAAGCCAGCGGAGCAGCGCGATTTCGATGCAATTGCCCGTTCCGCAGCCGCCAGTGCAGCGATGATGCGGATCCTTGATGCGGAACTCGCCAGGCAACCTTGGCTGTCAGGCGCTGCATTCGGCATCGCTGACATCCCAATGGGGGTCTATGCCCATACCTTCTTTACGCTGGAAATCGATCGCCCTGCATTGCCGCATCTGACGCAATGGTATGGCCGCTTGCGCCAGCGCCCCGGCTATGGCGAGAACGTCATGATCCCTTTGACATGAGCAGTGCTTCCCTTACCGCCGATGTGTTCGCAGTTATGCAGCGCGCCGCTGCCGAAGCGATCATGCCGCGTTACCAGTCGCTCGCCGCGCACGAGATCGACGCCAAGGCAGCCGACGATGTAGTGACGATTGCCGATAAAGAGGCCGAGTTGATCCTGGCCGATGGTCTGGCTAAGCTGCTGCCCGAAGCCGCAATTGTGGGGGAAGAGGCTGCCCACGCCGATCCGGCCTTGCTTGACCGGCTGGGCGATGCGCTGTGCTGGATTGTCGATCCGGTCGATGGAACCAACAACTTCGCAGCCGGCAAGCCGCCATTCGGGATCATGGTGGCGTTGAGTGAGCGCGGGGAAACCGTGGCTGGCTGGATCCTCGATCCACTCAGTGGCAGGCTATGCCACGCCCACCGCGGGGTTGGAGCCTTTATCGGGAACCAGCGGATCACGGCGCGGGCCACGGGCCTTGTCCCACCGGTCGCCGCAATCTCGCTGGTTTTCATGGATCAAACCAAGCGCGATGCGATGAAGGCGCATATCGCGCCGCATTACAGTCTGGTCGATATTCCGCGCTGCGCCGCTGAACAGTATCCGCGGCTGGTGCTGGGCACCAATGACCTCTCGATCTTTGAACGCACCCTGGCCTGGGATCATGCGGCGGGCGTGCTGTTCGTCAACGAGGCTGGAGGCAAGGCAACACGCCCCGACGGGCGGCCCTACCGGGTCGATGAGGCGCACCTGCCGGGGCTGATCGCCGCGGCGAGCGAGGCCTTATGGGAAGACCTCGCCGCGCGGTTGGGACAACTTTAGAGGACGCTTTCCAGCCAGGCCTTGAGTTGCCCCTTGGGCGCAGCGCCCAGCTTTTGCGCAACCGCTTCGCCGTTCTTGAACAGGATCATCAGCGGGATCGACTGGACATTGAACTTCGACGGCGTGTCGGTGTTTTCCATGATGTCCATCTTGGCAATCACCACCTGATCGGCCAGTTCATCGCTGATTTCTTCCAGCGCGGGGGCGATCATTTTGCACGGGCCGCACCAGTCGGCCCAGAAATCGACCAGCACGGGCTTGTCTGAACCCAGCACATCGGCGGGAAAGCTGTCGTCAGTTACGGCTATGGTGGCCATCGGGAATCTCCTTGGGCATGTGTTGCTGCCAATCTAGGCACCCCCGCGCCGATAGCAACGGGCAGCGCGGAAAAGAAACCTAGCCGGTTGCTAAGCCCTGCTTGTGCAGCGCCAGCAGTTCGTCCGGGATCGTCAGCAGCATTGGCACCTGGGTGTAGAGCAGCGCCGCCTCGATCCGCCGACCGGGATAGGCCGCTTCCAGCGCGGCGGCATAGGCCGCCATCTGCCGCAGGATTGAGACCGGAACTTCATCCAGCCCCGCCGGCGGACGTCGCGCGGTCTTGAAATCGACCAGGCGGATCCGCTCGCCTTCGATCAGAAGGCGGTCGATCGTCCCGGCGATCACCTGGCCGCCGACCGTGGCGGCAACCGGCACTTCGGCCAGGGCGCCTGGCGTAAACAGATCAGCCCAGCCTTTATGTTCGAGAACCTTTACCGCAGAAGCCGCAAGCTCGGCGCGGGCCGGAGCATCGAGATCGGCGGCGGCCCGGGCAAGCCATGCCGTTGCCGCTGCCTTGCGCGCTTCAGGCGCCACTTCGGGAAGCCGTTCAAGCAAGCGGTGAAGCAATATCCCGCGGCGCGCTGCGGCTGCCCCGGCGCCAGGCGGATAAGGCGGATCAGCATCGCGGTCCTCACCCAACGACGATGGCGCCAGCGGACGGGGTGGGCGTGGCTCGTCTGGGGCACGGCTTTCGGCCCAGGGCGGCAACAGCGCAAGCTCGCCGCCTTGCCCCCGCTCAAGCGGTACCGGCAGCACCGGCGCCGTACCGTGGGTCTTCACCGCGGTCCACAACGGATCATCTTGCCAATCGCCATCGAACAATGGCTCCAGCCGCGCGTACCAGCTGTCGGGATTGGGCGCCCTGTCCCGCCCGCCCAGCGCGCCGCCGATGAACAAGGCCTCCTCGGCCCGGGTCATCGCGACATAGAGCAAACGCCAATGCTCCTGCATTTCCTCAAGTTCGATCCGCGCCTTGGCTTCGGCGATCAGTCCGACGGTCTCTTGCTTGCGCAATCCCGGCAGAGGAATCGTCTTGCCGCTGCGTTCGTCGTCCAGTTCCAGCGCAGATCCGCGCGCGGCATGGGGATTGTCCGCCGCGTCAGCCAGGATCACGATCGGGGCCTGCAGGCCTTTTGAGCCATGGACGGTCATCACCCGCACCTCGCCCCGGTTCTTGCCTGCTTCACGCTTTAACTCGCCTTCGCCCGCATCGAACCAGCGGATGAAGGTGTTGAGGCTTGGTATCGAGCTGGTCGCGAAAGCGCTGGCCGCGTTAAGCAGTTCATCGATCGGATCGTTCGCCTCGCTGCCCAGCCGCGCAACCAGTTTGCGGCGGCCCTTCCAGGGCCCAGTCAGGATCCAGTGGAGCAACACCTGCGGCGGATCGTAATCGGCGATGCGCAGCAAATCGCCCAGCTGATCCCAGGTCTGCGCGACCAGTGGCTCGCCCCGGCTCTTGCGGAGATGCTCGTACAGGTGGACGCCATCTGGTCGCCAACCATGGCGCAGCAGATCGTCCTGACTCCAGCCGATCAGCGGAGAGACCAGCAGACAGGCGAGGTTGAGATCGTCGAGCGGCTGGGCGGCAAAGCGCAGCGCCGCCATCAGATCGCGCACCGCCAGCGGCGCGGCCAGCCGCAGTCGGTCCACTCCCGCAACCGGCACTCCGGCGGCATGCAACCGCGCGACGATCAGCCCGGCCAGTTCCTTGCGCTTGCGGACCAGCACCATCACATCGCCCGGCGCGGCGCGGCGCGCCTTGCCGGCATCCTCGCCCTTTACGAGCGGAAAGCCCTGATCGATCCAGACCCGCACCTGCCGGGCGATCCGATCGGCCATTTGCCGGTCGCTGCGCGAAAGCCAGCCTTCGTCGCCTTCCTCGGGCGCTTCGGCAGGATCGGTTTCATCTTCGTCCGGTGCTCCCAGTACGCGCCAAAACACAACCTGGCCGGGACGATCCTGGCCCCGGTGCGGTTCCGCCGGTACATTGAGACCAAAGCCTTCATGGCCGATATCGACAATCACACGGTCGACGAATTCGAGGACTTCGTGCGCCGTGCGAAAGCTTTGCCCCAGATCGAGATCCTGCAAGCTTCGGCTCACGTAATTGTTCCGCAGCTGCGCCAAGTTGGCGGCCAGCCCCGCCATCTGGCCGCGAACCCGTTCCTTGGCCCTGGCGAAATTGTCAGGGCTGGTCCCTTGAAAGCGGAAGATCGCTTGCTTGTAGTCCCCGACCACGAACAGAGTCCGCAGCTTGTCGACATGGGCACCGTCACCGGCGAAGAAATCTCCGGTCAGGGCATCGATAATCTGCCACTGCGCCGCGTTGGTATCCTGTGCTTCGTCAACCAGCACGTGATCGAACCGCCGGTCCAGCTTGTAGCGGATCCACTCGGCCAGTTCGCTGCGGGTCAGCAGCGATGCAGCCTGGCGAATCTGGTCATCGAAATCGATAAACCCGGCGCGGGCCTTGGCCTCGTCCCATTTAAGCGAAAAAGCCCGGCCAAGTTCCAGCGCGGGGGTAAGGAAATCAGCGAGATCAAGCAGGGCGCGACGATCCGCCACGGCGCGGCTGCTGGCCAGAATCGCCAAAGCCGCGTCCTCGAAATGCTCTTCGAACTTACCAACATAACGCAGATTCTTGGGCGCATCATCCAGTGTGAACAGCATGCGGTGAAGCTCGCCAAGCCGCTCCAGACGGTCGGTCGGCCCAGCCTCCAGCCAGGCAGCAATCGCGGCGCTTGTGGTTTGCCCCGTGGCTGCACCCCATTGCCGATAAGCCGCGAGGCAGCATTCCAGCGCGTCGGTATCGAATACGCCGTCGCTGCATAAATCGAGTAAGTCTTCCCCTTTGGCATCGCTGGGCAAGCCGATCAGCCGCAGCACGCCTGAGCGCATTGGCGGCTGCCAGCCACTTGGCCCTTCCCACGCCTCGCGTGCCTTGGCGCAGCGCAGCAGCCAGCCGGGAACTTTTTCAGGCCCCATCCGGATCGAGAGCTGCTCAAGCGCGGCAAGGGTGGCAACGTCATTGCTGCGCTCCGCCTCCAGCAGCATGTCGGCCAGCACTTCGCGCAGCAGCAGATCGCGGTCGCGATCCTCCATCGCCTTGACGCCCGGCAAAAGTCCGGCTTCGGTGGGAAAGGCCGAGAGCAGCCACTGGGCAAAAGCGTGAATCGTATCGATCCGCAGGCCGCCGCCGGGGCAGTCGAGCACTTCGGCGAACAAGCGGCGAGCCTTGGCCTGGCTTACCGGGGTGAAATCCGCGCCGATCGCCTTCAAATCCTGCGCCAGCGAGATGGCATCCGCCCTAACCCACCGCGCCAGCACCTCATTGATCCGGGTCGCCATTTCAGTCGCACCGGCCTTGGTGAAGGTCAGGCACAGAATCTGATCAGGGCGAACATCGTCCTGCAGCAGCAGGCGCAGCACGCGCGCCGAGAGGACCTGGGTCTTGCCCGTCCCGGCCGAAGCCGAAAGCCAGACGACCTCGCCCGGATCGACCGCAGGGTGCTGCTGATCGGTCAAGGGAAACAGTCGGCTCATGCCCCGCCCTCCCCGCGCGCCTGCCACTCATCGAGCCGCATCAGCTGGTCGTAATCATTATAGCCGCCGATGTCGGGATTGAGCCGCGCGGTGAAAGGTTCGGAGCCCTTGATCCAACGCGCGATCGCATCATGCAGATAGCGTTCGGTTTCGGTAAGGAACTCGCCGCGCGGCAGGCCCGACTTCTTGCGGCCTTCGAGTACCGGCTCGAAGCAATAGCCGAACTCGGTCTCGCTCTTGTCGCTCTTGCCCAGAGACCAATATTCATAACCATCCGGCGTGCCAGAGACTCCGGCAAAGCCTCCGCTCGCCGCGATCAGGCCCAGCGTCCCAAGCTGGAGCGCGAAACCTTGCTGGACCTGCGAGCCGGTTGGCGGTGCCCCGGTCTTGTAGTCGACCACCACCAGTTTGCCGTCAGCTCTGGAATCGATCCGGTCGGCGCGGCCATGAATCCTGACCCCGGCGAGCACCATCTCACCCTTTATCTCGCTGGCCAGAACTGACCGTCCTTCACCGGCATCCCGCGCGATCTGGGCGTCGATCCATTCCAGCCCGCGCGACAGGCGCGGCCACCATAGCCCCCGCACCAGCGGGTGGGCCTGCATCGCAGCCAGTTCTTCCGCCGCTATCGCCAGCAGCTCCCCGGCGCGCCCTCCGGCCTTGTGCCAGCGGTCCATCACCGCATGAACGACGGTGCCCTTCCACGCCGCGCTGGGATCGGCATCGAGTGGATCAAGCGCGCGCAGCCGCAGGATCGCGGAAGCGTAGAACTGGAAAGGATCGCCGCGCAGCCGGTCGATCGCTGTCACTGCCAAAGGCACGTCGCGTTGCGCCAGTTTGGGGCACGGCTGCGGGCGTGGATAGGCCGGTAGTTGAGGCAAATGATCGATCGCCCGGGCCAGGGTGAGAGCCTCGCTTTCGCGGTGTGCTTCGGCCAGTTCGCCCAGCATCGCCTGGACCCGCAGCACAAAACGGCTGGGTATCACCGGGCCGCCCTCGTCACGCTGTGACCAGCTCAGCACCACTTCGGGCGCGCCCAGCGCACCGGCAAGATCATGTGCGGCAAGCCCGATCCGAAACTCGCCGCCGGGTACGCCGAGCGCGCGCAGCACCGGCGGCGGCAGGCTGGGTTCGGGGCTGGGTGTGGCCGGCCAGCTGCCTTCGGTCAGCCCTGCGCAAATCACCAGATCGGCACGGCTCATCCGCGCTTCGAGCAAGCCGTAGATCGCCACCCGCGGATGTCCGCCCCATGGCGGACGGACCGACACCCGGTCCATCGCGTCGCGCAGCACCGCCGGCAGATCCTTGATCGACAGCCGCATCCCGGTGCCATCGGCGGCGGCGCGATGCTCCTCAAGCCAGGCCGAAAGCGCACGGCCATCGGCCTCGCCCCACAGCCGCTCTCCGCATAATGCTTCAGCCGCAGCGCTCAGCAGGCCCAACGCTTCGCCCAGGCTTGTCTCATCACCGCCCGCCAACAGCGGCGAAAGCACCAGCTCGAACCCATCCCACCAGTCGGCAATCCCAGCCCCGCGCCCCCGCCGGGCTTGCTCGGCAACGATCGCGCGCAAGGGCACAAGCCCCGGTGCGATCCGGGGGCCACGCAGCGCCAGATCAAGCGCGCGGGCATTGTCGAGCCAGGCAGCGCGGCCCTCTCCTGCCCCGACCAGTGGATGGGTCAGCAGCGCCAGCAGGGGGACCGCACCGGCCTGATCGGCCGCCACTTCGGCCAGCAGCAGCAGCACCCGCCCCGCCGGCGTCTGCGGCAGCGGGCGACCGGCGGTGTCGTCGGCGACCACATCCCAGCGTTTCAGGTGAGCGATTACCCGCGTCGCCAACCCTCGGTCCGGAGAGACCAGCGCGACCCGCTTGTCTGGCACTTCAAGCGTCTCGCGGATCAGCAAGGCCACTGCCTGTGCCTCTTCGCCCGGATGCGTGCATTCCATCAGCCGCACGCCGCTCAAGCGGCGATGCTCGGGTTTGAGGCTGACCCAACCTGCACTCCCCTCTGGCGGAAGGAACAGGTTAGAGATCGCCTTGCTCCGCTCTGGCGGCGCGGCCGCCATCCCGGCCCGGTGCCAGGGATCGACTTCAGTGCGGTTCACGCCCATTCGATTTAGTAGCAGCTTCAGGTGATACTGCGGGTGCGCCAGCGCATCGCGCTCCCCGAACGGCGCTTCGCCTTCGGCGGCAGGGATCCCGGCGCTGCCCAGTGACTGCCAGACTGCTTCATCAAGCGACAGGTCTAGATCGGGCAGGATCACCGCCCCTTGCGGCAATTGCGCCACTACTCGCAGCAGCTTCGCCAGCGCCGGAGAGGCGCTGGTAATTCCGGCGGCAACAATCGGATGCGGCGGCGGCGATGCCTGCCAGCGCTGGGCGGCATGATCGAACAACTGGTTGCGGCGGGTCGGCGGGTCGACTTCGCCGCGTGCAGCCAGCTCGGCCAGCCAGCGCGCCTGGACCCGCGCGAAAGTACGGGTGGCATCCTGCCAGTGCCCGGCCAGATCACCGACAATCCCGGCAATCCGCTCCTGCAACAGGTCGCCCAGTTCAAGCCCTTCGACCGCCAGGCGGTCCATCGTCCGGCCCGTCTCAAACGCAAGACGCAGCAAGCCCGGAGCCTTGGGCGCTTCCTGGCCCAGCTCATCGCGCAGCAGATCGGCCAGTCGGAGCCAGCGCGCGGTCGGATCGGAAGCGGGCGGCACATCTGCGCCGACCCCCAGCGGATCAAGCAAAGGCCCCAATGTCTCGTCAAGGTCGAGGTCACCGACCACCGCCATCCGCGGCAACAACATTCCCCCGCCTGAGAGGCGCACGAAAGCCTCGGTCACGATCCGCACCGCGCGGCTGGACGGTAGCAACAGGGTCAGCCGGGCGAGGCCCAGATCCTGCTCGGCGTAGCGCGGGATCAGCCCGGCAACCAGCGCATCGGCAAAGCCGCGGTGCGCGGCGATCGAATAAACCTGCGGGCCGGGCCTATCCGCCATAGCCCAGCGCGGCCTCGGTCATGGTAATGGCTTCGGGATAACCGACATCGAACCAGTCGCCCTGATGCACGATCCCGTGGCATCGTCCGGCAGCGATCGCACGGTCCCAGAAGACATTGGTCGAGAAAACGTCCGCCGGGGGATCGCAAACCACTTCGCGGGCCAGCATCTGGATCCCGGTCCAGACGTAAGGCCGAGCCCGCTTAGGCCCCTCGCGCGAGAGCCGGCCTTCGGCATCGAGATCGAAGTCACCCTGCCCCTGACTGTTTCCCGCGCGCGCAAACGGCACGACCAGCATCAAGACATCCATTCTGGCCGGATCCCAGGCCCGGACCATCAGTTCAAGCGCATGCTCGGGTGTGTCGGCAAACCAGTTGTCGGCATTGATGCAGAAGAACGGATCATCGGGGATCAGCGGCAAGGCCTTTATCAGCCCGCCCCCGGTATCGCGCAGCAGATCGCGTTCGTCGGAAATCACGACGTCGAAATCGCCGGCATGGCGCGCCAGATGCTGCTCGATCTGGTCTGCAAAGTAATGGACGTTGACGACGATCCGGCCGACCCCGGCACCTCGCAACAGATCGAGCACGTGGTCCAGCAAGGTGGTTCCGGCCACTTCGACCAGCGGCTTGGGCTTGCTGGCGGTCAGCGGCATCATCCGCGTGCCTTTGCCCGCTGCCATGATCATCGCCGTACCGGGCATTGTCATGGATTAAAAGCGCCGCCGCTCGCTTCGCGCAGCTGTGCCGGCACATTGGCATCGAACCAGGCGGCTACCGGGGCCAGCGCCGGGTGGGTCAGGTCACGCTCCAGCAGGGCCCAGACCCGAGGAATCAAGTCCAGGTACTTGGGTTTACCGTCGCGCTTCCACAGCCGCACGAAGATCCCAACGATCTTGGCATTGCGCTGCGCGCCAAGCCGGGCATAGTCGGCCAGAAAATCGTCCCCTGCGCGGGTCTGCTCGACGTAATAGTCGAACATCTCTGCCTCAAGCTCGGGCGAAACATCGCGCCGCGCGTCTTGCAGCAGTGAAACCAGATCATAGGCCGGATGGCCATTGAGCGCGTCTTGGAAATCGAGCAGTCCCTGCTTGCCCAGCGAGCCCAGCAGCATGATGTTTTCGGCGTGATAATCACGCAGCACACAGACCCCCGGGCGCTGGCGCGGCAGCAGATCGCCCAGCACCTTTTCCCAGGCCGCCACATAGCCCGCTCCATCGACATAGAGGTTCTGCGCAGGACAATACCACTCGATCAGCAGCTTGGCCTCGCGGACATATTCGCTCATCGAATAGTCGAGAAACGGCCCCGGCGGCAGACGGTGCAGGTTAATCAGCGCGTCAATTGCGGCGCGATATACCTCTGCCGCATCGGCAGGCCAATCGTCCAAGTACTCGCGCACCCGAACATCACCAAAGTCCTCCAGCAGAACCAGCCCTCGCGCCGCGTCTTCGGCCAGGATGTAGGGTGCCCGCAGGCCATTGGCGTCAAGCCAGGTGGCGGCGCGGAGAAAAGGCAGCGGATCCTCTTGCGGCGGCGGCGCATCCATCAGCATCGCGGTCTTTTCGCCGCGGCGAATGCGAAAGTAGCGGCGGAAGGAGGCATCGCCAGCCAGCGGCTCGATCTCTGAATCGGCCCAACCGGCGGTGGCAAGAAAGGCCTCTAGGCCGGCAGGAAGATTGTCGCTCATCATATCCGCCCTAGCCAATCCGTCCCCGGTTCGACAATCGCAATCCGCCCCGTTTCCGCAGTTTCCAACCGGATCGACAGGCAGCCCGGCTCATGGGCAAACCCACCCGCCATTTCAGGCCATTCCGCGATCAGCGCAGCACCGCTGCGGTAATCGTCCAGCCCCAGCTCCTCGAGTTCTTCGGGGCGCTTTAAACGGTAGAAATCGGCATGGACCAGCGGCAGGCGCAGTGCGGGCGGATCGTATGTCTCGATAATCGCGAAACTGGGCGACGGAACTTCGCCCCGATGGCCCAGCGCGGCGATGATCGCTCGGGCCAGCGTCGTCTTGCCCGCACCCAATCCGCCGGACAGGGCGACAACGTCCCCCGGCCGTAAAACCTCGGCAAGCTGCGCGCCGAACCGCTCCATCGCGGCCAGATCCGGAAGCGCAACTGTCACGGCAGTTCAACGATCGCCGCAGTTCCCTGCCCCGGCTCGCTCAGCAGTTCGAGATTGCCGCCGTGCGCTTCGATCAGCTGGCGGGCCAGCGGCAGGCCAAGGCCCTGGCGGCGCTCAACGCCCTTGCCATCGGAGCTGACCTTGATCCCCTCGAGTGCACGCGCCAGCGTCGCGGAGTCCATGCCCCCACCATTGTCGGAAATGACGATCCGCGGCTTGCCCTTGTGCAGGCCCAGCTCAACCAGCACCCGCCCACCGATCGCGGTTGCGGCAATGGCATTGTCGATCAGGTGGCCGATGGCCCGCCCGAGCCGGCGCTTGTCGCCCTCAATCCGGCCGGCACCCTTGTCCCCGCGCAGGTCGAGCGTCAGTCCGGCGGCCTTGATCCGCTCATCCCGGTCTTCGACCAGTTTGGTCACGAACGGCAGCAAATCGATTTCTTCGCGGGCCAGCGGGAGCATACCGGCTTCGCTTTGCGACAGGTCCAGCACAGACTCGATCTGCTCGCCCAACCGTTCAACCGACGAGAGGATTGCGCCGACATATTCCTTGCCACTTTCCGACAGGTCGCCGCCTAACCCGGCTTCAAGCAGTTCCGCAAACCCGCCGATCGAGGTCAGCGGTGTGCGGAATTCGTAGCTCATGTTGGCGAGGAAGCGGGTCTTCATCGCATCGGCCTCTTCCAACGCTGCAGCGCGCTGTTTGAGCGCCTCCTCCGCCTTCTGCGAATCCGTGATGTCGAGCACAGTCAGCAGCCCATTGCCGTCGGGCAACGGCACACCCGCAAATTCCAGCGTTCGCCCATCCGTGAGCACAGCGCGGCCACCAGTCTGCTTTCGGTCAAGCGTTGCGGCGCGGATCACGTCGCCTACCGCCTTGACCCGGGTCGGCTTGATCAGCTGGCGGGCGATCTGCTCGAGCAGACTTTCGATCCTGGGATGCTGATCGAGGAAGACGTCCTCCAGCCCCCAATCGGCCGCGAACCGCCGGTTCCACAATTGCAGCCGCCCATCTGGCGCAAAGACCGCGACCGATTCGAACAGGCTGTCGAAGGTGGCAGTGCGCGTGCGCAGCAAGGTATCGCGCGCGGCGGAAAGCTGGAGCTGCTCGGTCCGGTCCTCGGCAATCAGCATCAGTCCGCCATCGGGCAGCGGCTGGGCGACGATCCTCAGGTGGGTTCCATCGGCCAGCATCCAGGCTTCTTCCTGTGCACTGCTGGCGATGAACCAGGCGGCCCGCTCACGTCGCCAGGCAGGGAAATCGCGTGCCTCAGGCACACGGCCGGCATCGCGGGCCAGATCGAGCAACCGTTCGAACTGCGGAGGATCGAGCATCACGGTGCTCTGCAACGCGAAGACCCGCTGGAACGGCGGGTTGGCAAAGGTCAACTGGCGCTTGGCATCGAACTGCGCCACCCCGGCCGAAAGCTGGTCGAGCATGGCACGCTGGGCATCGCGGAACGCCCGCAGCGACCGCGACAGCTCCTCCATCTCTTCGATATCGACGGCATAGCCAGCCACACCTTCCTGCCCCAGCGGCAGGTCCGAGACACGCAGCGCGCGGCGCTGACCATCGATCGTGGCGGATACGATCCGTTCGATCGGCAATTGCTTGGCTGCCGCCTGCAATGCGATCTGGCGGGCGGTCAGGCCATCGACACTCTCGATCAGCTCAACCCCGGCTTCGGCAACCCGGCGGGCATCTTCACCGGCAACGGCGCGGACATAGGCCTGATTGACCAGTCGCAGATCGCCCTCGGGGCCGCGGAACCACATCGGCATTGGCGCGGCCTCGATCAGCCCGACCAGCGCAGCGAAATCATCGCGCGCCCGTGCGGCTTCGTCGCGCAGCTGCACCAGTTCGCTCTCGCTGTCGGAAAAGTCGAATACCCAGACCAGCGCCGCGCCGCCGGGCGAGATTTGCGGATCGGCCAGGTGACCGCGCAGCGCCAGGCTTCGCTTGGATCCGCGCGGCGTGGCCACCATCCGGAACGGCGCCGCAGTTCGTTGGCAGCGGCGTACCGCTTCGGTCAGTTCATGGAGTTGTTCGGTGGTCAGCCCGCCGCCGCCGCCGTCGATACGGCCGCCGTCGAGCTCGGTCAGGAATTGCGGGACCTTTTCCAGCCCCAGCCAGTTGGCCAGCCGCTGCGGCGCCTCGATCTTGCCGTCGACCCGCACCAGCAATGGCAAGGCCGGACTTTCGTCAACCATCCGCGCCAGCCGCCGGGCATGGCGCACGCCAGATTCTGCCTGCCGTTCCCGCCGCCGCGCGGCGATCACCGCGATCAGCGCAGCCAGCGTCCAGGCCGCCAGCAGCAGCCCGAGCAGAGCCAGCGCGGTTGGAGTGAAGGTCATGGCTTCCAGCTATGCGCGCGCGGCCCGGATTACAACCGAATCGCGCACGCAAGCTGTGGGCTTATCGGCGCTTAGTAGCGGTAATGATCCGGCTTGAACGGACCAGTCTGCGGAACGCCGATGTAGCTGGCCTGTTCGTCGCTCAGCTTGGTCAGCTTCACGCCCAGCTTTTCCAGATGCAGCGCAGCAACCTTTTCGTCGAGGTGCTTGGGCAGGACATAAACTTCGTTCTTGTACTGCGCCGGATTGGTGAACAGTTCGATCTGGGCCAGCGTCTGGTTGGTGAAGCTGGCACTCATCACAAAGCTGGGGTGGCCGGTGCCGCAGCCCAGGTTGACCAGGCGCCCCTTGGCCAGAACGATGATCTGCTTGCCGTCCGGGAACTCGACCAGGTCGGTGCCCGGCTTGACCTCGCTCCACTTATAATTGTCGAGCGCGGCGATCTGGATCTCGCTGTCGAAGTGGCCAATGTTGCAGACAATGCTCATCGGCTTCATCGCCTTCATGTGCTCGGCGGTAATGACGTCGGCATTGCCAGTGGCGGTAACGAAGATGTCGCAGCGCTGGACCGCGTCTTCCATGGTGACGACTTCGAAACCTTCCATCGCGGCCTGCAATGCGCAGATCGGATCGATTTCGGTGACCATCACCCGTGCGCCGCCATTGCGGAGCGACTGGGCAGAGCCTTTGCCAACGTCACCAAACCCGGCAACGCAGGCGACCTTGCCGGCCAGCATCACGTCGGTGGCGCGGCGGATCGCGT
>CAZOSI010000060.1:0-16489 GCA_964582485.1 uncultured Novosphingobium sp.
GATCTCCACGAGCACGCCGTCGCGGCTGGCGGTGTCGGCGACGATGTTGTGGATGTCGCGGCGGATCGTTTCGGGGGTGATGCCGTGTTCGATGTTGTAAGCGTGCTGCTTTTCGCGGCGGCGGTCGGTTTCGGCCATCGCGCGTTCCATGCTGCCGGTGATCCGGTCGGCATAGAGGATCACCCGGCCATCGACATTGCGCGCGGCGCGGCCGATGGTCTGGATCAGCGAGGTTTCGCTGCGCAGGAAGCCTTCCTTGTCGGCATCGAGGATGCAGACGAGGCCGCATTCGGGGATGTCGAGACCCTCGCGCAGCAGGTTGATCCCGACCAGCACGTCATAGACGCCGAGGCGCAGGTCGCGGATCAGTTCGATCCGTTCGAGCGTCTCGACATCGGAGTGCATGTAACGCACCCGCAGCCCGGCCTCGTGCATGAATTCGGTCAGGTCCTCGGCCATGCGCTTGGTCAGCGTGGTGACGAGCGTGCGGTAGCCGGCTGCCGCGACCTGGCGGCACTGTTCGATGCAATCCTGGACCTGATCCTCGACCGGGCGGATCTCGACCGGCGGGTCGATCAGTCCGGTCGGGCGGATTACCTGTTCGGCAAAAGTGCCGCCTGATTGCTCCATTTCCCAGTTGCCGGGCGTGGCCGAAACCGCCACGGTCTGCGGCCGCATCGCGTCCCATTCGTTGAACCGCAGCGGGCGGTTGTCGATGCAGCTGGGCAAGCGAAAGCCATATTCGGCCAGGGTGATCTTGCGGCGATGGTCGCCTTTGCTCATCGCGCCGATCTGCGGCACGGTCTGATGGCTTTCATCGACGAACAGTAGGGCGTTGTCGGGCAGGTATTCGAACAAGGTCGGCGGCGGCTCGCCGGGCAGGCGGCCGGTGAGGAAGCGGCTGTAGTTCTCGATCCCCGCGCAGCTACCCGTCGCGGCGATCATCTCAAGGTCGAAATTGGTCCGTTGCTCGAGCCGCTGATGCTCGAGCAATTTGCCCTCGGCCTCCAGCTCCTTCAGCCGCTCGACCAGTTCGAAGCGGATCGCCTCGGTGGCCTGCTTCATCGTCGGGCCGGGGGTCACATAGTGCGAATTGGCATAGACCCGCACATGCGTGAGCGCGGCGCCCTTCTTGCCGGTCAAGGGATCAAACTCGCTGATCGATTCGATCTCGTCGCCGAAAAAGCTGATCCGCCAGGCCATGTCTTCGTAGTGTGAGGGATAGATTTCCAGGCTGTCGCCACGCACCCGGAATGTGCCGCGCTGGAAGGCCGCATCGTTGCGCTTGTATTGCTGGGCGACCAGTTTGCGGATCAGTTCGCGCTGGTCGATGCTCTCCCCAACCTTGAGGTCGAAGATCATCGCCGAGTAAGTTTCAACCGAGCCGATCCCGTAGATGCAGCTGACCGAAGCGACGATGATCACGTCATCGCGTTCGAGCAAGCTCCGGGTGGCCGAGTGGCGCATCCGGTCAATCGCCTCGTTTACGCTCGATTCCTTCTCGATGTAGGTATCGCTGCGGGGGACATAGGCTTCGGGCTGGTAATAGTCGTAGTAGGACACGAAGTACTCAACCGCGTTGTCGGGGAAGAAGCTCTTGAACTCGCCATAAAGCTGCGCGGCGAGGATCTTGTTGGGGGCGAGGATCAGCGCCGGGCGTTGCAGCTGCTCGATCACTTTGGCCATGGTGAAAGTCTTGCCGCTGCCGGTGACGCCCAGCAGCACCTGCGTCGCTTCGCCGTTAGAGATGCCCTCGACCAGTTCGGCAATCGCGGTCGGCTGGTCGCCAGCCGGCTGGTACTCGCTGACGATGCGGAACGGCTTGCCGCCATCGGCCTTTTCGGGCCGGGCGGGCTTGTGCGGGACAAACGCCCCGGAGGTATCAGGCTCGGCAAGGCCCCGGCGGATGATGAGTTCGGCCATGGGCGGGATATGGCCGTTCACGGTGCGTTCTGCAATGGGGAGAGCATTGGCCAACTGGACTTCCGGCGCCGGCTATCGTGCCATGTCATGGCGATCAGAAAGCAGGGCGCTTAAACTCCCAGAGATGCTCATTCTCAACGGCCGGAACGATGACCCTGACTTTGGATCCTTCCAACAGGGTCATCCGCAGCGCAGCTGCGTGCGCGTCATCTTTGACACGGACGGTCAAATCCGACTTGTCGGAGACTGCGGCGAGGTCGCTTACCAGCGTGCCGCTCAGATTGAGGCGTTGCAGCGCTGTTAACCCGGCGAGCGGTGCGAGGTCGCTGACCTGCGTGCCGCGCAAGTAGAGGTTCTGCAGCGCTGTAAATCCAGCGAGCGGTGCGAGGTTGCTGACCTGCGTGTCGTTCAGGTGGAGCCTTTGCAGCGCTGTCAACCCAGCGAGCAGGGTGAAGTCGCTGATCTGCGTGCCGCTCAGGTCGAGGATATGCAGCGCCGTAAACCCGGCGAGCAGGGTGCAATCGCTGATCTGCGTGCCGCTCAGGTTGAGGAGTTGCAGCCCCGTCAGCCGGGCGAGTGGGGCAAGGTCGCTGATCTGCGTGTCGCGCAAGTTGAGGCTTTGCAGACCAGTCAGCCTGGCGAGTGGCGCAAAATCGCTAACCTGCGTGCCGACAAGGTCAAGGCCTTCCAACATCTCCAGCCCGGTAAGCGGGGTGAGATCGCTAATCTGCGTGCGGTTCAGCATGAGGTGCTGCAGCATCGTCAGCCCGGCGAGCGGGGTGAGATCGCTAACCTGTGTGCCTATCAGGTCAAGGTGTTGCAGCGCAGTTAGCCTGACAAGCGGAGTGAGGTCGCTGGTCTCCGTATGCATTAGATCAAGGTGTTGCAGCGCGGTCAGCCTAGCAAGCGGGGTGAGGTCGCTGACCTGCGTTTTCCATAAGACGAGGCGTTGCAACGCGGTCAGCCCAGCGAGCGGGGCGAGATCGTTGATCCGCGTGCCCATCAGGTCAAGGCGTTGCAGCGCGATCAACCCGGCAAGCGGGTCGAGGTCGGTCAGCGGTTCAACACTGAAATCGAGCGTAGTCAAATCCGGCACCCAGTGCGCAGGCGGCACCGTACCAGCGAGGATCATCGCGTGGGCTTGTTCGACAAAGTCATCGGGCAAAGGCGGAGGGGGCGGGGCAGGATTCCCGCTTTCGCCGAGGATTCGTTTCACTATCGCGCCGAAGCTGCGCACCATGCCTTGCACCGGTTTGCTCACAGCCTTGGCCGCTGTCCGCAGCGCTGGAGTGGCGCGACTGGCACCGGCGCGGATTGTCGCGACGAATTGGCGGGTGGCGGTAACCAGCGCACCCCCGGTACGATCCAGCACCTCCAGCGCGATGGTGCTGCCTGTCTGAATGGCGGCACGAATCTTGTGAATGTTGCTGGTCACTACCTGGCGATAGCTGGCAACGATCGCACGCTGGCGCGGCGTTGCAGCGTTGTCGTTCCGGGAATCGGCCAGTTGATTCAGCTGGAATTCCAGATCATCGACATGACCGGCAATCGCCGCCAAGGTGGCGGCATGGCCGGTTCGCGGCACTTGCAGGCCGTCGGGGTGAATCGAAGTCGGCTGGGCATAGCCGATCCCCATGTTCCTCGCGGCAGCAACAATCGTCAGGCAATCAATGACGAGTCGGCCGACCCGGTCTTGCAAATCGAAAAGGCGTGCGTCTTGATCCGGATCCGCCCCGGTTGGCGGCCATTCGATTTCACCCAGGATTCCGGCAAGATCGACATAGTCTTCCGCCACAGACGGAGTCGGCATTGAGCGGTTGATCGCCAGGTACTCCTTGGCCAGACTGAGCGGCTGGGCAAGCAGTTCTGGCCAGAAGGGATTGTTGAACTGGTTAAAGCACTGTTCAATCCGGCGGACCGAAAACTCGGTGGCGATGACGGCTTCAGTCAGCCGCTCCAGCGGGGTCATGGCTTGCCCCAATCGAACAGCAGTTTGGGCTTCAGCCCAAAATGATCGCCAATCGCTTGCTGGAATTGCTGGCCCACGCGGTTGATTCCGCGATTGAGCGGCTTCCACTCTTTCAGCGGCTTGAGTGCCAGCTTTTCATCGCGCGGTGAGGCGAGCAGCGTGCCAACGACGCCTTGCCACAAGCATTCATCGACCACGACCGGCAGAATGAGGTTCGCGGCGGGATCGCTGTTGAACTTGGTTTGAATACGGGGAATTTCGCGGTCCATGATTTCATCGGACCACAGCGAATTGGCGCTGATCAGGATGACATAGATTTGTGCTGCATCGATTGCGGCTTCATAACCGGTTCTGAAACAGCGCCCCGTTGGGGTGGCTTCGTCAAACCAGAACTCGTCGATATCAAAAAGTTTGCATAGGTGTTTCAGCGGCTTGCGCAGTTCATCGCAAACCTTCCGGTCTTCATGCGAATAAGAAATGAATCCCCTCATTCAACCGCCTTGCCGCCGCCTGTACTATAGATGGCCACGCCTGATCGGATTGGCAAGTGGAGGTGGCGGAGATTGCCGGGATGGCATGTAATTGCATCTGGCCTGTCAGGGGATGGGCTGCTTTTCTGTCCAATTTTCCTCCACCCCCCAAAGCCGCAACACATCCAGTTTCGTCCGAAGCAAGGAGCCGCAGCATGGGGCCGTATCAGCAGTTCCGCAGTAACATCTCCGCCTCCCGAGGAGCACGAAGGGAAACGAGAGATAAGACACATTAGCGCAAGGCGACAACTGGTGACCAAACTTGACACAGAGCGACGCCCTATTTCCATTCCCTGAACCCTGTCAGGTTTGTCAGGTTCCGCCGGCCAAGTTCACGCAATGTGTGACTTTTCGGGTGCCGCCGGGCCGGTCCATGGCGTTCGTCGGGCTGCCACGCCGCTTGGTCGGGCGGCCCGTGCCCTTGGTCGATCCGGTCTGGCCAGCCCGGCTGGGCAAGGCTTGAATGGGAAAGCCGATCGGACAGGGGGCGGCGCTGGGTGCGGGGAGGGCATCGGGCGCGCATTCCCGGCCGGCATGACATTTATGCCGGGTGGGGAGACTTATGGCACTGAATTTCCGTCATTATCGAGCTGCGCCAGGCCAGGCCAGCCGGGCCGCGCTGGCGCTGGTTCTGTCGCTTGGGCTGGCTGCACCCGCCCTGGCGGAGACTGCGACCGAGCCGGAACCCGCCGCGGCCGAGGCGGCAGAGGGCAGCGCGGTGCCCACCGTCAAGGACCGGGTCACCCGTTATGATGCGGCCTACTTCGCGCCCTTTGCCCCCAACACCGCGCTCGATATTGTCCGCCGGGTCCCGGGCTTCGCGATCGAACAGAGCGACGATGAGGTGCGCGGGTTCAGCGGGGCGGCGGGCAATGTCGTGATTGGCGGGGCGCGGCCCTCGTCCAAGTCGGAATCGCTGGGCGAGATCCTGGCGCGGATCCCGGCCAGCCGGGTGCTGCGGGTCGAGCTGGGGCCGGGCGATCTTTATGGCTCGGACTATGCCGGGAAAAGCCAGGTGCTCAACATCGTGCTGTCGCAGGCCGGCGGGGTCAGCGGCAATGTGAAGGGGTCGTTGACCCGGGTCCATACCGGATGGGTGGTGCCTAACCTGGAAGCATCGGTGCTGATCAAGACCGGAGGATCGACGATCAACCTTTCGGCCAGCAGCGGGCGCGAAGGTGAAGTTGAGGTCGGCTATGACGATGTCCGCCGGATCGCCACTGGCCAGCAGATCGAATACCGCGACAAGGTCAACCGGATCTGGAATCGATTCCCCTCGTTCTCGGCCAGCTGGTCACACGAGCCGAGCAGCCGCAGCGCCGAGCACATCAACCTGCGCTATGCCCCCGGGCACTTCAACCTGAAGCAGACCAACCACGTCACCCCGGCCAACGGACCAGAGCGCGACGACCGGCTGGAGCAGGACTTCTATCCGACCCGCTATGAAGTGGGCGGGGATATTGCCCGCCCGCTCGGTTCGGGCACGATCAAGTTCGTCGCACTGGCCAACCGGCGCGATAGCAACGCCCACGATACAAGCTTCAACCGGGTGAACGGCGAGACGGTGGGCGGGTTCGAGCTGTTGCTGGACGCCCGCTATGATGAGGCACTGGGGCGGCTCAGCTGGTCGGCACCGAAGGTTGCGGGGTTCAGCTTCGAGGTCGGCAGCGAGCTCGCCTACAACCGGCTTGAGAATGCGACCGAGCTCTATTCGATCGGTGCGGGCGGGGCAAAGGCCCGGATTGACCTGCCGATTGACCGCGCAGTGGTGGATGAGGTGCGAACCGAGAGCTATCTTAACCTCGGCCGCCAGCTCAGCCCGCGGTTGCGGCTGGAAAGCCGGCTGGCCTTTGAAACATCTGCGCTGGAAGTAAGCGGAGATACCACGGCCACCCGCAACCTCAGCTACCTCAAGCCGAGCCTGACGCTCGATTGGAAAGGGCCCAGAGGCTGGCATGCCCAGTTCGTCGCCCGCCGCACTGTCGCCCAGCTCGACTTCTTCGACTTCCTGTCGAGCGCCGAGTTGGCCAACGACCGGATCAACGGCGGCAATGCCGATCTGGTCCCGCAGCGGACCTGGGAATTGCGTCTGACGGTCGACCGACCGATCCTGGGCCAGGGGGTCTTGCGGCTGGAGCTGGGGCATGACCGGGTCTCGATGTTGCAGGACCGGATCCTGACGCCCGACGGCTTCGATGCGCCAGGCAACATCGGCAGCGGGCAGCGCAGCTTTGCCGCGGTGACGCTCGACGCGCCGCTCGACAAGCTGGGGCTCAAGGCAACCCGATTAAAGCTGGGCGGCACCTGGCAGACCCACTCAGTGCGCGATCCGATCACCGGGTTCGACCGGCCGTGGAGCGGGTTCCGCCCAACCTGGAGCTTCAACGGCGAACTGCGCCGCGATCTCAACAAGTGGTCCTACGGGGTCGAAGTTTATCGCGAGTCCGCCTCGGCAGTGTACCGGATCGACGAGCTCGACAGCTTCTTCAACTCCGGTCCCTTCGTGATCGCCTTCTTGGAATATCGCCCCGACAAGAAGACCACTTTGCGGCTCGATGCCGAGAATGCGGGCGATGTTGCGGGTCAGCGGCGGCGGCTGTTCTTCGACCCCAATCGCAGCGCGGCGCTGCCGGTTGTCGAGGAGTTCCGGCACCGCGACGCACATGTCGAACTGACCCTCTCGCTCAACCGCACCTTCTAGGCTGCTTGGCAAGGCTGCGTTGGCAGGCCACAATCGATTCCCAAACAAGGGAGCAGGATCGATGGGACTGGAACTGAGCCGTTCGGTGCACGGGCTGACCGTGCTGGTAACCGGCGCGGCGAGCGGGATGGGCCGGGCGACGGCCGAAGTCTTCGCTGCCGAGGGCGCCAATGTGGCTCTGACGGATCTGTCGGCCGAAGCGGTTGAGGGCATTGCCAAGGAGCTGCGTGCCAAGGGTTATTCGGCGCGGGGCTGGGCGCTTGACGTGGCCGATCATGCCGCGATCCGGCATGTGGTCGATGAAGTCGCTGCGCAGTTCGGCGGGCTTGACGCGCTGGTCAACAATGCCGGGATCAGCGCCTTCTGTCCGATCGACGATGACGGTTACGACGCGGTGTGGGACCGCGCGGTGACGGTGCTGCTGACCGCGCACCAGCGGCTGATCCGCGCCGCTCTGCCGCACTTGCGGCGTTCGGCCAGCCCGCGGATCGTCAATATCGCCAGTACCGAGGCGCTTGGTGCGACCAGCCGTAACAGCCCCTACAGCGCGGCCAAGGCGGGCGTCACCGGGCTGACACGTGCGCTGGCGGTGGAGCTGGGCAAGGAGGGGATTACCGTCAACTGCATCTGCCCCGGTCCAATCGATACCGGCATGACCGCCAAGGTCTCTGAAATGGACAAGCAGACCTTCGCCCACCGCCGCACCGCGCTGCGCCGTTATGGCGCGCCGGAAGAGGTAGCGCACATGACGCTCAGCCTGTGCCTGCCGGCGGCAAGCTATGTCACCGGGGCGACGATCCCGGTCGATGGCGGGCTGATGGCGCGGAATGCGTGAAAGGTCTGAGTTCTATTTGGCTTCGGCAGCTTTGCCTTCGACTCGGGTCAGAGTATCGGGCACCAGCCGTTCGGAAAAGCCGGCGATGAAAGACCAGACCAGGACCTTGGCGATGTCGATATCGATAAGTACCGTCTTGGTTGGTTTGGGTAGCTTTGCTGGGTCCGGAAAGATCGTTCCGGCGACGATCCCGCTCTTGAGGATCAGGTAGAATACCACCGCGCCGATCATCCCGTAACCGATCCTCAGTCGCATGCTCCGCCCGACATAGGCGCTGATGAAGGTATCGTATGAGGTCGTTCCGGTGCGCGAGTCGCCCAGGAAAGTCATTGTCCGGCTGAAGAATGCGCCGACGCAGCCTGCTGTTGCAACGAGCAGGAATACGAAGCCTTCGGTACCAAAGACCAGATGGCCACTTCGACTGGCCAAAAGAGAAAGCAGGAGAGTGGCAGCAACTGTGAGCACCGCGCCAAAGCGGAAGAGCGTCTGGCTCGCATCTCCAGACAAAGACCGGCGAAAGCGTTGCTGGACGTGATCGGACTGCAAATCGTGGAGCAGCGCGACATAGGCATCACGGGCCTGGGCTTCGTGGCTAGAAGTCGCTGGAAACAGCGCTGAATTGGCCTGGTGGGCAGCGAGTGCAGGCAAGGCGCGGGTCTTGGCGAGCTCCAGAAGATTGGCGAATTCGACAGTCAGCTGACTAAGGCCCAAGAACCGGGCAAGCAACTGTTCGGCCTGGTTCAGATTTTCCCAGCCCACGCCGCCTTCGGAAACGGTGACTTCGCGTGCCCCGATCAAGGCGTCGATCTGTTTGGCTGCCGGATGGGAAGCGCGATCGCTCGGCGCGCAGGCTTCCCAGCGGGCTATCAGGCCGACCCACTCATGGGCCAGCGTCTGGTTGCGTGTGCTGCTCTGTGGGTCTTCGCTCATCCTGCCCTCCTGTCACATGGTGCAGGAAGACAGGATGGGGTGATTGGCGTGCTTTGTCCGTGATGGGGGTCACGCGTGCCTTAGGCCGGCAGCGTCAGCGCCTCATAGCGTTCCAGATGCCAGTCGGCGGTGCCGAACTGGTTCTCAATCATGGTGCTGCGCTTGAAGTAGTGGCCGATGGCCAGCTCCATGGTGATGCCGATCCCGCCGTGGGTCTGGATCGCGTTCTGGCCGACCGCCTTGATCCCGCGGCTGACCTTGGCCTTGACCTGGCTTACGGCGGCCTGACGCTGCGCGGCGGGGAGATCGAGCTTTAGCGTTCCCATCAGGCTCATCGAGGCGATCTGTTCCACATCGACCAGCATATCCGCCATGCGATGCTGGAGCGCCTGGAACTTGCCGATCGGCTGGCCGAATTGCTTGCGCTGCTGGGTATACTCGACCGTACCCGACAGCAGCTTGCGCGAGATCCCGGTGCCTTCGGCGCAAATCGCGATCGTCGCCTGGTCGGCCACTTGCTCGATCAGGTCGATCCCGCCGGGCAGCAGGGCATCGCCGGGAATGGCGACGTTTTCGAAATAGACTTCCGAGGCGCGGAAGCCATCGACCGTGGCATAGTCGCGCCGGGTGATCCCATGGCTTTTGGCGTCAATCAGGAACAGTTCGACACCGGCGCGTTCGCGGCGCGATCCGCCCGTGCGGGCAGTGACAAGCAGGTGCGTTGCCCAGGGCGCGGCATAGACCGACGCCTTGTGGCCGTTTAGAATGAAGCCCGGGCCGTCGGCCTTGGCCGAAGTACCGATATCGGCGAGGTTATAGCGGCCCTGCGGCTCGGCATAGGCGAAGGCGATCAGGCAATCGCCGCTGATGATCTGCGGGATCACTTCAGCCGCCTTGGCCCCGCCGACCGCCGATAGTGCGCCACCGCCGATCACCACCGTCTGCAGCCAGGGCTCGATCGCGATGACCTTGCCCAGTTCTTCCATCATGATCGCATTTTCGATGTGGCCGCCGCCCATGCCGCCATATTCCTCGGCGAACGGCGCACAGGTCAGTCCCAGCTCGCTGGCGATTGCCTTCCAGATGCCAGGATCGCGCCCTTCCGTGCTTGTCAGCATTTTCTTGCGGGTTTCAAAGTCATAGGTGTCGGCCAGGAATCGCGCGAGGGTATCGCGCAGCATGTCCTGCGTTTCGTTGTAGCTCAGGTCCATAGTCTTGCTTTCCAGGCCGGATTTAAATGGGGACAGTCCCTATTTAAACGCCGGTGATTGAATGGGCTGGGTTGGGTTCCCGAATTAAATAGGGACAGTCCCCATTTAAAGGCCGAGAACCATCTTGGCGATGATGTTGCGTTGGATCTCGTTCGACCCGCCATAGATCGTGGTCTTGCGGGCGTTGAAATAGGTCGGCGCAGCCTTGTTGGCCCAGATCGGGCCGACCGCGTGTTCATTATCGCCATCACCGAAGCTGCGGAAATAGGGCGCGCCGTAATGGCCAGCCATTTCCAGGGTCAGTTCGGTCAGGCGCTGCTGGATTTCGCTGCCCTTGATCTTGAGCACCGAGCTTTCCGGCCCCGGACCATGACCAGCGGCCATACCCGACAGGGTGCGCAGTTCGGTGAACTCCAGCGCGGCAAGATCCATTTCCAGTTCCGCAACCTTGCGCTTGAAGAACGGGTTGGCCAGCAGCGCTGTTTCGCCGTCCAATTCGGTGCTGGCGATTGCCCGGATCCGCTCAACCCCGCGTTTGGAACTGGCGACGCCGGCAATCCCGACGCGTTCATGCGCGAGCAGGAACTTGGCGCAGGTCCAGCCCTTGTCTTCTTCAAAGACGCGGTTGGCCATCGGCACGCGGACATTGTCCAGGAACACCTCGTTGACTTCATGCTCGCCGCCCAGAGTGATGATCGGACGAACCTCGATCCCGGGGCTTTTCATGTCGATCAGCAGGAACGAGATGCCTTCCTGCATCTTGGCTTCGGGATTGGTGCGGACCAGGAAGAAGCCCCAGTCAGCGTGCTGGGCCATGGTGGTCCAGGTCTTCTGGCCGTTGACGATATAGTCGTTGCCATCCCGCTCAGCCTTGGTTCGCAGCGAGGCAAGGTCAGAGCCCGATCCGGGTTCGGAATAGCCCTGACACCACCAATCTTCGCCCGACAGAATCCGGGGCAGGAAATGTGCTTTCTGCTCGGCCGTACCGAAGGTGTAAATTACCGGGCCAACCATCGAGAGACCGAACGGCATCAGCCGAATGCAGTCGGCCCGCGCGGTTTCCTCGGAGAAAATGTAACGCTGGGTGATCGACCAGCCGGTGCCGCCATATTCGACCGGCCAGGCCGGCGCGACCCAACCCTTGGCGTGGAGCACGCGGTGCCACGAGAGGAAGTCCTCCTTGGAGAGCTCATCCCCTTCGTCCTGCTTGCCGCGCAGCTGGGCGGGATAGTTCTCGGCGATGAAAGTCCGCACTTCCTCGCGAAAGGCGATCTCTTCGGGGCTGAATTCAAGGTCCATGGCCGCTCTCCGATTGCGTTGTTGGTGCAGAGGTTGGCCCGGTTTTCCGCCGTTCGCAAGGATAAGTTTACGTTATCGTAAAGCGCTGGTCGGCTTGCCGTTACGGCAAGGCGGGGCAAGCACGTGCGTGTCTGAAAGGGAATCGCTGCAAAGCACCGGCGGGATGGCCCGGACACAGCGAATCGACAAGGGCTTGCCGGCTTGATAGGCTTCGCCATCGCAGGTCATCCGGGAGCAGGTTTTGATGCGCAGATTGGTTTCACCCGTGTTCGCCGCGCTTGCGTCGCTGGCGCTGGCAGCCTGCAACCAGGCCTCAAACGATACTGCTGACCAAGGCGGGGCTGCGATCGATCCAGCCGGGGCCGCGGCCGAGATGGCGTTCCAGTTCAAGCCGGGCAAATACCGTACGACGATAGAGGTCCAGAAGATCGACATTCCAGGCATGCCAGCGGCCTTTGCCGGCCAGATGAAGGCAATGATGTCCAAACAGGCGAGCTCCGAATATTGCATTTCGCCCGAGCAATCGGCGCGCGGGCTGGAAGTGATGAAAGAGCATCTCGGCAAGGGGAAGTGCCAGTTCGAAAAGTTCGACGCCAAGGCGGGAACTGTGGATTCGGTGTTCACCTGCAACACCGGCGAAGGCATGCAGCTGCGCTCGGTCTCCAAAGGCACTTACAGCGAAACCGGTTCCCAAGCGGGGGTTTCGGCCGATATGTCGATGCCGGGCGGAAAATCGATGCATATCGAGCAGACCGTGAAGATGGAACGGATCGGGGAATGCACCTAATCACTTGACTTGGCATGGCCTTTGGTATGCCTTGCAGCAATTGAAAGAAGGGCAGTGCCATTAGTGAGGCCTGGCCCAGAAGAGGGGAAGCACAATGAAATATGTCAGCATGGTCGTTGTTGGCCTGATCGTGGGCATCCTGGCCCGCTATGTCTATCCCGGCCCGGTCCAAATGGGCTTGATCATGAGCGCTGTTTTGGGCGTCGCGGGTTCGTTCCTTGCAGGATTCGTCGGCAGCATGCTCGACAAAGAACCTGGTACGCAGCTCAAGCCGGCCGGTTTCATCTGGTCGCTTTTGGGCGCGGTGGCGTTGATCTTTATCGGCCGGATGGCTGGTCTCGCCTGATCGCGTTTCAACTTTTAGGGAGCCGGGGCGCAGCGATGCGTTCCGGCTCTTTTACGTTGAAGGGTAATGCAATTGTCTGACGTGTTCGAATTTACCCACGCTATTCTGCGCCGCCCGGGGACTAGCGTGGTCAAAGGACTGCGCGCCGGTGGCGGGCCCGATCCGGCATTCGCTGACGTGGCTAGCGAGCATGCGGGTTATGCTGCGGCGCTGGCCGAAGCCGGTCTGAAGCTGACCATGCTTGACCCACTGGAAGACTTTCCCGATGCGATCTTTGTAGAAGATCCGGCGCTGGTTTTCCCGGAGGGGGCGATCGTACTGCGTCCGGGCGCGCCGAGTCGCGAGGCTGAAGGAGAATTCCTGCGTTCGACACTTAACACGATGTTCGACAGCGTGTTCGATCTGCCTCGCGGCCATGCCGACGGCGGAGACGTTTTGGTGATGCCGGACAAGGTGTTGATCGGGCTATCCGCTCGCACAACCCGCGATGGGGCCGAGGCGCTGGTCGAGGTGCTGGCCGACCTGGGCTATCGCGGCGAAGTGGCCGTTACTCCGTCCGAGGTGCTCCATCTCAAGACTGCGAGTTCCCTGCTTGATGCCGAAACC
This sequence comes from uncultured Novosphingobium sp., assembly GCA_964582485.1. Taxonomy (GTDB): domain Bacteria; phylum Pseudomonadota; class Alphaproteobacteria; order Sphingomonadales; family Sphingomonadaceae; genus Novosphingobium. The sequence continues at coordinate 13,138 of CAZOSI010000060.1, forward strand.
GTCCTGGCGACACGCGCGCTTGCTGCGACCGGAATATTTGCCGGATACCGGGTGATCGAAGTACCTAGCAGTGAAGAAGGCGGCGCCAATGTTCTGCGGGTCAATGATCGGGTAATCGCCGGAGCGCACTTTCCTCGGATCCTCGATGCGCTTGATGCCCATGGATTGAAAGTCGTGCCGCTCGAAAACCGTGCGATTGCCGCAATTGACGCAGGGTTCACCTGCATGTCGCTGCGCTGGCGGGCCTGATCCTAATTTCGATTGGTGGCGGTTTTTGCCAATCTCGGCCAAGATTTGCGTGGCAGACAATACTGCATTGCTTGCCGTGCCCCGTTGAAAGGTGATCCTATGAAACCGATCAAGATGCTGATTCCACTGCTGTTGGTGCTCTCTGAGACCGGTTTTGTGGCCGTCGCCGCAGAAGCGCAGCTTGGCGGACTGGGTGGAACGGTTGTGCGCAACCTTCCGGTCAAGACGCCGGGCGTGCCCAACCTGCTGTCCGGGCCCGCCCCAATCTCGACCCAGCTCAAGGATGCGATCTGGGGCGATCCTTCGACTGACAATTTCACCCCACCGATGGCCGCGCGGGATCTGACCAGCCTGACGCGCAGTGCAGATGGCGGGTTTGTGCTCGGCGAAGGTTATTACCGGATGCACGCGCAGTCCTATTGCCTGCATGCCGGAACCCATGGTCCGGGCGGCGGCGATGGTTACCTGCTCGGTCCGGTCAAGGGTTCGGCCAAGGATGCGGTGACGTCGATCCTGCGCAATTCGGTCGCCCATCCCGAAATCGCTCAGCACGATATCCAATTGCTGCTCTGGGCAATCGTCGCTCGTGCCAAGTTTGAGGATCTCGATCTGCGACTGAAGGGCGTAGCCGCCAAACTCTTGACTCAAAAGCAGTTGCTTTCGCTTAACCGCAGCGCCTTGTCGGTGCTTTCAAACCCTCAGCTCAACGCGATCACCGGGGGTATGCCGGGGCCAGTGCGCACAGTGGTTGAGGCGGAAAGCCGGATGCGCGGGCTGCTGACCACGCCGGGATCGTCCTATTCGGAGATCGAACGGGTGGCGGTGCTGGGCGGGATCGCACCGCGCGGCCCAGGCAGCATCGATGTGCCTGCATCGCGCTGGAGCCTCCATCCCGATGGCTATTGGGTGCGTTACAAGCCCAACGGCTATTCCAACACCTGGGTCGAAGTGTGGGTGCCCAAGGGCAGTAAAGGCAAAGGCAAGGTTTATGATCCGGGAACGGCGATTGCCGTGCCGGTCAACACCTCGCGGCAGCGCTTGGCGCAATCGGGGCGGGTTTACGCGAAGTAGGACCTAGCCACCTGGCAGCTCGGTCAGGTTCGCGCCCAGCCAGCTTAGCGCGTGGCTTAGATGTTGAGGCGCTGAATCGCGGCCGACGTCCATCGCGATATCGGCGATGGTGACGCCTTGCAGCACGCTGCGCCAGGCTTGTTCGGCTTCGGCGAAGGCCTTGGCGATATGGCAGGGGCGCTTGCAATCTTCGCGCCGTGCAGCACAGGGCCCTTGCTGGCGGATTTCGGTGCACTGGAACAGCGGCTCTGGCCCATTGAGTGCGCGGGTGACGTCCCATAGTGTTATTTCATTTGCGGGGCGAGCAAGGGCATAGCCGCCGGTCTTGCCGCGGCTGGTGCGCACGATCCCGGCCTTGCTTAGCGCCTGCATCTGCTTGGCCATGTAGGGCGCGGGAACGCCGTGGTATTCCGCCAGCGCCGCCAGGCTGAGTCCGCGGCCCGGCCCCGCCGCAACCAGCAGCGTGCAGGCATGCACGGCCCATTCCACTCCCTGGCTCAATCGCATCGCTTGCCAGCCTCCTTTAATACGGATAACATATATCCGAATTGAGTCGCAAAGGAAAGGACCTTCGCCATGTGGAGCAAACCTGACGCGCTGGACCGGCTGGCGCAAGTGCTGGTGGCGCTGGTCGCATTGATTGCTCTGGGGAACGGGCTGTTCATGCTGGTCAGTCCGCTGGGCTGGTACGAATGGGTTGGTACAGTCAAGGCGACTGGCCCCGCGAACGGACACCTCATCCGCGATATCGGCTTGGCTTACCTGACATGTGCGGCGCTGCTGGGCTATGGCGCGCACAACCTGCCGATGCGCTGGGGATCGGCGCTGGCCGGGGCCGGGTGGATGGCGCTGCATGGCGGCCTGCACGTGTGGGAAGTGGCCAAGGGGCTGTGCTCGGTCGGGATCTTCTGGATCGAGGCACCCGGCACCTTAGGCCCGCCGCTGATCGCTCTAACCGGGATCGGCCTGCAGATGGCGCGCCAGCGGGTTTCGTCCGGACCCATGCCGGTGCGCCTGTTCATGCCATTGGCCGAAAAGATGACCTGGCACCTCGCCCCAAACCTTGCCGACTTCGCCAAGGCCCCCGGGCACCTCGCGGAAAAGTTCGCGCAGTTCATGCCCTTCACGCTCCACCGCCATGCGGCGAGTGCCGAGCAAATAGCGATGGCCCGGCTGGGCGGAGTGATGGCGGAAGACTGTGGGCCCTGTGTTGAGATCGCCGCACGCGGAGCGCTGCGCGAAGGTATTGCGCGCGAAACTGTAAAGGCCGGGCTGGACGGAACGCTGTCCGCTGGTCCGGCAAGACAAGCCTTCAACTTCGGCCAGGCGATCGCTCTGCAATTGCCGACCGTCGACGAGCTTGGCGAAGCGATTGAGGCTGAATACGGCAGGGCAGTCCGTACCGAGCTGACCGTTGCCGCAGCCACCGTGCGAGTCCACCCGGCGTTCAAGCGCGGGCTGGGCTATGCCAAGAGCTGCGCGGCGCATCGTTTCACACTTTGAACGGGCCATTGTGTTCGCAAGTGCAGCAAGTGCTTGACTATTCCCCGTCATGCGGCAGTCATGGCGGGGAAGGGAAGCGCAGGCATGAATCACTCGCCCTCGTCTTTTGACGAGATGTTCGCCGAAGATGGCAGCGTGCGCCCTGCCTATGCCGGCTATCGCGAGTGGCTGCACGGCCAGGACGCCGCCTCGCTGCGGCGCAAGGGGATTGAGGCCGAAAGCTTTTTCCGCCGCACCGGGATCACTTTCAACGTCTATGGTGACAATGCCGGGGAAGAACGGCTGATCCCGTTCGACATGGTCCCGCGGATCATCTCGGCGCACGAATGGCGCAAGCTGGTCAAGGGGATCGAGCAACGGGTGACCGCGCTCAATGCCTTCCTCCACGATATCTACCACCGGCAAGAGATCGTCCGCGCGGGCCGGGTGCCGCAGCGGCTGATTGCCGATAACGCGGCCTTCCTGCCGCAGATGATCGGCATGGCGGTGCCGGGCGGGGTCTCTACCCATATCGTCGGGATTGTCCTGG
>CAZOSI010000061.1:0-13791 GCA_964582485.1 uncultured Novosphingobium sp.
GGCGCGGGCGGTGTGGGCTTCGATCTTGCCGGTCTTCTCGTTCAGGGCATAGACCCCCCAGACCCGCCCTGAGCCCGAATAGCGTTCCTCATGCTTGCCGGTGATCAGGTCGATGCAGGCCTGATGCGGCAGCAAGGTGATATTGGGGTGGGCTTCGGCGGCCTTGACCAGCGCCGATTGGACCGCCCATCCGGTCGCATCGGCGACGTGGACGATCCGGCGATGCGAATGGCCGCCTTCACGGGTCAGATGGAGCGAATTTCCCTCATGGTTGAACGGCACCCCCAGTTCGACCAGCCGCTGGATCGAATGCGGCGCGCGCTCGATCACGAATTCGACCGTTTCCAGCCGGTTGAGCCCGGCACCCGCCACCATCGTGTCGCGGATATGGTTCTCGAAGGTATCCCCGGCATCGAGCACCGCCGCAATTCCGCCCTGCGCCCAGGCGGTCGACCCGCCGGTCAGCTCGCCCTTGGCCAGGACCAGCACCTTGACCTTGTCGGCCAAGGCCAGCGCGGCGGTAAGGCCAGCCGCGCCGGAGCCGACGATGATGACGTCGGTGTTCATGCCGCAGCAGAACTCGTCAGGCTGACGAACACGTCCTCCAGATCGGCCTCGCGGGTGGTGACATCGACGATGTTCAGCCCCATGCCTTGGATCAGCGAGAGGACCTCGCCGGCATTGGACTTGTCCTTGTCATAGGAGATCTCGAGCGTGGCCTCGCCGGTCTTTTCGCACTTGTGGAACGCCGGATGGCTGGGGCAATCGCCGACCGGCTTGTCGAGTGTCACCACAACGACCTTCTCGCGCCCCAGCGCCACCAGTTCGCGCGTGGTCTGGTTGGCGATCAACTCGCCGTGGTTGATGATCGCGATCCGGTCGCACAGCTGCTCGGCCTCTTCGAGGTAATGCGTGGTCAGCACCACGGTAACCCCGTGCGCGTTAAGTTCGCTGACCAAATCCCACAGCTGGCGGCGCAGTTCGACGTCGACCCCGGCAGTCGGCTCGTCCAGCACGATCACCGGCGGCATGTGAACTAGCGCCTTGGCGATCAGCAGGCGCCGCTTCATCCCACCCGACAGCGTCCGGGCATAGGCATTGTGCTTGTCCGCCAGATGGACCTCGCCGAGCAGTTCCATCGATTTGCGCGCGGCCTTGGGCACGCCATAGAGCCCGGCCTGGTTTTCCAGTACTTCGAACGGGGTGAAGAACGGATCGAACACCACTTCCTGTGGCACGATCCCGATCGAGCGTTTGGCGTTGCGGCTATCGGCATCGATGTCAAAACCCCAGATTTCCGCCGATCCGCCGGTCTTCATCACCAGTCCGGCAAGGATGTTGATCAGGGTCGATTTGCCGGCACCATTGGGGCCGAGCAGGCCGAATATCTGCCCCTGCGGCACGTCAAAGCTGACCCCTTTCAGCGCGTGTTTGGCCGGTGCGGAACCGGCGGGGGCATAGACCTTGGCAAGGTCGCGGATGCGGATGGCTGCGGGGGTTTCCATCCGACCCGCTTAGCGGCTGGGCCAAGGGCGCGTAAAGCCCCGCAATCGCGCTGGTGAAAGCAATTCCCTACCGTACCGTTAACCAGGTTGTTGCAGGGTCCCTTCATCGCGACAGCCCTATAGGAGCAACTATGAACCGGGGGGTTTCCGTCTGCTGCACGCCCGTGCAGCGCCTGTGGCGCGCATTTTGCGCCTTGGTGGCACTTGCTTGCGCTGGATTGGCAGCAAGCCCTGCCGCTGCCCAAACTGTAACCGCAACTGGCCGCGCAGAAGCAGTTGTCGTGTCTGCACTCAGCTTCTTCAAAGTCGACGATATGGTGTTTGGCAGCATCGTTCCGGGCAATACTGCGGGGACCGTTGTATTGTCCCCAACAGGAGCCCGAACGAAAACCGGGGGGGTCAAACTCGCGACCGGTGCGCCCCCTCAACCCGCAAGCTTCGCGGGACGCGGGGCAAACAATCAGCGAGTAGCGATCTCGGTTACCAGCAATTCGGTCACACTCAACCGGGTCGGAGGCGGGGGCACGATGACGATGGATACGTTTATCATCGGCAGTACTCCAACCGCGCAGCTGACGACAGCGCCGCTGGCGTTTCGGATCAACTCTGCAACCGGGATTTTTCAGTTTCCGCTCGGCGCAACTTTGCGGGTTAAGGCCAATCAAGCCCCAGGCAGATATGCTGGGACATTTGCAGTTACGCTACAGTACCAGTAGGCTGGAAATCGCCGCCTGGCGCTGCTAGAGGCGCAGCCATGAGCACGCAGCCTGAAATCGCCCTTGTCACCACCACCCGCGTCTCTTGCGACGGCGCAACCGGGATCGCCACCGCGCTCGGCCATCCGCGGGTCTATCTCGAAATCGACGAGCACGGCTATGCCGATTGCGGTTATTGCGACAAGCGTTTCGTCCTGAAGGATGGGCCGGCCGATAAGGCTGTGGTCTGAAAAGACCGGTTTCGGTTTGATTTGGAGGGTGAAGGTGCCGGGAAAATTGTTTGTCTCCTTGGCCCTTGCGGGCTTGCTAGGCGGCTGCAGCCTCAACGTTGAGTCAACTGGCGCGATCCACTATTTTGCTGAAGCTGATCTCGCCAGTGCAGCGCCGGACTGCGCGAAAACGCCGGAAGACAACTGGAAGGTCGAAACCTTCGACTCCGGAAATCTCGAACACACATTTGTCGGCCCGCTTGGTCTGATCTGCGCACGCGACGGGAAAGGGGCCTTGGTCAAGGCCTACCGGTCCAAGAGCAACAAAACGAGCACGCACCGTCTGGTTGAGGGAACGACTTTTGGAGTCATTCCGCGAGTCCGGTTCGAAGTGCGCGACGCCCAGGCGCGCTGGTCCAGCCCCGATGGATTGGGTTCTGAAGGCTAGGAACCCACCGCACCAGGGTTTGTCAAAAGCTTGGCCATGCCGATCAGGCTCTAAATCCGCATCACATGGCTGGCATCGGGCGCGTCGCTGCGTTCAAAGCCAAGTGCTTCATAAAAGGCGGCTCCGCGTTCGGTATTGGTACGCAGCCGCAGCAGGTGAAACTGGGCCCGCGCGGCAGTGGTGATGGCTGCCAGAAGTTCGGTTCCGGCCCCGCTGCCGCGCGCCTCCGGCAAAACATAGACATGCCGGACCCTTCCGGCCCCGGTCGCATCACAAAAGGGGTCGCGGTTCAGTCCGCCAGCGGCAATCAGGCGGCCACCGAGCCGGACCGCGAAATAGCATTCGCCCGGCTGGTCGAAGCGATTCTCGCCGCTGGACCAATGGTTCACCAGCCGGTCCATGAAGGCGTAACCTTCGCCCCGCGCGGCTGCGAGCAGCGCGAACAGATCGTCATCGATCCGCTCAATTGCCGCGATTTCAAATTCGTTAGCCATCACCGACGATAGTTTGCCGCTGGCGCCGCGAAAGCAAGCCCCTATATCTAGGGCCATGACCCATACCGATCCTCGTTCGCTGCTGTACCGTCAGCTCGACCCTGCCCGGGCCCAGACCCTGACCGCCGAAGCGCTTTCGCGCTGCGATGATGGCGAGCTCTATTTACAATTCGCCGCGACCGAGACATTCGCCTTCGACGATGGGCGGCTTAAGACCGCCGACTATTCGCGCGATGCCGGGTTCGGGTTGCGCGGGGTTTCGGGCGAGATGACCGGCTTCGCCCACGCCAATGAAATCAGCGAGGAAGCGATCCGGCGCGCTGGAGAGACGCTGGCGCTGCTCGATCCGGCCAAGGGCCAGCCCAGCCCGCCGCCGCGGCAGAACAACCGCCATCTCTATACCGACCAGTCGCCGCTCGATGCGTTGCCCTTTGCCGAGAAGGTCAAGCTGCTCGAGACGATCGACGCCGCGGCCCGCGCCCGCGATCCGCGGGTGGTGCAGGTTACCGCATCCCTGTCCGGATCGTGGTCGGTGGTGGAGATCGTCCGTGCCGATGGCTTCGTTGCGCACGATGTGCGTCCGCTGGTCAGGCTCAATGTCAGCATCGTTGTCGAACAGAACGGGCGGCGTGAAACCGGCAGCTTCGGGATCGGCGGGCGGCGGCTCTATGATGACCTGTTCCAGCCCGAAACCTGGAACCGGGCGATCGATACCGCGCTGGCCCAGGCGCTGGTCAATCTGGAAAGCGTCGCCGCCCCGGCGGGCGAATTCACCGTTCTGCTTGGCCCCGGCTGGCCTGGGGTGCTGCTGCACGAAGCAGTTGGCCACGGGCTGGAAGGTGATTTCAATCGCAAGGGCACCTCGGCCTTTTCGGGCCGGATCGGCGAGCGGGTCGGTTCGCCGGGGGTGACCGTGGTTGACGATGGGGCGATGCTGGGGCGGCGTGGCTCGCTCTCGATCGACGATGAAGGTACGCCCACCGGCGAAACCGTGCTGATCGAGGATGGGATCCTGAAAGGCTACATGCAGGATCGGCTCAACGCCCGGCTGATGGGGGTGGAGCCGACCGGCAACGGCCGCCGCGAAAGCTATGCCCATGCGCCGATGCCGCGGATGACCAATACCTTCATGAAGGGCGGTAACGACGATCCGGCCGAACTGCTCAGCCGGATCAAGAACGGGATTTTCGCCAAGAGCTTTGGCGGCGGACAGGTCGATATCGTCTCGGGCAAGTTCGTATTCAGCTGCACCGAGGCCTACAAGGTTGAAAACGGCAAGCTGGGCGCGCCGATCAAGGGCGCGACCCTGATCGGTGACGGGCCTTCGGTGCTGACCCGGGTCAAGGGTATCGGCAACGACATGGCGCTGGATGAAGGCGTCGGGATCTGCGGCAAGGGCGGCCAATCGGTGCCGGCCGGGGTGGGCCAGCCGACCCTGCTGGTCGAAGGACTGACCGTGGGCGGAACCGGGTGAATTTTCAGCATTGGTTCAGCTTGGCTGGCTAGGCTACAACATCGGGCAAACAAGGATCATGACCATGCGCAAGATCGCCATCGCACTCGCCACCACCGCAGCCCTGCTTGGCACGGCCACGCTTGAGGCAAAGCCCAGGCTCACCCCGCAGCAGCGGCTCGACAAGCTGATCGAAGGCCGCGTCGCCGGTGATCCGGTCAGCTGCATTTCGAATTTCGATACCCGCAACATGCAGGTGCTCGACAAGACCGCCATCGTCTATGGCTGGGGTAGCACGATCTGGGTTAACGTTCCCGAGAATGCCAAGGACCTTGATGATGATGAGATCATGGTGACCCGGACCAGCAATAGCCAGCTGTGCGATCTCGACATCGTCCACACGCTTGATCGCGGCAGCCAGATGCCGAGCGGATTCATCAGCCTTGGCAAATTCGTTCCCTATAAGCGGGCCGCAAAGGTCGCCGCGGCAGACTGAACCGAGCCTGCAAGTTCACAGCGAGGCGCCGCCTGGAGCGATCCGGGCGGCGTTGTTTTTGTGTGCCATTGACAGGCGATTTGGCTAGTTTAGGGTATACACCCTAGAAAGGGCGATTCGATTGCCCCAGGGAGAGGATTGCCATGGCTACCACCGCCACGATTGACCGCACATCGTCGCCGATCGAACCGATCGACGTTTCCCAGCCCGAACTCTATTCCGAAGATCGCTGGCAGGAACCGTTCCGCAAGCTGCGGGCCGAAGCGCCGATCCAGTATGTGCCCGACAGCGGCTTTGGTCCCTATTGGTCGGTCACAACTTACAAGCCGATCATCCATATCGAAGCGCTGCCCAAAATCTTCTCGTCCGACTGGGAAAAGGGCGGGATCGCCATTTCCGGCGATCCGGCGCTGCTTGAAAAGTACAACATGCGCGAACCGATGTTCATCGCAATGGACCCACCCAAGCACACTGGTCAGCGCCGCACCGTCGCGCCCAGCTTCGGTCCGTCCGAAGTTGCGGCGATGAAGGCGGAGTGCGCAGCGCGCACCGGCGAAGTGCTCGATTCGCTTCCGATAGGTGAGCCGTTTGACTGGGTTCAGCGGGTTTCGATTGAGTTGACCACCGGGATGCTGGCCAAACTGTTTGGGTATCCCTGGGAACAGCGCCACGATCTTACCGAATGGTCCGATTTTGGCGGCGATGTTGAGCTGATAAAGAACCCCGAAACGGTGGAACTGCGGCTCGCCAAGATGCAGGAAATGGGAATGGCCTTTGCCGCGCTGTGGCAGGAACGCATGGCCAATCCCGGCAAGGACCTGATCTCGGTCATGCTGCAATCGGACGCCATGCGCGAGATGGAGCCCGAAGAATTCATCGGCAACCTGATCCTGCTGATCGTCGGCGGCAACGATACCACCCGCAATTCGATGTCGGCCTATGCCTATGGCCTGTCCAAATACCCCGAAGAGCGCGCCAAGCTGGAAGCCGACCCCTCGCTGATCCCCAACGCAGTGCAGGAACTGATCCGCTGGCAGACTCCGCTTTCGCACATGCGCCGCACCGTGACCGAGGATACCGAGATCGAAGGCGTGCAGATGAAGGCCGGCGACAAGGTGGTGATGTGGTACCTCTCGGCCAACCGTGATGAGTCCGTGTTCGAAGATGGCGAGGCGATCCGGGTCGACCGCGAGAATGCCCGGCGGCACTTGTCGTTCGGCTATGGCATCCACCGCTGCGTGGGGGCGCGCGTCGCCGAACTGCAGCTCGTCACCCTGCTCGAGGAAATGGCCAAGCGGCGGCTGCGCGTGAATGTCCTGGCCGAACCCACCCGCGTGCCGGCCTGCTTCGTCCACGGCTACAAGTCGCTGCAGGTCGAGCTGTCGCGCTACTGATGCGAACTCGCGACAGGATCGTCGAGACTGCGCTCGGCCTGTTCAACGAACAGGGTTATGGCGCGGTCACCACGGCTTCGCTCGCTCAGGCCTGCGGGATTGCAGAGGGCAACCTGTGGTACCACTTCAAGACCCGCGCCGCGCTGCTCGATGCGATCGGCGAGCGCTTTGCCGCCGCGATCGAGGCGCGGCTCGCTATGCATCCGGGCGGCGATCCGCTGGGCGACTATGCGGCGCTGCTGGCCAGGGTGATGGCCGAATTTCGTGAGTTCCGTTTCTTCTACCGCGACCAGCAGAGCTACGGTGAGGAAGTAGCGACAATCCGCGCCAATGCCCCGCGCTGGCTGGAAAGCACGTTCGATCAGGTAGAGGCCTACCTTGCCGCGCTGGTCGATTCGGGCTTGCTCGACTGGCCGCGCGAGCGGCTGCGCGATCTGGCGATCAATGCAACCATCATCCTGCGTTACGGATTGGAGCATTACCGCGAACTGGGCGAGCCGATCGGCGAGGGCTCAGGCGGAGTGCGCCGCACGCTCAATCGGCACCTGACGCTGTTCGAACACCGCCTGGCACCCGCCGCCGCCGCACAGCTCCACACTGCGATCGAGGCAATGGAAACCGAGGCCCTGGCGGCATGATCCGCACAGGCCTGCGCTGGCTTTTGGCGTTGTTCTATGCTGCGGCAGGCTATGCCCACCTGGCCAGTCCCGCACCGTTCCTGGCGATCATGCCGCCATGGGTGCCGGCACCCGAGGCAGTCGTTGCGCTGACCGGATTGGCCGAGCTTGCCGGAGCTGCCGGGCTGCTGCAACCCTGGTCCCCTGCCTTGCGCCGGGCGGCCGGGTGGGGCCTTGCGGCCTATGCCCTGTGCGTTTGGCCTGCGAATGTGCAGCACTTGCTGCTGGACCTGGACAAGGCCGACCTTGGTGCCGGTCTTGGCTATCATGTGCCGCGATTGCTGTTCCAACCAGTACTGATCTGGCTGGCGCTGTGGGTCAGCCAGGCAACTGACTGGCCGTTGGGGCGAGGGCAGTCTAAAGCTGGGCAATGACCCAGAAAGCGATCCTCGTGCTGACCACCGGCGGCACTATCGACAAGAACTATTTTGACGCGCTGAGCGAGTATCAGATCGTCGAAAGCGGCATCCCCGCGCTGCTTCAGGAGGCGCGCGTGGAACTGCCGCACCGCGTGGTCGAAGTGATGCGCAAGGACAGTCTGGAACTCACCGATGCCGACCGCGATGCGATTGCCAAGGCTGCCCGGGAGGCACCAGAGGTGCACATCGTTATCACCCACGGCACCGACACCATGACCCAAACCGCCGCAGTGCTGGCAGCAGCGGTTCCCGGCAAGACCATCTGCCTGACCGGCGCACTCAGCCCGGCGCGCTTTGCCGAGACCGACGCCCCCTTCAACCTCGGCATGGCCTTCTCCTGCGTCCAGGTCGCCCCGGCGGGTGTCTATATCGCGATGAGCGGTGAGGTGTTTGATGGGCTCAAGGTCAGGAAAGATCGCGAGGTGGGGAAGTTCGTGGCGATCTAGGCGTAGTACCGCGCGCGGAAGCGTTCGATGAATGCCGCGAGGTTGGCATGTTCGGCGATCATCGCTTTCATCGGGCTGGCGAACGCGGGGTAGTGGATGTTTGCCAGCAGGCTGAACACTACCGCGTCGGCTGATGTCGGCTGGCTTCCGAAGAACCAGTCTTGCTCGCCCAGCATGTCCGCCAGCGCGCCGATATCGCGCCGGGCGATCGCGGCGATGCTTTCATCTGAGTGCAGCCCCAGCCCGTGGCCATTGAGCTGCTTGCGCACCCCGCGGCGGGCCATGGGGGCGATCAGCGCCCGGACCGGCGCGGGGATCGCGCCCAGCACCGAGCCTTTGAGGATTGGCCAGTTCTGGGGCCGGACCCAGCGGTCATAGACCATCGCCCAGTAGAGGTTCTCCTCAACCAGCCGCTGGATCGCCAGTGCCTGCCCGCGCTGCGCCAGGGTTAGCGCAGCATCGGGGTCCTTGCCGAAGTTCTGGGTCAGGTAGGCAATGATAAAGCTCGAATCGCCGATCTTTCGGCCGTCATGCTCGATCCAGGGGGCCTTGCCCATCGGGCCGCCGAACGGGGTCGATGCGGTGATCGAGAGGTGCGGAATTTCGGTCATCCGCAGGAAGGCGTCAAGCTTCAGGCAGAACGGGCTGACCGATGCCAGGCCCCAGCCGCCTGGCAAGTGATAGGCTTTGAGTTCGGTCACATCGTCTCACTCCGCCGCCACGGTGCAGATAAAGCTCAGCTTGTTGCCGTCAAGATCGCGGACATAGGCTCCGTAAAAGTCCGGCCCGTACATCGGGCGCGGACCGGGTGCGCCTTCATCGCTGCCGCCTCCAGCCAGCGCGGCGGCATGGGCGGCGTCAACCTCGGCCGGATCGGCGCAGCGGAAGCCGGGCATGCTGCCATTGGCTGGCACCACCGGTTCCTTGTTGTAAGGCCCCGCCAACCAAGCGCGGGTATCGTTGCGGAAGCGGTAGCAGACCGCGTGGGGGGAATAGTCGACTTCCATCGTCCCGCCGAATGCCGGAAATACCGCATCGTAAAAGGCCTTGGCCCGGGCCAGATCGTTGGTTCCGATCATGATGTAGTCGACGGACATGGCGCGCACCTCCTGATTAACCTGGAAAAGAACATGAAGCGAACATTGTTGCCTGTCAACTGGCGGTCAGACCTCAACCCGCCAGAACTGAGTAACCGCGCCTTCGGTGCCATAATCGCTGTCGTTGCTGAGCAGCAGGCTGCCGTCGTCCAGCACGATCAGCCCTTCAAGATCACCGCAGACCTCGGGGTGATCGTCGCTGGAGAACACCCGCACCTTGGACAACAAGGGTACGCTGCCCTGCTGCCCCAATTGTTCGAGCGTCGGGCGGTGGGCGGGGTCAAGGAACTGCGGGGCCAGCGACTCACCCAGAGCCACCCGATAGAAGTGCGTCGAAAGCGTGACCCGCTCCAGCACCAGCAGGCTGCCATCGCCAAGCGCGGCAAGCTCGCTGACTTTAACGTCGCCTTTGGCTACCGGCCCAGCGGCGCAGTCGCGGCGGAAGCTTTCCGGAGGATCGAGCGGATAGGCATACTCCGCGCGGAACGCGCCGCTTGTCGAATTGAGCGCCCAGATCCGCACCACATCGCCAGCATCATGAGCGGCGCGGTCGGGGTGGGCCAGCGGGCTCTGGAACGCGGCAAAGAGCGTGGTGCCATCCGGGCTCATCGCCAGCGCCTCAAACCCGCGGTTGAGCTTGCGCGCGGCGGCCAGCGTCGGCAGCGCTTCAACCACTGGCACCCGCGACCCGGCATAGCGCGCGGAGCTGCCTTCAGGGATCAGGCGGCGATGGACCAGGCCGGTCTCGTCAACCAGCAACAGCGAAGGCCCATATTCCTCGGCGATCCAGAACATGCCGTCGGCGCGCGCCGCGATCCCTTCGCTGTCGGCCCCATCTGGGCTGGAGGGCAGCGGCGATCCATCGAGCGCAAAGGCCGGCTCGGTCTCCGCCCCGGCGAGCTCGGGCGGTGGCAGGCCATTCAGCGGGGTGCCGTCGGCGGCATGGAGCGGCATGACCGCCTCAAGCTCAACCCGCTCCCCCACCAGCCGAAACCGCGCCAAGGCCGGGCCGACCTCGGGCGTGGGCATCACCTTGGCCCCCTCCAGCGCGGCCAGCGGGGCCAGATGATCCAGCCCATAGCGCGAGACCGCATCTTTCGGTTTGATATTGGGCCCGCGGTCGCCGACGCCCCAGAAGGTCCCCGCCGGATCGCCTGCGCGGCGGCACAGGCCGGACGTAAGGCTGCGGTGCAGCGCCATCTCGCCTTTGGGCGTGGGGACGCTTTCAAGCGCCAGATCAGTCCAGGCGAGGCGGCGGGCTATCGGTTGGGGCATCGGGCGGCCCGGTCAATCGTCCTGGGGGACCGGCTTGAAATTGCCCAGTCGGTAACCCGCGATGACCATCCGGCCATCTTCGCGAATGAAATCGAGTTGAAGTTCAGCGTTCGATTCGTCGGCAATTTTCGTAGAGCGGCGATGGAGCGTACCCGTGATCCTGGCATGGTCCTGATCACTGGCCGTGATATCGCTGGTGTAGAAGCGCGCGCCCTTCAGCGCCGCATCGAATGCCGAGGCCTTGTCCTGGGCAGCGCGGGCAAGCAGGCCGCCAATCCCCTTTCCGCCGCGTGTATCGAGATCATCGAGGTCGCGCGCGATCAGATAGGCCTCGCCAGCGGCACGGCGATTGCCGCGCAGATTGGCGCACGAAGCCAACAGGCTGGGCGTGTTGCGGAAGACCCCTGCTTTGAGCACTGCGCAATCGGGTAGCTGGCCCAGGGCCTGCTCGGCCATGGCAAAGGCGTAGGGGACTAGGGGACCATCAGAACAGGCGCTTTCGGTTGCCCGCACCGCGCCGCCTTTCAGGCCCGGTCCGGCAGCCTCGGCCACCACAACCCAGCCGTGCAGGCAAATATCGATTTCATCGCCGCCACGATTGCTAGAACGCGGCTTGCCGTTTGCCAGGCCATCAGGAATTGTGACAACGCTTTTCCAGGCCTCGAGACTGACTGACGCGATCAACGGTGGAGGGCAACGCGCCGATTTAGCGCAAGGCAAGCGCAGCTCAACCATCGCGGCGCCCTTGGCATTCCTGATGAAGCTGATCGCCAACAAATCGCGGCCATAGCCATCGACAATCATCGCACGGCGAACATTCTTACCCTGTTTCGCCAGCTGCGCGACCGGCTCAAACCCATAGAGCGCACGCATCTTGCGCTGGACCATTTCGCTGCAACGATCATTTCCGTCATCGTCGCCGCAACCGCGTTTCCATATTTCGGGCTTGGCTTCCTTGGCCAGGGCGGGCGCGGCAAGCGTACCTGCCGCCAGCAGCAAGGCTACGATCCCGGCTGAAAAAAGCTTTCCTACTCCCACTCAATCGTTCCCGGCGGTTTCGAGGTATAGTCGTAAACCACCCGGTTGATGCCCTTGACCTCGTTGATGATCCGGGTCGCGACGCGGCTGAGGAAGGCGGCGTCGAAGGGGTAGATATCGGCGGTCATGCCGTCTGTGCTGGTTACTGCGCGCAGCGCACAGACGTTGTCATAGGTGCGGCCATCGCCCATCACGCCAACGGTCTTGACCGGCAGCAGCACCGCGAAGGCCTGCCAGATCGCGTCATAGAGCCCGGCGTTGCGGATCTCTTCGAGATAGACCGCGTCGGCTTTGCGCAGGGTGTCGCAGCGTTCGCGGGTCACTTCGCCGGGGATGCGGATTGCGAGGCCCGGGCCGGGGAAGGGATGGCGGCCGACGAAGATGTCGGGCAGGCCGAGCTCACGGCCGAGCTCGCGCACTTCGTCCTTGAACAGTTCGCGAAGCGGTTCGACCAGTTGCATGTTCATGCGTTCGGGCAGGCCGCCGACATTGTGGTGGCTCTTGATCGTGACGCTCGGCCCGCCGGTGAACGAAACGCTTTCGATCACATCGGGATAAAGCGTGCCCTGGGCGAGGAAATCGGCCCCGCCAACCTGCTTGGCTTCTTCCTCGAACACGTCGATGAAGGTCTTGCCGATGAATTTGCGCTTGGCTTCGGGGTCGGTCACCCCGGCCAGGCCGTTCAGGAACAGCGCCGAGACATCACGGTGGACCAGTGGGATGTTGTAGTGGTTGCGGAACAGCGAAACCACCTGCTCGGCCTCACCCAGCCGCATCAGCCCGTGGTCAACGAAAACGCAGGTCAGCTGCTCGCCGATCGCCTCGTGGATCAGCACCGCGGCAACCGCCGAATCGACCCCGCCCGAAAGCCCACAGATCACCCGGCCCTTGCCGACCTGTTTGCGGATTTCCTCGATCTTGGTCTTGCGGAACTCGGCCATGGTCCAGTCACCGGCGAGGCCGCAGACGTGGCGGACGAAATTCTTGTAGAGCTTGCCGCCGTCGGGGGTGTGGACCACTTCGGGGTGGAACTGCATCGCGTAGATGCGCTTTTCCTCGTTGGCGATCACCGCAAAGGGGGCGCCCTCGCTGGCGGCGACCGGGCGGAAACCGGGGGCCAGCTTGGTCACTTTGTCGCCGTGGCTCATCCAGACCTGGTGCCGCTCGCCTTCAGCCCAGAGGCCATCGAACAGCGCGCAGGCGCCTGAAATCTCGATAAAGGCGCGGCCAAATTCGCCGCTGTCACCCTGCAGAACTTCGCCGCCAAGCTGGTGCATCAGCGCCTGCTGGCCATAGCAGATCGCCATGATCGGCAGCCCGCTATCGAGGATTTCCTGCGGGATCCGCGGGCCATCTGCATCGAGCACTGAGGCCGGCCCGCCCGAGAGGATGATCCCCTTGGGCTGCATCCGCTGGAATGCGGCCGCGGCGCTGTTGAACGGGGCGATTTCGCTATAGACCCCGGCCTCGCGCACGCGGCGCGCGATCAGCTGGGTGACCTGGCTGCCGAAATCGACGATGAGGATGGAGTCGGAAGGCTGGATTGTCATGGCTGGCCGATAATGGGGGCAGGCCGGACTGGCAAGGGCCGGAAGCCGGGCTGCCAACACTTGATGCGAGTCAATGTTCGCAGCCCCAATGCTGGCATTCTGGGCTGGGGGAGTAGAATCGATGGCAGATGTACAACAGCCGCCCTATCCGCGATTTCCTGTGGCGCGCGATCTGGCATTGCGCGATTTGCGCGCCGCGCTGGCGGGCGGTGCGCGCGATTTCCTGGCCCATCCGCTCTATGGCCTGTTCTTTGCGGCGATCTATGTCGCGGGCGGATTAGGCACCACCTATGCACTGGTAAACAAGGGTGCAGCGGCCTGGCTGATCCCGCTGGTCGCCGGCTTCCCGCTGATCGCGCCATTCACCGCGGTCGGGCTTTACGAAGTCAGCCGCCGGCGAGAGGCAGGGCTGCCTTTGTCATGGGGCAAGGTGCTGGGCGCACTGCGTGGGCATGGCGACGATCAATTGCTGTTGATGGGCGGGTTCATTTTCGTGGGCTTCACCTTCTGGATCATCCTCGCCCACGGCATATTCGCGATCTTTGCCGCGCAGTTGGGGGCGGGCGGCGAATCG
>CAZOSI010000061.1:13801-16475 GCA_964582485.1 uncultured Novosphingobium sp.
GGCGTGGTCGCAGTGTGGGACATGCGGGTGGGCGGTGGGGCAGTAGCGCGATGGGCGGGGGAGCCGCACACCATCCGCGTGCACGCCTGCGGGTGCGCCTTCTCCCCAGACCTGACCATGCTGGCTGTCGGCAGCGCGGTAGGCGCTATTGTCGCATTTGTTTTCTACGCCATCACTGTGATCAGCCTGCCAATGCTGGTTGACCGCGATGTCGATTTCCTCACCGCGATCATCACCAGCCTGCGGGCGATTCAGGCCAACCGCGGCGTGTTGCTGGCCTGGGCGGTGTTCATAGCGCTGGTGCTGTTCATCGCGATGATCCCGGCCTTCCTGGGCCTGCTGGTGACCCTGCCCGTGCTGGGCCACGCCACCTGGCACCTCTACCGCCGGGTCTGCGGCGCGGCCTGAGCGCCGCCTAAGTCGCTGCAGAATGACGGCAAGCGGCCTTGCTCAACCCACTTTCGCAATGCGGCTCTATCGGTTGGCGTAAACCTGGGCAGAGCCGCCCTGGTGATTTTCCTGAGTCAGATAGATGGTCCGCGCGATCGAGGCGATCCGCGCATCGCGCCCGGAATGGCCACCCTGTCCGGTGACATAGATCGCCACGGCATAGGCGTGGCCATCGGGGGCCTGAATGATCCCCACGTCGCTCGCGGTATTGTTGAGCGTTCCTGTTTTGTGGGCGACCCGGGCATCGCCGGGAAGCAGCGAACGCATCCGCCGCTTGCCGGTCTGGCACCGCTCCATCGTCGAAAGCAAGAAGGTGCGGCTTCGCGAGGAGAGCCAGCGGCCCTGGAACAGGCCTGAAAGCAGCTGTGCCATCGCTACCGGAGTGGCGCTGTCGCGCAGGTCAACCGTCGTCGCCGGATTGAACTCGCCATCGTCGCGCACCAGAGTGGCGATATCGCGGTCGATCCGCATCCCGTCGATTCCGGTGGTACGGATCCAGCGATTGACCGCGCCGGGCCCGCCAACCGCGGCCAGCAACGCATCGGTGGCTGGGTTGCTGGAATGGATCAGCGCCAGTTCAATCAGTTCGCGCGCCGTATACATCCGTCCGGCGCGGACCGGCGCCTTGTCGCCCGAATACTTGGCTGACTTGACCGGGACCATCAACGGGAACTGATCGTCAAGGCTCCAGCGGCCCTTGTCGACGCCATCCAGGAAGGTCGCGGCCACCGCAATCTTGCTGGTCGATGCCATCGGGAACGGAGTATCGCCCAGCACCGCCACGGTCTTGCCTGAAGTGAGGTCGATCATCGCTACACCGATCCGGCCATTGGACCCATCGGCGGCGGAATAGAGCTGGGCTTCGAAGCTGGATCCGAAGCTGCGTGGCTGGCCATAGGAAACGAAGGGCCGGACGGTCGCCGGAGTGGGGCGCGGCGCTGTTTTCGCGCTCGGCTGGACCAGTGTCTGAGCCTTGGCGGTGGGCTGTGCGACTGGTCGGGTCGCTGTTTTCGTCGGTGCCGGAGCGGGCGCGACAAAGGCGCGATCGAACTCGTTCTCCAACGAACTGTCAGCCTGGGCCGCACCAGCAGGAACCAGCACGGCACCAGCCAGCGCCAGTGCGCTCCACAGTTTATGAATTTGTCCCGACTTCATGCCGGAAGCGATAGCCCAATCATGCTTTCTGTTTGGCTAACGGTTTTGCCGCCGGATAGGATTGCGCGACGAGTTGCACCGTGCTTGCGGGAAAGTGCGTAAGCCCGATGCAAAAGGGGCCGGAAGATCGCTCTTCCGGCCCCGCTTTTTGTGGTGCAGTGCAGTAAGACTTAGAAGTCCATGCCGCCCATGCCGCCCATGCCGCCGCCGGGCATTCCGCCCATGGCCGGCTTGTCGTCGGGCTTTTCGCTGATCGCCGCTTCGGTGGTGATCAGCAGGCCGGCAACCGAGGCAGCGTCCTGCAGGGCAGTGCGAACAACCTTGGTCGGGTCGATCACGCCGGCCGCAACCAGGTTTTCGTAAGTGTCGGTCGCAGCGTTGAAGCCCTGGGTTTCGTCGTCTTCACGCAGCAGGTTGCCCGAAACAACGGCGCCGTCGTGGCCCGCGTTGGTGGCGATCTGCTTGACCGGGGCGGAGATCGCGCGGCGCACGATGTCGATGCCCTTGGTCTGGTCGTCGTTGGCGCCCTTCATGCCGGCCAGAGCCTTGGTGGCATAGAGCAGTGCGGTACCGCCACCGGGGACGATGCCTTCTTCAACCGCAGCGCGGGTCGCGTGAAGCGCGTCATCAACGCGGTCCTTGCGTTCTTTCACTTCGACTTCCGAAGCGCCGCCGACCTTGATCACCGCAACACCGCCAGCGAGCTTCGCCAGACGTTCCTGCAGCTTTTCCTTGTCGTAATCGCTGCTGGTGGTGTCGATCTGAGCGCGGATCTGTTCGACCCGGGCCTTGATGTCGTCCGCGCCGCCGGCGCCGTCGACGATGGTGGTGTTGTCCTTGTCGATCGACACACGCTTGGCCTGGCCGAGCATGCCCAGCGTCACCGATTCAAGCTTGATGCCGAGGTCTTCGCTGATCATCTCGCCCTTGGTCAGGATCGCGATATCCTGCAGCATCGCTTTGCGGCGATCGCCGAAACCGGGAGCCTTGACCGCCGCGACCTTGAGCCCGCCGCGCAGCTTGTTGACCACCAGGGTGGCCAGCGCTTCGCCTTCGATGTCTTCGGCGA
>CAZOSI010000062.1:0-16400 GCA_964582485.1 uncultured Novosphingobium sp.
ACACCGGGCAGGATGGAGCGCACCCGCGCTGATACAATTGCGATTCGATCCCGATCCGCGCTCGGCGACTGCTATTCGCCGTGCCGATCCAGAATGGGCCAACCGGTTTTCCGGCAAGCGCCTGCGGGATCCATTGACGCACCATCCGGTCGATCCCGACATCGCATGATCCCCTGCGAAGCCCTTATTGAGGAGCGGTTCCCGCTTACATGACATCTGCCCAACCTGCCCCGGCCACTGCCGCCGGCACCCCCGCCCCGCTCCCCGCGTCAGAGCCGGGTTCGCTCCACGAACTGGTGCTGAAGTCGCTTGACGACGACCAGGCGCAAGAGCTGGTATCCATCCCACTTGAAGGCAAGAGCTCGATCGCCGACCATATGGTGATCGCCTCGGGCCGTTCGACGCGGCAAGTCGCCGCGATGGCGCAAAAGCTCGCTGAGCGGATCAAGCACGGCGGCTTTGGCCATGCCCGGATCGAAGGCCTGCCCGCAGCAGACTGGGTCCTGATCGATGCCGGCGACGTTGTCGTGCACCTGTTCCGTCCCGAAGTACGCAGCTTCTACAACCTCGAACGGATGTGGGCGTTTGGGGACAGCGCTGGCGCAGCCTGATCCGGCGCCATGCTTCTTCACGTCATTGCGCGCGGCAAGATTGGCCGCTCGCCCGAGGCGGAGCTGGTGGCTCGCTATACCAAGCGGGTTGCCTGGCCGATCAAGCTGACCGAACTGCCTGATCTGGGCGGCACGATCCCCGCACCCCAAAGCCCCAGCCGCGAAATTCTGCTCGACGAACATGGCAAACAGATGTCCTCCGAAGACTTCGCTGCGCTGCTGGGGCGGTGGCGCGATGATGGCGTGCGCGAGGCGCGGTTTCTGATCGGCGCAGCTGACGGGCACGGTGCAGATGCCCGCGACAAGGCCGATCTGTTGCTCGGTTTCGGGTCGATGACCTGGCCGCACCTGATGGTCCGGGCAATGCTGGCCGAACAATTGTGGCGCGCCACCAGCATTCTTGCTGGCCATCCCTATCATCGTTCGGGATAAGCGCCGCGATGCGCAGCCGATTTGCCCTTTCCGCACTTGCCGCCTTGACCCTGATCTACGGGGTCCACGGCTCTTCCGCGCAGAACCGGCCAGAAATCTACGAAAGCACCGAGGATGCCCAGCAGGCACTGAGCAATGCCGAGGCTCAGGGGAGTGAGGCGCGGACCCGCGCCGAAGCATTGGAAGCCAAAGCCGCCAGCGCAGTCGCTGCGGCAGATCGGACTGCCCAGGAAGGCGCTGCCCTCGCTGCCCGGGTGCAAGAGGCCGAGGCGCAAATCGCCGCAAACGAGGCCAAGATTCGCTTGATCGGACAGCAACGCGCCGCACTGCGCACCGAGTTGGCCCAGCGCCAGCGCCCGCTGGTTGAGCTGACCGCCGCGCTGCAACGGCTCTCGCGCCGACCTGCTGTTTTTTCGCTGCTGCGGCCCGGATCGCTGCAGGAAGCCGTTTATCTCCGCGCCGTGCTTGAAACGATGTTGCCCGAGGTCGCGCGCCGCACCGCCGGGCTGCGCGCCGCGATCGAGCGCGGCAAGGTGTTGCAGGACAAGGCCGAACAGGCCAGCGCGGACTTGCGCAGCAGCCAGACAGAACTCAACCGCCGCCGCCAGCAATTAGCGGCGCTTGAAGCTCGCCAGCGACTTGATTCGCGCACCGCCAGTGGCTTTGCCGACCGCGAATCGGAACGCGCTCTGGCGCTTGCCGAGCAAGCCCGCGATCTGACCGGCCTGATCGGTGAACTTGACAAGGCCGGACGCATGCGCGGCCAGCTCGCGGCGCTGCCGGGCCCTTTGCTCCGCCCGACCCAGCCGCAGAACGCTGCCGCGCCGGTCGAAGCCGATACAACCCCTGCTCGGGTCAACGCCCCGGCACAGTACTTCTTGCCGGTTGGCGGGCGGTTGGTAGTTGGATTCGGCGATGGCGGGGCCGGTCGGGCACAATCCAGGGGGATTTCGATCGCTGCGGCCAGTGGCGCGCAGGTTGTTGCGCCGGCCGCAGGGCGGGTGGTCTTCGCCGGACCCTACCAGAGCTATGGCAGTATCGTGATCATTGAGCATGGCGGAGGCTGGACTTCATTGGTTACCGGGCTGGCGTTGCTCGACACCCGGGTCGGTCGTTCGGTGGTGGCAGGATCACCAGTAGGTCAGGCCGGGCCAGGACGACCGGTTCTGACGCTTGAACTGCGCAAGGACGGAAGCCCGGTGAACCCACTCGACTTTTTGCGGCGGTGATGCACGATGGCGTAAGCCCGTCCGATCCGCCATCTGGTGTTAACCTGCGCCGCGCGATAAGATGCGCATGCAATTGCAAGAGGCCTGCTGACCGATGAAGCTTTCTTCCCTGCTCCGCGCCACCGCGCTGGTTTCTGCCGTGGCGCTGATTCCGGCCACCACCGCCGGTCTCGCTGCGGTCGATGGTCGCTCGTCGAGCCAGTTCGAACGGCTGTCGATGGTCTATCAGCTTGTTAAACTGCGTTATGTCGAAAAGATCGACGATACCAAGCTGGAAGAAGGCGCGATCGACGGGATGCTGTCCTCGCTCGATCCGCACTCGTCTTTCCTTTCGGGTGCCTCGATGCAGCGCCTCAACACAATGATTGACGGCAATTATTCGGGCCTTGGCTTGTCGGTGGTGCTGGATGACGGTGCGGTAAAGGTGATCGCGCCGATGAAGGGCAGCCCGGCCGAGGCCGCCGGGGTCAAGGCTGGAGATTTTATCACCCATCTGGACGGGAAGCTGATCTATGGCGGCGAGCTTGACGATGCCGTGGCGCAGATGCGGGGTGAGGCAGGGACCAAGATTCGTCTGACGGTCTTCCGCAGCGGGCGAAACGAGCCATTCGATGTGACTGTCACTCGCGGGGTGATCAAGCTTGAGCCAGTGACCTGGGAGCTGACTGACAGTGTCGGGGTGATCTCGGTCAACGAATTCAGCGCAGACGTCGGTGCGGACGTTGCCAAGGCGATTGACGGTCTCAAGGCGAAGTCTGGCGGCAAACTTGCCGGGATCGTGCTTGATTTGCGCCAGAACCCCGGCGGCGCGCTGGAAGAGGCGGTGGCGCTGTCTGACATTTTTCTGACCAAGGGTGATATCGTCTCACAACGCGGCCGCAACACGCGCGAAGACGAATATTTCAAGGCCGAAAGCATGATCCCGGGCGACCTGGTCAAAGGTCTGCCGGTGGTGGTGCTGATCGATGCCGGTTCGGCGTCGGCCTCGGAAATCGTAGCTGGCGCGCTTCAGGATCAGCGCCGCGCTGTGATCATGGGCGAACGCAGCTTTGGCAAGGGATCGGTCCAGTCGCTGTTCTTCCTCGACAACAGCCGGACCAATGCGGTGAAGATCACCACCGCGCGCTATTACACCCCGCTGGGCCGGTCGGTCCAGGAAGGCGGGATCGTGCCGGATATTGCCGTGCCGCAATTGTCCGACCCCGATGCGCGGCGCCGGGCCGAACTGTCGATCCGCGAGAGTGACCTGCGCCGCCACCTCGTCAACGAAGTGGCGATGGACGACAAGAAGCTTGAGGCCGATCGCCAGCAGGATCCGCGCTTCAAGATGACAGCTGAAGAACTGAAAGCCAAGGGGATCAAGGACTTCCAGCTCTACTATGCGATCCAGACCCTGCGCCGCACCGCGCCACCGGCCATGGCCAGCAAGCGCTGAGGCAGGCGATGTTTGAAGCAGTGCGCCATGCCTCGCTGCCGCGCCGGATCGCGATCGGGGTTCCGCTCGGATTGCTGGGCGGGGCCTATCTCAGCCAATTTGGATTCGGCCTGGCGCCGTGTGAGATGTGCTGGTGGCAGAGGTATGCGTTGTTCGTGGCCTTGCCGCTTGCCCTGTTCGCATGGCTTCATCCGCCGGCCCGCGTGATGACTGCGCTGGCACTGCTCGGCATTCTGGTCGGCGGGCTGATCGGCGGTTTCCACGCCGGGGTCGAATATGGCTGGTGGGAAGGGCTGACCGCCTGCTCGACCGGGGTCAAGGCCGGGTCGGGCGATGCGCTTGATGCGATCATGAACGCGCCGGTGATCCGCTGCGATGTCGCGCCGTGGAGCTTGCTGGGTATCTCGCTGGCGGGGTGGAACTTCCTGATTTCGGTGCCGCTGGCGCTGCTTGGGCTGGTCCGGCTGGGCAAGGGAACCTGATATGACGGGTAAGGCATCGGCGCGAATGCTGCGGGTCGATCAGGCCGGCGAATATGGCGCGACCCGGATCTATGCCGGGCAGCTTGCCGTGCTGGGCGACCGGACCGAGATTTCCGCCGAAATCCAGCACATGGCCGAACAGGAAGCCGAGCATCGACGCAAGTTCGACGCGCTGATCGCCAGGCGGGGGGTGCGGCCCACCGCGCTTCAGCCGTTCTGGGATTTGGCTGGCTTTGCTCTGGGTGCAGCAACTGCCTTGATCGGCCCCAAGGCAGCAATGGCCTGCACCGCCGCAGTCGAAACCGAGATCGACCGGCATTACACCCAGCAGCTCGAAGAACTGGGCGAGGACGATCCCGAGCTTTCGGCCATGATCCATGAATTTCGTGAGGATGAGCGCGCGCACCGGGACGCCGCGCTGGCGGCGGGGGCGGAGCAGGCTCCTGCCTATCCGTTGCTGGCGGGTGCGATTCGGCTTGGCTGCCGTGCGGCGATCCGCCTCGCCGAACGGCTCTGACAACCGGGTTTTGATACACGGCAAAGCGCGATCACGCTTCATGTGTCATTCAGCGCCAAGGGTCCCTATATTGTGGTCATGAACAGGAGTTTCGCCATGCGCCCGCTGATCGCCGCCTTGCCCGCCGCCCTTGGCCTTGTGCTTGCCGCGCCTGCCCTTGCCCAGGATGCCGCGCCCGAGCCGAAGATGAACATGGTGATCATCTATGGCGATGACAAATGCCCCGAATCCGGCGACGACACGATCACCGTCTGCGCCCGCAAGGCCGAAGGCGAGCGCTTTCGCATTCCAGAGCCACTGCGGACCAGCTCGAGCCCGTCGAACGAAGCCTGGAACAACAAGGTGATCGCCTATGAGACTGTGGGCCGCGCGGGAACGATGAGCTGTTCGCCGGTCGGCGCTGGCGGCTGGACCGGATGCACCGGGCAGATGCTCAAACAGGCCGCCGGGGAAAAGGCGACCGATCCCAACATCAAATTCGGCCAGCTGATCGCCGAAGAACGGGCCAAGCGCCTGTCGACGATCGATGCCGATGCCGCCGATACCCAGTCGCGGGTCGAAGAAGTCGAAAAGCAGATGGAAGACAGACGCAAGGCCGACGAAAATGCGGCCGCCGCCGCGCCGCCCCCGAAGTAATTCAGCTCAGCGCGATATCCGGCGCGTCTTCCTGCTTCATCCCGATCACGTGGTAACCGGCGTCGACATGATGCGTCTCACCGGTCACGCCCGATGACAGGTCGGATAGCAGATACAGCGCCGACCCGCCGACATCTTCGATCGTGACGTTGCGGCGCAGCGGCGAATTGAGTTCGTTCCACTTCAGAATGTAGCGGAAATCGCCGATCCCGCTGGCTGCCAAGGTGCGAATCGGACCAGCCGAAATCGCGTTGACCCGAATATTCTCGGGCCCAAGATCGTTGGCGAGATATTTTACGCTGGTTTCCAGCGCCGCCTTGGCCACACCCATGACGTTGTAATGCGGCACGACCTTTTCTGCGCCGTAGTAGCTGAGTGTCAGGATAGATCCGCCATTGGGCATCATGTCCTTGGCCCGCTTGGTCACCGCGACCAGCGAATAGGCCGAAATGTTCATGGTCATCAAGAAGTTATCGAGCGTGGTATCATAATACCGCCCGCGCAATTCGTTCTTGTCGGAAAAACCGATCGCATGGACCACGAAGTCGATCGTCGGCCAGCGCGCCGCAAGCGCGGCAAAAGCCTGATCGAGCGCAGCCATGTCAGACACATCGCAATCGATCAGCAGCGGACCGTTTGCAGTACCAGGAGCGGAGGCATAAAGGCTCTCTGCCAGCGGGCGCACACGCTTTTCCATCACTTCGCCCTGATACGAAAAAGCGAGCTCTGCCCCGGCCTCGTGCAGCTTTTGCGCAATTCCCCAGGCCAGCGACTTGTCGTTCGCCAGACCCATGATCAGTCCGCGTTTGCCCTTCATCAATCCTGTCATGCGTTCACCCCGTCGTCCGTGTTTGCGGCGGCCTTCTGCTGCCTGTGTTCTTCCCGCCACCGACCCAACAAATCCTGTTCCTCGGGACTCTCGGCCAGCGCGGCATTGAGTTCGGCTCCGACCACCAGTCCTAAGCCAACCAGCCAGAAAAAGAAAAGCGCGATCATCACCCCAGCCAGGCTGCCATAGGTCAGGTCATAGGTGAAAAAGCGGTGGAGCGCGGCGGGCAGGGCC
The DNA here is from genome assembly GCA_964582485.1 of uncultured Novosphingobium sp. Taxonomy (GTDB): domain Bacteria; phylum Pseudomonadota; class Alphaproteobacteria; order Sphingomonadales; family Sphingomonadaceae; genus Novosphingobium. Next base: position 6,406 of record CAZOSI010000062.1, read on the forward strand.
GCGCTGACTGCCGCCCACCACACCGTAACCAGCAGTGCGCCTGGCCACTTGGGATAGCGGCGCTTGCGATAGGCGCTGGGGGTTAAGGTAAAGAACAGCAGATAGAGCGAGAGATAAATCACCAAAGCCGGCACTAACCGCGATGTGCCCAAGGTACCGATCCAGTCGGCAAAGCGCGGGAATCCGGCCTGGATCACTTCTTGCGCGGCACCGATCGCGACCTGAGCGATCAGCGCAAAAAGCAGTGCAATCACTGCGCCGACAATCACGCCGGAAGAGATCAGCCGATAGCGCCAATAGGCGTAAGTCTCACGCGTGCCATAGGCGCGGCGCAAGATATCACGAATCGTCTCGATCAGGCTGCCGACGGTCCACAGTCCGACCAGCCCCCCGATCCAAAGCAGCCAGCCACTCCGCGCGACGATAACGTCCATTGCGACGGGTTCCAGGGCGGTCGCGACGATTGGGGGCATGGCCTTCAGGAAAGCATGGACCGAAGCTTCCCGCTGGGCCTGTTCGCCGATCAGGCTGAACACCGCTCCGACTGTCACGAAAAACGGAAACAGTGCCAGGATCGCCATATAGGCGAGGTTGCCGGCATGGATGAAGCCATCGTGATAGGCTCCGGTCCAGACCCGTGCGATCACTCGGAACGGACGCGAATTCCAGAACCGGCCCTGTGGCCCGACATGTTCGTCATAGGCCTCCCTGAGGTGATCGCGGGCGCGCTTGCGCCGGGCTTCCGGCGAGAGGTCGGGCATTGCCAAGGGCGGCAGATGCGCATCGTCCAGTGGCCGTTCTTCCACGCTTGCCGTCCGACCTCAGACGCCCAGCCGGGCGCGCAGGTTGCGCGGATCGCGCCAGCCCTCAAGCCGTTTGACCAGATCGGCATCGCCCTCTGGCAGCTGAACTTCGATCGTCACCAGCTGGTCGCCGCGGGTCGCATCTTTGCGGCTGAAGCCCTTGCCACCCAACCTAAGGGTCTTGCCCGAGCTGGTCCCCGGCGCGACTGTCAGCATTACTGCGCCTTCGGGCGTCGGCACCTTTATCTTAGCCCCGTTCACCGCCTCATCCAGGCTGATCGGCAAGTCGAGCCGCAGGTTGTCACCATCGCGGCGGAAGAACGGGTGCGGCTGCAGATGGATTACTACGATCGCGTCGCCGCTGCCGCCCGGGCCCGGCTCGCCCTTGCCAGCGAGGCGCATCTGGGTCCCGTCCTCAACCCCTGCGGGCAGTTTCAAGTCGATGGTCTTGCCGTCAGCCAGGGTGATTCGCTGGGTCGCCCGCATTGCCGCATCTGGCAGCGAAACGCCCAATTTGTATTGGACATTGGCACCTTTCGGTGCCGGGCCTCGGCGCTGCTGGCCGCCGCCCATCCCGCCGCGTCCACCGAACAACCCGTCAAAGATATCGCCCAGGTCGATTCCCTCGGCCCCGCCAAAGCCTTCGAAGCCATCGGCGCGGAACCCGCGCTGGTCGCGCCCGCCGAACCCGCCGCCTGGGCCGCCGCCACCGCCATAGCCAAAGCCCATGCTGGGATTGCCGTCGATATCGATCTCGCCGCGGTCAAACCGGGCGCGCTTGTCCTTGTCGCTCAGCAGGTCATAGGCGCGGGTGACTTCGGAAAAGCGTTCCGTAGCCTTGGGTTTGTCCTTGTTGCGGTCCGGGTGGAGTTCCTTCGCCAGCTTGCGATAGGCGGACTTGATATCCTTCTCGCTCGCACCGCGCGCCACACCAAGGATCGAATAGGGATCGGCCATGGCGCTTAGCTAGGTGTGTTATGCCCATAGGGCAAGGTGTCGCCGCTTGTTGCGAGACGGTTGCGCTTCCTTCGGCCCGGCCGGGCCGCTATGCGCGGGGGCATGGATGAAGCTCAAGCCAGCAACGCGATCCCCGAATCTGCCCCGTTCACGCTGTTCGACGAATGGTTTGCCGAAGCGCGCAAGAGTGAGCTCAACGATCCTGAAGCGGTGGCACTGGCCACGGCCACGCCCGGCGCCTTCCCCTCGGTGCGGATGGTGCTGATGAAAGATCACGGTTCAGACTTGCTTGGCCTGCAAGGCGGCTTTGTGTTCTATACCAACAGCCATAGCCGCAAGGGTGGGGAACTGCTGGCCAATCCGCAGGCGGCGATGCTGTTCCACTGGAAGTCTCTGCGCCGCCAGATCCGCATCGAAGGCACGATCGCTCAGGTGCCGGATGCGATGGCCGATGCCTATTTCGCCAGCCGCAGCCGCGATTCGCAGCTTGGTGCCCATGCTTCTGACCAGTCGGCGCCGCTCGCCTCGCGCGGTGAATTCCTGGCTCGGATCGCCAAGACCACTGCCCGGCACCTGGTCGGCCAGGTCCCGCGGCCACCGCATTGGACTGGGTTCTGCCTGACCCCCAGTGCCTTCGAATTCTGGATGGATCGTCCCTTCCGCCTGCATGAGCGCCGCCGGTTCGAGCGCGCGGCCGATGGCGGCTGGACCAGCTCGCTGCTTTATCCATGAGCACCAGCGCCAGCCTTAACCGCAGCGCCGCTCTGGCCTCGATCTCGGTCGCGCTGCTGCTGGTCGGGCTCAAGGTCTGGGCGGTCTTTGCGACCGGATCGACCGCGATGCTCGGCAGTCTCGCTGATACGGTGCTCGATCTGGTTGCCAGTCTTGCGACCCTGGCCGGAGTCTGGGTAGCAGCTCAGCCCGATGACGAGAATCACCGCTTCGGCCACGGCAAGGCCGAGGCTCTGGCGGCGATGTTCCAGGTTGTGTTGATATCAATTTCGGCGCTCAGCCTGGCGTTTCGTGCGATCGAGCAGTGGTTTGCCGGGACCCGCCCGCAAGGCGCAGAAGGCGGAATTGCCGTGTCGGTGATCGCGATGGTCGCAACACTCGCCCTACTTGGCTGGCAACGCCACGTGATCCGCAAGACCGGCAGCCTCGCGATCAGTACCGATCATGTCCACTACCAGTCCGACCTGCTGCTAAACCTGGCAGTGATCGCTGCATTGGCAATCGATCAATTTGCCGGGATTGCCGGTGCCGATCCGTTCTTTGGTCTGGCGATCGCGCTGTGGCTGGGTTGGGGCGCCTGGGGCGCTTCGCAGCAAGCCGTCGATCAGTTGATGGATCACGAATGGCCGGAAGAGCGCAAGACCGCGTTCCTCGAAGCCGTGGCCCGCCATCCCGAAATCAAGGGGCTGCACGATCTGCGAACCCGCACTTCAGGTGATCGTGATTTCGTCCAGTTCCATCTCGCAGTCGACCCGCAGATGACTATCGCCCAGGCCCACGTGGTGATGGACGAGGTGGAAGCGATCCTTGGTGCGGAGTTTCCCGGCGTAGAGATTCTGATCCACCCCGATCCCGAAGGGCATGTCGATCCGACCGATTTGTCGTCGGAAGACCTGTTGGCAAAGCGTTAGTACTGGATATCTGAAGGAAAGCTCAGGGGAAAAGGGTTACGATCCGGGCGATCGCGGCGCGAACCGGTTCATGCGCACCATCCTGCGTTTTGCCCAGCCGCACCGCGACCACTCCGTTATCACGGCTGATCACCACGTACTGGCCCAGATGACCGTTCATCGAGAATGCACCAGGTGCGGCCCCCGGCCACTGCACGGATCCATCGGGCTGAGGCAGGTTGAGCCAGGTCTGCGCGCCGTAGCCCTTGTTGCGCGGGCTAGGGCTGGTCATGAAATCGATCCAGGCCGAAGGAACCAGTTGCGCACCCTTGACCGCCCCGCGGTTGCGGAGAAACTCACCAAACTTGGCCCAGTCGCGTGCGCTGCCGTGGATCAGGCTTCCGCCGATCATGGTGCCTGTCGCGTCAAATTCGGGCACCATGCTTTTCATGCCGATCGGTTCGAACAGGCGGGTGCGCAGGTATTCGCGCACGATCCGGCTGCGTTCGGCGGGGTCAGCGCTGCTGGTCAATGCGCGGGTGGCGAGGTCCGCAAGAATGACCGTGGTTGCACTCGAATACTCGAACTTGGTGCCCGGATCGGCCTCCAGCGGCTGGGCTTCGGCATAGGCGGCCATGTTGTCGCGCCCGTCGAGGAACAGCATCCGCACTTCATCGCTGTCATAGGGCGGATCTCCGGCCTCGGTATGACGCAGGCCGGAACGCATTTGCAGCAATTGGCGCAGGGTAATATCGCCGCGCGGGTCGCCAGGGCGTTGCCAGGCCGGAATCGGCACGCCTTCATCCAGCCGCAACCGGCCGTCGGCGACGAGCTGGCCAATCATCACCGCCGTCACCGTTTTGGCCATCGACCACGAAACAAAGCGGGTATTCTCATGATAACCCGGCCCATAGCGTTCGGCGACGATTTGGCCATTGTGCAGCACGATGACAGCCCGGGTCTCGGCGGTTTGCGGAGCATTGAACAAAGCATCGACCGAGCGGGCAAGGCGTTCGCGATTGATTTCGGGCTTCTCGATCACCGCTTTGATTGCGGCTTCACTTAGCACTTGTGGCGGCGGCGCGGGCTGCTGTCCGCAACCGATCAGGGCTGGCAGAGCGAGCAGGGGCAGGATAAGGGATTTTGCAACGCCGGGCATAGTGCCCGCTTCACTCGCCCAAAGGCACGACAATGGCAACCGTCAAACCAAACCCCGCCACAAGATCGCCTTGGCGGCGGCGTATGCTGCTGCTCGGCCTGACGCTGATTGCTGTTCTGCTTGCGGTGTTCTGGAAGCCACTTAACGGTTATGCTCAGGCCGGCACCGCCTATGGTGCGCGAGTGGCTTGTTCGTGCCGGTTTGTTGGCGGACGCAGTCTGGATGATTGCCGCAAGGATTTTGAACCAGGAATGGAACTGGTCAGCCTTAGTGAGGATGCCAAGGCCCGAAGCGTCACGGCGCGATTCCCTTTGCTGGCCACCGAGACTGCAATCTACCGTGAGGGGCCCGGTTGCCAGCTTGAGCCGTGGCCAGGTTGAAGCCTCAGTATTCCATGGCGATGAACTTGTGCTAGGCGACCGGTCATGACCGATCTTCAGATCCATCCCGTGGTCCTGTGCGGAGGCAGTGGCACGCGCCTTTGGCCGCGCAGCCGGGTTGCCATGCCCAAGCCGTTCCTGCCGCTGGTGGGGGACGGGACGCTGTTCGAGGCAACCCTGGCGCGATGCCCGGCGGCCGCCGGTTTTGCCGCGCCAATCGTGGTCACCGGCGCTGCACACCTGCCCCACGTTGAGGCTCAGTGGCCGGTCGGCCTGGGGGGTGAGAAGATAGTCGAGCCCTGCGCTCGCAACACGGCTGCGGCAATTGCACTGGCAGCACTGCGGCTGCCGGAAAATGCCGTGATGCTGGTTTGCCCCAGCGACCACCACATCGCTGATCCGGCTGCGTTTCAAGCCGCAGCCCGGGCCGCGGCTCAACTCGCTGCCGATGGCTGGCTGGTCTCATTCGGAATCGCTGCAACAGCGCCCGAAACCGGGTTCGGCTATTTGCATCGGGGCGAGGCGATCGGCGACATCGGATTCAAGGTTGCGCGGTTCGTGGAAAAGCCTGATCTTGAGCGGGCCAGGCAGTTTCTGGCCGACGGCGGTTACGCCTGGAACGGCGGGATCTTTGCTTTCCGCGCCGGTACTTTCCTCGACGAACTGACGGCGTATCGACCCGATATCGCGGCACAGGCACAGGCGGCCGTGGCCGGTGGCAAGACTGAAGGAACCCGGTTTCATCCCGATCCGGCCGCTTTTGTCGCGATCCGCAGCGAATCGGTCGACTATGCGGTGATGGAAAACACCGCGCGGGCGGCGATGGTCCCGGCGGTGATGGGCTGGTCGGACATCGGCAATTGGGACGCGCTGCTGGCTGCACGGGATCATGACGCGGGCGGAAATGCGGTAAAGGGTCCGGCTGAACTGGTCGATTGCCGCAATGTCCTGATCGAAAGCGATGGCCCGCGGGTTTCCGCGATCGGGCTCGACGACGTGGTGATCGTCGTGGACGGCAACGAAGTGCTGGTCACCACCCGGGCTGGCGCCCAATTGGTCGGCAAGCTAGATGGAGCCGCCAACCAGTGAGTGCAAAGCTCACCACCCGGATGGTCGAACGGCCTTGGGGACGGCTGGACCTGCCCTCACCTTTCGTCGCCCCGACTGGCAAGACGATTGGCGAAGTGTGGTTTGAGCCGCCGGTCGGGCTCGATGCCTTGCTGGTCAAATACATTTTCACCAGTCAGGCCCTGTCTGTCCAAGTCCACCCTTCGGACGCACAGGCGCCTGCCGGGCATCGCGGAAAGGAAGAATGCTGGCTGATCCTTGCCGCCGAACCCGATGCGAAACTGGGAATCGGGTTTCGCCAGAAGCTCAGCGCTGAGGCAATGCGCCGCGCCGCGCTTGATGGCAGCATTGAAGAGCTTATCGCCTGGCATCCGGTCATGGCCGGAGACTTCTTCTATATTCCTGCCGGGACGGTCCATGCAATCGGCCCCGGGCTCAGCCTGATCGAAGTTCAACAGAACAGCGATATAACCTACCGCCTTTATGATTACGGTCGCCCGCGTGAACTGCACCTTGATGCCGGCATGGCAGTGGCGTGCGGTGAGCGTTACGATCCCGGGTTGGCGCAGTCGGTGGCGGCAACGGGTCCGCGCCGCCTGGTTGACGGTCCGCATTTCCAGCTCGACATGGTCGATGGCGAGCCGGACCATGCCACCGCCAGCGGCTATTCTGGCAGGCTGCTGGTCATCCCGCTTGACGGGACTGCGACAGTCGCTGGCGAAATGATCCGCGGCGGGGAATGTGCGCTTGCCGCCTCGCTGAAGGATGTGCGATTCGAAGGCCGCAGTCTGATCGCCCAGTCATATAGTAAGACTTAAGCGCAGGAGCGCGCTCAGGCCGGCTCGGTCGCATCGATCCAGCCACCGCCAACTACGCGGTCTTCGGCATATAGAACCGCAGCCTGCCCCGGGGCGACGCCATATTCGGGCTGGATGAAGCGTATCGCCGTTGCCGCGCCGCTCCCAATTGGCCCATCGAGGGTTACTGGAACCGGCCTTGCCAGAGAACGGACCTTGGCCATTAGCGGACGATTGGGCAGCGGGCCGATCCTGTTGGTCTCGACAATTCGCGCCGCGCTGACTGCCAGCAAGCGCCTCGGGCCGACCAGAACCTGCCGCTTGGGCGCGTCGATAGCGGTCACGTAAAGCGGTTCTGGCTGGCCGCCGATTTCCAAGCCTCGACGCTGGCCAACGGTGTAGTGGATAATCCCGCGATGCTCACCCAGCACCGCGCCACTAGTCGCATGAACGATCTCGCCCGGATCGCCGCCTTCGGGTCGAACCGCGCGGACGATCTTGGCATAGTCACCATCGGGAACGAAGCAGATGTCCTGGCTGTCAGGCTTGGCCGCCACCCGCAGCCCTTCAGCCTCGGCGATTGCGCGAACCTGCGGTTTGGGTAGGCCTCCCAGCGGGAAACGCAGGAATTCGAGCTGGGCGTCGGTCGTGCCAAAGAGAAAGTAGGACTGGTCTCGCGCCGGATCGAGCGCGCGGTGCAATTCCGCTCCCGCTGCCCCCAACACGCGGCGCACATAGTGCCCGGTCGCCAGGCAATCGGCTCCCAGTTCGCGTGCCATCGCCAGTAGATCGGTGAATTTGGGTCCCATATTGCAGCGGATGCAGGGGATCGGCGTGCGCCCGGCGAGATAATCGTCGGCGAAGCGTTCGACCACTTCTTCGCGGAACCGGCTCTCATGATCGATCACATAGTGCGCGATGCCAAGCCGGTCAGCCACTGCCCGGGCATCGCGAATATCGTCGCCAGCGCAGCAGGCGCCCTTGCGCCCGCTAGTCGCGCCAGTGTCATAGAGCTGAAGCGTCACCCCGATCGCCTCGGCCCCGCTCTTTGCGGCGAGCGCTGCCACGACGGAGCTGTCGACCCCGCCGGACATCGCGACAACGATCCGTTTGCCGGCAGGAGGACCGGTCAATTGGAACAACGCGCCTGGATCGGGAAGGTTGTCAGTGGCGTACATCGCAGCGCCCTTACACGCTGGCACCGGTCCGGGAAAGCGTGCTGAAATTCGGTAAGTATTGTCAACGAGGAGTAAACCCCGGCTTTACCCGATCTTGACCATAGCCGGGTAGAAACGGGCCCATGGAAATCGCCAAAGACCTTATAGCCAGTCTTCGCGGCCGACTGGGGCAGCCGCTTTCGGACCCGGCCGATGCCGGCCTGATCTGGCCCGATCTGCACGCGCGGTTCACCGCCGCACATGCTGCGGCTGGAGAAATGGCCCGCGCCGAAGCGTTTCCGGCAGGAAGTTTCGAACAATGGAATTCTGCGGGAGGTAAAGCCTCACGCTCCGTTAACCGAACTGATTTAGCAGATGGCAAATCTACCCAAGGCATTGATGCTGCCATCGCCGATCAATCCAACATCGGCGGTCGAGGACAATGATGATCGAAAACCAGAAGATTCGACCTGCGATGGTAATTGGGCCGCTCGGTGAGCCGCTGAGTATCGATTCGCTCCCCGCGCCAAACACGACCCGCTGGGTGGTCCGACGCAAGGCGGAAGTCGTGGCTGCGGTGAACGGTGGATTGCTGTCCATCGATGACGTCTGCGAGCGCTATAATTTGACGCTCGAAGAATTCGCCTCGTGGCAGCGCGCAGTGGATCGTTCCGGCATGCAGGGTTTGCGGGTGACCCGAATCCAGCACTATCGCGACCTTTACGAGCGCCAGCTCAAGTACTGATTTCCTCCTGCAGAGGGCTGCGCGGCCGGGCCGGGTGAAAACCTGTCCCGGCCGTTGCCGTTTTGACGCCATGCGGTTTGCCGAAGCCCCTCTGCCGTCTGCCGAGCCCGCGATTGCCCTGATGCCCCAACCCTACTAAAGCCGACCCTGGCTCGAAGCAGCCAAGCCGGACGCAACTCGCGGCTTGCAGTTAGTGAGTTAGCCATGTAATACAGTTTGGGCCGGTTGTCCGCCATTCACGGTGGGATCGACCGTTTCTGGTCCGGGGCAAAGGCGATAGAGTGATGAATTACGAAACGGGAATTGAGGCTGAGAACGGAACCGCCGACAATCCCCTGCTGGAAGGCGGCGAGGAAGATCGCCGATCGCGCCGCAATCTCATTTTGCTGGCCCTCGCGGTGCTGGTGGTGATCGTGGCTGTCGCCTATTTCATCAATCGCAGCGGTGCGGCGGCGCCGGCAGACGACAAGAAGGACCAAGCACCAACCGTCACCGTGGTAGTTCCCGGCCGAATCACGGTTGAAAGCCAGATTTCCGCAACCGGTACTCTGGCTGCCCGGCGCGAGATGCCTGTCGGTGTCCCTGGTGAGGGCGGTCAGATTGTCGCCGTGCTGGTTGAGCCCGGCCAGTGGGTTGGTGCGGGACAGGTTCTCGCGGTGATCGACCGCTCGGTCCAAAGCCAGCAACAATCGAGCCAGGTCGCTCAGATTCAAGTGGCCAAGGCCAACGCCCGCCTGGCCCAGGCCAATCTCGATCGCGCGCTCAAGCTGGTCGACAAAGGCTTTGTATCAAAGGCCGATATCGACCGGCTGAGCGCCAACCGCGATGCGGCCGTTGCGCAGGTCCGCGTGGCCGAGGCGCAGCTGGGTGTGCTCAATGCCCAGGTCCGCCGCCTCAACGTAGTCGCGCCTGCCGCCGGCCTGGTGCTTGAGCGCCGGGTCGAACCCGGCCAGATCGTCAGCGCCGGATCGGGCGTGCTGTTCCGTTTGGCCAAGGGCGGAGAGATGGAGCTGAAGGCGCTGCTGGGCGAAACCGACCTCGCCGCGCTGAGCCGCGGGGTTAGTGCTTCGGTCACGCCGGTCGGAGCCGCGAAATCCTTTGGTGGCCAGGTCTGGCAGATCGCACCGGTGATCGACCCTGCAACCAAGCAGGGCACCGCGCGGATCGCGCTGGCCTATGCCCCCGAACTGCGCCCTGGCGGCTTCGCCTCGGTGACAATCAAGTCGGGTACAATGGTTGCCTCGGTTCTGCCGGAAAGCGCGATCCTGTCCGATGCGCAGGGCAGCTATGTCTTTATTGTCGGCAAG
>CAZOSI010000063.1:0-16375 GCA_964582485.1 uncultured Novosphingobium sp.
CTCGCCGAAACCACCGAGCGCTATGCGCACCTGGCCGACGAGGCGATTGCCGATGCCGCCAAGCGCGTTTCGGGTTCGCTCGCCAAATGCCTGGGGATCGCGGCATGACCCGCGTCAGCCTTGCTCGCATCATCGCAGATGAGCTCGCGACTTTGCGCCGCTTCGATCCGGGCGCTAGGCCCGGCGGGAGGCCGCGCCGGGTGGTCTGGTCCGAGAAGCAGCCCGGTTTCGGTATTCGCTACTATGCGTCCGGACGCAGCACTTACGTCGTTCAGTCGCTAATGAACGGTGTCACCCGGACCATCACGCTCGGTAACGCCAACGTCCTGAGTAAAGCCCAGGCCTTGAGTGTAGCGCGGCGCATTCTGCTTCGCGCCCAGGTTGGCGAGGACCCGGCGACAAAACGCAAGGAGGTCCGCAAGGTCCCGACCTACGACGACTTCCTGACGCTGTACTGGAAGCAGGCCGCCGCGAAATGGAAGCCGAGCACGTTCAAGACCCATAACTACTATCGCCGCCGGCACCTCGACCACGCCTTCTTCGGCATGTTCATCGACGAGATCGAGCAGTCGCATGTGCTGACCTGGTTCAACAAAGTCTCGGTCAACGCTGGCCCCGGCGCGGGCAATCGCTGCTTCGAGATACTGCGCTCGATGTTCAACCATGCCGAGCGGTGGGGCCTGCGTCCCGAAGGCAGCAACCCTTGCGCCTACATTCGGCCCAACAAGCGCCGGAAGTGCGAGCGTTTCCTCTCCAATCAAGAGATTGCGCGACTGGGCGAGGTGCTGAACCGCAAAATCCATAGTCATCCGCTGCACGCCTCGATCATCTATTTGCTCCTCCTGACGGGTTGTCGGAGTTCCGAAATCACCGACCTCACCTGGAGCGAGGTGAAGGGCGGGCGTCTTCTACTGCATGATAGCAAGACCGGTCCTCGCACAGTCTGGCTCGGCGACGAGGCGCGGACGCTGCTTGCCTCGCTCGAACGACGCGGCGGATCCGATCCAGTGTTCTGGAACAAACTGACCCGGCGCCCTGTCGGCAGCATCGACGTGTTCTGGAAAGGCGTGAAGGCCGAGGCCAATCTGCCTGGAGTTCGGATACATGACTTGCGGCACAGCTTTGCCAGCCATGCCGCTGCTCGCTCCGAGACACTGCCGATGATCGGCAAACTCCTCGGCCACGCACGGTTGCAGACCACTTCTCGCTATGCGCATCTCAATGACGGCCCCGTTCTCGACGCAGCGGAACGGATCGGCGAACTGATAGCCGATGCTATGGGTGAGGATCATTCATTGAACTATAATACTATGTGTGATATCGGAGCGCCGATCCATGACCGGTAAGCTGCGAACCCGCATCTACAAGAACCGCTGGTTCGCGAAGTTCGCAAGCCGGGAAGGGATCAGCGACGCGACGCTTGTCGCGGCCATCGATCTGGCCAATCGCGGCTTGATCGATGCCGATCTCGGCGGCGGCCTGATCAAGCAGCGCGTCGCGCGCGAAGGCGGAGGCAAGTCCGGTGGTTACCGCACGCTGGTCTTCTTCCGCCATGAAGAGAGGGCCATATTCGCCTTTGGCTTTGCCAAGAGCGACAAGGCCAACCTCAGCGCGGCCGAGCTGAAGGTCTACAAGCAGGCCGCGAAGATCGTGCTCGCGCTGACGCAGGCGCAAATCGACATCGAAGTGCGCGAAGAGAGATTGTTCGAGGTGAATGACGATGCCCAGGACCTATAAGAGCGAAGCGCTAGCTGCTGTTCATGAGATGATGGAGGGGCTCCACGAAGGCGGAGCTATCGACAAGCGCACGCTGCGCCAGTTTGATGAAGGCTGCCTAGCCCCGGCGGCGCCACTTCAGCCCGACGAGATCAAGGCCATTCGCGAGGCTGAGCACGTCTCACAACCAGTGTTCGCGCGCTATCTAAATGTGTCAAAGAATTTGGTCTCTGATTGGGAACGAGGCAAGAAGAGGCCCGGTGGGCCTGCACTGCGACTGCTTTCGATCATTCAGCGTAAGGGGCTGGAGGCGGTCGCATAGGTGGCTTCGTTGGACGATGATGACTGTCCGGATTTTAGCTGTGATTACGGAAAGCGGACATACGGGCGCCGTTCGCGGGCCGCGCTGGTATCGGAAGCAAGTTGGATCATCGCGATTGGGTCGATGCATGGGATCCGCTGATCCTTAGCTTTTCGGCCTGCCTCGCACGCTCGGCCTCGCCGATTGACGCGCCAACTCTTGGGATAGCGGCCGGAAACTTTTTTCAGGCGAACCCTTGAAATGTAATGCCTCTGTTTCCATTTTGAGTTGATGCAGTCGGCGTACTCCCCCGAGCAGAACTTCAGCGAGGCTTTCGCCTCGACCAGCACGGCGCTCGTTTCGGCCTGGCACTATCTCGGGCGGCTACCCGCGAGTCAGTCTAAGTTCGGCTCGCAACGAGGGAGCAAGATCGATTGGCCCGCACTCGCTAATTTGCTGGCGCCTGGCCGTGATTTGTCCAAGTTCGTTGCTGCGAAGGAGCTGACGCACCTTCTGATCGATCATCTCAACAACGCACGTCACAGTTCGACCAAATTTTGGAATGTCGTCGGCAGTCTTGCGACCACAACCCATATCCAGACGCACGTTTATCCTGATGGCGACATCGTCATTGATAACGGGCTGCTACTAACTACTAGCCTCAATCGTCTGCTCGATGAGCCGGTCGTTGATGGTCAGCGTCGCATGTACGCGGTGCAGAACTTTATGTCGGCGAAGAAGCGTAATGCGCTGATCGATGCAGTCGTCGCCCGTCTCATGAGCAATCGGTTCCGGCGCGACGACGGGCTTGCCGATGGCGAAGTGCACTTCTCCGATCTCGCGAAGCATGTCGTTGCGCAGGTTCGCAGGCAGGTGCGTGTGCGGCTGATCTTCAGATTTCCGCCACCGTCTTGGACACAGTCTTCCACCCGTGAGATGGTCCTGAGCTTCGCGCTCTGGACCGGTTGTCCTCCGCCCGAGGATGATGTCGTCGTCGCGCAGTCCGCGCGACCCGCATCGTTCAGGGTTGGAGTGATTTCACATGGTTTCGCGTATTTCGGACCTTCGGGTCGAACAGGCTCAGCGGCATGGCTGCATCGTAGGCCTGCCCAAGGATTTCGCCGAGGAAGTGGCGGCGCTCGCCGACTTCCTCATGGACTGCCACATCTTTTCGGACGTGACCTTGCTGTTCGATGGCGAGGTCGTTGCCCATGGCCCGGCCCGCTGGCGGGTGCCGGTCGAAAACGGATGGTGGCTGATGTTCGGCTGGATGCCGCCGTTCGGCCCGGTAGAGCTGCAACTGTGGCATGAGATCGATGGCTGACGTACGAGATTTTCCTCCGCAATTGCCGGGTATATTCCTGCGCGACCGGGTGCTGCGCAGACCCGGCGCCAAGATCACCCAGGAGGCGCTGGCCGACGCGCTCGACGTGTCGCGCTTCACCGTGAACCAGATCATCAACGGCCACCGCGCGATCACCGCCGACATGGCGGTGCGCTTGGCCCATGTGCTCGGTACGTCGGCCGATCTGTGGCTCGACATGCAGAAGCGCGTCGATTTGTTCGAGGCGCACAGGAAGCTGGAGGCCGTAGCGCCGAACCTCACCGTCTTGCGGGAAACCGAGACAAGGCCGCCGGCGAGCGACTGACATGGCTGGTTGCCACCGGCTCAAGCTATGGAGCCATGTTGGCCGGATCAGCCAATTATCACCGTCCAAAGCGGTGTGCAGCAATCGCACATATGCAAACTACGTCCGCTTTCAGCGCTCCGGAGAGTCATCTCGGTTTGAACGACGCATGTGAGCGCGATCAGTCGTTCCGTTTGCGTTTCGAGTGGCGGCGCTTGCGACTGAATCTAGCTGCACCGCCATAGGGCACCGAAGCGCTGGGGAACCGTGCGCGAAGCCGCCGCGCCATGTCGCCGATCGGAACCTCAGCAGCAATCGCAGACTCGATCAAAGCGGCCGCAGTGCGGCGATGATCCTCGTTCTGTCGCAGGCATTCTGCGAGATTCTCCTCCGCCTCGATGGGGTTGATCTTCTCAAGTATTTCGCTCCAGGCGCGCGGCGCGTGCTCGATAATGACCCGGACGAAGCCTTCCGCAGGTCCGGTGAAGTTGCGGTTGTAGGTCGAGACGCCACGCGCAATCTCGGTAGTGAACGGCGCGACTGCTTGTTCGACGAGCTCGGGGCGGGAGGCCGCAAGCATTGCCAGCGCGACGCCGCCCATATCTAGGCTGACGTGGTCATATTGTGCCAATCGAAGGCGACCGCCCTTTGCGATGTGAGCGATGCCAACCTCCGGCGCCATCAGCATCAGCCGCGGCGGGAAATGCTCAATTCGGTCCAAATGGGCGGCGATGAATTCCTGGACCATATGCCGGGTGGCTGCGTGCGAATGCAGAGTAACGAGCAAAACCTCGGTGTCATGCGGCATGTTGGCCCAGTCATCGCCGATGGCCGCTTCGATGCTGTCCCAATCGAGCTGGCGAAGCACGGTATCGTACTTTCGAGGGGCGGTCTGGTGCAGGAAGTGCAGGACGAAGCCCGCAGACTGAAAGTGACGCGGGCGCACTATCGAGACCTGCTGCGCGACGCGGGTGGGGTCGACCGTCGCGACCAGACTTCGCGCGATCGCCCATTGACGGCGCGACGGTTTGAGCTTTCCGACGTAGACGCCGAGTACGTCGAAGACGCGAAGCACCGTTGATGCCAAGTCGTGGCTAAGCTGGTGAAAGCCGTCGATCGGGTCGTTGGCGAGCAGCTTCTGCGCGGTGGGGATGAACGCCTCAGCCATGTCGAGCGCGAGCGCTTCGTCCAGCCAAACCACGGAGGCGCAGAACTTGGCGAAGACGAAGGCATCCTCTTCGAATCCATTGTGCCGTGACAGCGCCAGGAGCTTGTCGCGGTCGAGCAGTTCGTGGATCCGCGCGTTTACAGTCTCGACCTTCACATAGGCCACACTGCGCAAGAGATCGGCTAGACCGTACGCCGTCTCCGGCGTGGCGCTTGAATAGGCGTCCGCTATCGCTGTGGCATCGGCCGCGGCGACGGCCAGTTCCGCAACGCCGCGATCCATTTGCGCCAGATCGTTCAAGAGGTGGCCGAAGCCGTATGCGCCGTCGCTCGGATGTGACAGCCACTGGCCGAGCGTCTCTACCTTAGAACCTACCACCGCCGTCGCGCCGCCTTCGGTAAATGCCCAAAGGTCGGCGAGCGCAAGCGCTGCGAAGTTGCGGTCTGGTCCTCCCGCCTCCCAGCAACGAGTGACCGCCGCATCGACACCGGACTGGCCGAGTAGGCGCGTCCAGTTGTAGTCGCCGCTACCGAAGCGCAGCTCGTGGATCAGGACTCGCACGCCTGCCATCGGAAATTGCCGGTCACTCAGCGCGCCTTCGATCATCGCCGCGATGGCAGAGCGACCTTGCGCGTTCGTGCCTTCAAGGATTCGCTTGAGCACGACCATCGCGAAGCGCTGATGCGGAGTGCGGCAATCGGCCATGCCGATCATTAGTCGCTCCGCTGCTAGCCACTGTAAGCCCCGATTGACAAGCGAAGCCTCGATGTCGGCCAGAGCGGCGATCGCGCTGATTTCCCCAGGTGTAGCCCGCGCGTCGCGCGATACGAGCTGGCGGATCGCGACCGATGCCAGCACCAAATCCGCTTCGGCCGCGCGAGCGGCATCGGCCGCTTGCCGGGCGCGTCGCCATCCGCCGCCAAGCACGAAACAGAACTGCCAGGGAAGAGCTGACGCCTTCTCGGCCTGGTCGAGCCGCCGGTCGAGGTCGTCGTCCATCATCCGCTCGCCGATGGCCTTGTCGGCTTGTTGGACCGCTGCGAGGGTCTTCTCCCTGTCCGCTCGCATCGCGGCGGCAATCGCCTTGACGGCGCGCTTCGCGTCGAGCGTGATCGTGCCGCGGTGGATGACGCGCTCGACGGCATTGTGCGTCGACAGCACCAGCCGGCCTGCACTGGCTTGGCTTTCGAGCCGATCAAGTAGCTGCGGCTTCAGGAGGTGCGCATCATCGATAAGATAGACGCGCCGATGTTCCGGGGCGTGGGGATCCAGTGCGATGCCGTCGGCCTGCGGATCGAGCAGTCGCACCACTTCGAACCCTTCCGTATGGAGCGCCCTCGCGGCCTGATAAGCCCCGATTGACTTACCGGAGCCGGGTTCGCCGACCAGCCGGACCGAATAAGCGATGCCAAGTTGGGCAAGCGCTGAGCCGACCTCGGGCAGTTGCGGGCAGGCGGCCGCATCGGATGGGCCGAGTGGATAGCCCATTAGTGCGGGGCCAAGACCGCGATCGCCGTCGAACGCAACCGGCTCCCAGACCGCGGCGCCATGCGCAGCGCCGGCAGTCGTTAACGAGGTTGGGGTGGACAGTTGCTCGATCAAGCCCGCCAGCCTTGTCTCCAGCGCAGGCAACGCACGCAGCGCCGCGATCACCTCGGGCAAATGATCGGCATGCTCAGGATAGAATTCGGCGACGATCTCGGGCGCATCGGCCATCAGCGCCAGGATTTCCTCCCAGCCCAGCACATCGACCGTGAACAGTCGCTTCGTGCGGCGCTCCAGCGAGATTTCGCGCGCGGACTTTTGCAATGCCCCATCGACAGGGGCGGTGGTTGCGAAGATCCAATGATCGAGGGCAGGCGAGAACTTTTCGGCCTTGCCGATCTCTTCAAGCACTTCGGACCAGTCAGCCTTGCTCCCGTAATTGGCATCCTTGCCCTTGCACTGGACACCCTGAAAGCTGCTACGCGCGCCCTCTAGCGACCCGAATACATCGACGCCGTGTTGCTTCTGGCCTCGGCGGCCATTCTTCTGCGCGAGGGGGTCCTTCCACACGCGCTTGAACAGCGCGTGACATAAGTCCTCGAAGGTTCCCCACTCCTTGGGCGGCGCGATTTGCTTGGCGCGAAACTGCATCTGCTTAGTTTTATTCGGTTTGACGCGACAATACAGCCGATATTTCTTGGCGATCGGCGTTGGGAATTGTGACAAAGCCGTGCATAGTCAGCGGATGATCGATCGCATCGAGCACAAGCTCCGGACCAAATATTGACTCCGCGACCATCCGACGCCTGACCAGCTGTAGGTATGGCTTCACACGACCTAATCCGAGCAGATCATCGATGACCAAGAGCAACAATAGGGACGACTTCACTCGGGCAACCAAGAATCGCCTCGCGAGGCAAGCCCGGTATCATTGTAGCAATCCTAGTTGCAGGAAGCTGACGTCAGCGCCGACCAGCGATGGCTCAAAAGAGATGAATATTGGAGTTGCCGCTCATATCTGCGCTGCAGCCCCCGGAGTTGGTGCGCGCCGCTATCGCGCCGATATGACGCCCGTCCAACGGAAATCGCATGAGAACGGGATTTGGCTTTGCCAGGACTGTGCAAAGGCAATTGATTCAGATGATCCCCTTTTCACCGAGGCATTTCTGCACTCTTGGAAGCAGAAGCACTCTAAGGACATGTGGCGCAGCGTTATCGACAAGCTTCTCTTTGGCCCGACCATGCCGCCGACCGTTTCGGAAATCAGTGCACGTTTTCAAAAGGCTGCCGCTGCGGACTTGGCCGTGTTCCGTCGAACACCCAAATGGCCGGGCACAAACGTGGCGCTCACGTTGACATTAAAGGTGAAGCATGTGGACGAGGCGCTTAGTACGCGCGCGCTTGCGAACGCAGTGACCGCACTGGATGACCTCATCCTTGTCGCGGCGCCCGGCATGGGAAAGACGACAACTCTATTTCAGGTCGCCGACGGTCTGATGGAAATAGGCAACGGCACGCCGCTTATCGTGCCGTTGGGAGATTGGGCAACCGAAGGCGACGCGTTGCTCGTTTCCATCCTGAAACGCCCCGCGTTCAACGGAATTTCCGAGCAGGATTTCCGCGTCGTCGCGACAAACCCCGGCGTCGTACTCCTTCTTGACGGCTGGAACGAACTCGATGCTGCAGCACGCGAACGCGCGCGCGTACAAATCACTGCTCTCAAGGCTGAATTGCCAGAGCTCGGACTCTTCATTTCCACGCGCAAGCAGGCTCTCGACATTCCGTTCGGCGGGACGCGGGTCGACTTGCTGCCGCTTGACGACGAGCAGCAAATGGAGATCGCGCGCGGTATGCGGGGCGAGGCTGGCGCACAGCTCGTCGATCAAGCCTGGCGGACACCGGGTGTCCGGGATCTTGTGACCATCCCACTCTACCTCACGGCACTTCTCTCGCTGCCAGAGGGCGCGCCTTTTCCGACAACAAAGGAAGAAATGCTTCGGCGCTTCATTGCCGCGCACGAGCAGGAAGCCCGCCGTGCGGCGGCGCTTCATGCCGTGGCCCTCGGCTTCCAGCAGGACTATTTGGATGGCCTCGCTGTGTTTGCCACGACGACGGCCAACACGGCGATCACGGACAGCAACGCGCGTAAATCGGTCGCTGAGACCGCGCGGGTTCTGATGGGCGACGGACAAATCACCATCTCCACACAGCCCGACATGTTGCTTGACACGCTGGTCAGCAATCACGTTCTGACGCGCTCCGGCGATACCCCAGGCTACTCGTTCCAGCACCAGCAATTTCAGGAATGGTACGCCTCGCATTATGTCGAACGACTCATGCTACAGGCGGTCAGCGATCCGGCAGCACGGGAGAAGTTGGAGGTTGACGTGCTCGATCAGCGCCCGTGGGAAGAAGCAGTCCTTTTCGCTGTTGAACGAAGTGCGTGCGGCGACAATGCCAAGCTGACGGCATGCGGCTTAGCAATCCTCGCGGCTTTCAAGGTCGATCCGATCCTCGCCGCCGAAATGATCTACCGCGCGACGGATGAAGTCTGGGACTCCATCGCGGCGACAATCCAGGAACGTATCGGCCATTGGCACACACCCGGCAAATGCGACCGCGCCTTCCGCTTTATGATGAATTCAGGGCGTCCGGAATTCCTTGATAGCATCTGGCCGCTCATCACGCATGAAAACGATCAGGTAAGCCTAAAGGCGCTCCGCAATTGCAAGCGCTTTCGGCCCTCCTTGCTGGGGCCAGATGCGGCAAAGCGCATCAAGGCTTTGCCGCCGCAGGTACGCGCGGTTCTCCTGCATGAAATGGCGTTTCACAGCGGCATGGACGGCCTCGACCTTGCAACGGCGATTGCGAAGGACGATCCCAATCCGGAGGTACAGGCATCAGTTGCTGAAGCGCTCTCATTCCGCCGCGCCGACCGCCATATCGGCGAGCTTTTGCGAGGCGCAAAAGACGAAACCTTCGACTTGGTGGCGCGAAAGAACCTTGTTGACGAAGTGAACGACGAGGCAGTGCGGCGGCGAATTTCTGCCTCGCGCAAGCGGCACGAAAAGAGCGGCCTTGCAACATATGACCGGCTGCACTCGATCATTTTCGCCAGTGATACCCGGGACAGGAGCGCCGAACTCGCCACCATCATCAGCAATATGGAGATTTATGACAGGCAGGATGCGGCGGCACGGCTGATTTATGAGGCGTGGAACCGATATCCGCAGGCCGTGGCCGAGGGCTTGTTGGTGCGGGTGCGCGCGGGCCGCAATCTATTCCATGGGGCGGATGATATTCTCGCCGACACTGGTTTCGGCCTTGACGACGATGATCTGCTCCGGCTCGCGCTCACTGAAACCGCCCGACTGGATGACCGGGCGGAAGCCGCTGCTTCAGTTCTCGGTCCCCAATCAGCGGGGCGCATGATCGATGCGCTGTTCGATGCAGCGACACGACTGCGCGATGCGAACGGCAAGTATGATCAGGCGGCTGCCGACCGGTATCACTGCATCCAATCGCGCATTGCGCACGTGCCGGGCGCAAGCCTGGTCGCAGCCGCGCAGGCTCGTTCCGCGGCAGCCGATAATGCGCAGATAGAGCGATTAGCCGAATTGCTGTCACGTCATCCCGATGAGGTTGACCGTGGCCGCCCTTTCGATGCGGAAAGCCTTACTGCTATCCGTGCGCTCATCGAAGACTGGGGCAAGCACCTTTTGGCGTCCGGCGACGCGGAGCGGCGGCATATTGCGAGCGTAGCTACACTTGCTCGCCGTGCGCCCGATGTGGGGTTGCTTCCCCTTTTGAAACGGATGCTGGACGAAAATCTCCTCCGTTACCGCGCTTTCCGGGAAGAAGCCGCTGCCGCAAGTTGGGAACACGTTACGGCAAGAGACGAGGCGAGTTGGCCCATGATGCACGAATATATGCGCGCGTTCATGGCAATAAAATCGCCGCAAACGGCTGCGTTGATGTGTGAATATCTCGCCGATCCGCACTTTGGCGAACTCGCGGCCTGTGTGCTGGCGGAGCATTGGAAAGTAGCAAACGAGCCGCCACAAGATAAGCAGTTCTTTGGCGGGCCGGATTTCAGCAGCGTGGCGGAAAGGCGCGCGGCGCGCATCGCCGATCCCGCTGCGACCTCGGACGCGGCGGAAGCCATTTTCTCTGTGATCGAAACGCTCATCGCGGATAGCGCCACAGACGACCAGAAACGGCTCGCGGCCGAGCTTGGTATCGCTGCCGTACGTTTGCCGCACGGCCAGCGCGACGACACCATTGAGAAGCTAATCTGTCTGACTCCCCGGCGCACGCGTTCCAAATTGCTGTTCAATTTGGTTCTGTCCGGCGCGGAACTCGACAGCAAGCTCGTCATCGAAGGTGTCGACGAAACACTTGAGGCTGCAAAAACCCATCCATGGATGCTCATGCACAACCAAGACTATGAGTTGCGCGACTGGCTGAAGTTGTTGCCCTTTACCAATCGCCCTGCTGTCATGCTGGATGTCGTGCGCGGAATGCCGGATGCACAGCGGGAACCGCGCTTTCTGGAGGGAATGGTTGACGCGTTCGCTATGACGCCCTCGGCAGGTGCGGAAGAAGCCTTGTTTGCACTCGCCGAACAAAACCCACGTTTCTACGAAAACTTTCATTGGCGGGCGGCAGCGCTCAAGCTAGGAACCGCCTCATCCGCGCACCGTTTCGTTGAACTCACAGCGAAGGGCGTTTTCAACACCAAGTCAGTCGATGGCTGGCGGTTGTCGCGTGAACTCGGCGCGCTGATCGACAAATATCCGGATGTGCGCAAACAGGTCTACGTCTCACTGAAGGATAATGCCTACTCCTCCGCCCATGCACTTCTCGCAAGGGCCGTTTCTGAAAACCCCGACTGCGAAGGCTTGCTGCTTTTAGTCGATGTCGAGGGCAAACAGCAGAGGTCCATATTGGATTGGCGCACAATTGAAGCCGTCGTCACGAAACACGTTCCGGTTGAGAGCTGGAGCAACGCCTACAACGTCGTGCCGGTCCCCGCCGCCGAACTGCGACAAGCACTGCTCGCTCGAACGGTCGATGGCGGCCCTGCGGATGCGGCCGCGCGTTGCCTTACTGCCATTGACATCATCCGGGATGAGCGCGGCGAACCCGTCTCGGAGCCGCGTCATCCCGATCTTACATCTGGCAAATCGTGGCCGATTTTACTGCCCGATCCTAACGCAACGGCAGATTAGCGTTTAGGCCTACTTTTGGATCGGCGTGGCCGCGCGCAACACTTCCAATCGGACAGCGATGAAGCAGCCCAGACGAGGTGAATGACCGGCAGCTTTCGAGAGCTAGGCTAGCGGCTGACAACGTCAGCTAAGTTAGCGCATGCGGACTGTCGGCTTCGTTGGACAATCCGGAACGGCAGCTTATATAAAGAATTTTTGGAAAGCGGACGTTCCAGACAACATACTGCCATGGCAGTTAACAAGGTTTCTGGTCCAAAACCTGGCTGTCCGGACACGACAACTTTGCGGTCATTCCACTGCCGAGCTTTTGGCTAAGTGAGCTTGCCACCTCCTTGACCTTGTGGCGATCACGCCAACGTCCACAACCACTTCAACCAGGAACGCCACCTCGTCGATCGACAGACCTACAAGCTCCGCCGCTCGGCTGCACTGGCCGAGTGGCAAACTCTCATGGTCTAAGCTCTCGCCCCCAAAGCTACAGCTCCGCCAATCGGAGACGAGTTGCGATTAGACTGACAGCACCCAACAACGGCGCAACTCCGCATCTGGCCTCTATTGGAGGGTAGCGGCGGTGCCGGAATGGATGGTCCGTTGCCCTGCCATCATTTGGGCATGGAAATTCAGCAGCCTATCAGAGCTGTTAAATGATGATGAATCCGGCTGCTTATAGCGAATCCAAGAGCATTTGGGCGACGATTGCATCAAGGTAGAAAGGAACTGCCACTAACCGGAATGGGAGAATTTTTTGGGGCTGATGGGAACTCCTCGCTCATCTTGCCGCGGATTTACGGCATATGGGGCCACATTCGCTCCAAAGCGACCTCAGTTCAGACCTCTCAGTTCTCGCGAATGAACTCATCAATCGGAATGCCGACATGCCGACCAGGCAGCGCAAGGTTTGCGCTGATTTGATCTCCGGGACGCAATTCCGTGATACTGCGGGGTTCCCCGTCTCCATCGAAAACACGCACATGCCAATCATCTTGCAGGATGATGTTCAATTCTTCACCGCTTTCGAAACGGCACCCAATCAAACGCAGTGGCCGCACTTCAATCTTGACCCGGCCAATCGGAGCTTCCCGTGTTGCGCCATCGGCCGAGACAACCAGAGCCGACTGTCCGGCGCGCAGCTCGCTCAAGTAAAGAGTTCGGTTGCGCGGCATGAAGAGATAGGAATGGACGCCGCCGGCGTTTACGCGGAAAGGGCGCTTCTCCATGTAGGGAAGATAGAACACCTCCGGACAACAGAGGATCCCGCCTTGCGACGTCGATCCCACAAGGATGCCTTCGGTGGGGTCAAAAAGAGTCACCAGATCGAGGCAGGCTCGGTGGCCCATACCGATCGGCCTGCTGGACTCGACGCGCGCGCGCCGAATTGAGATTCGCGGAGCAAGTGCCCGACTGACCAAAGGCAAAATGGAATCGATTGCTTCCGCACTTCTTGGAGAAATTACCACTCCGTCCGCGCCTACTTCCATCGTGGAAAGCGCGGCAACAGCCTCTTCGGCACAGTCGGGGTTTGTGATCTCCTTGATGACCGCCGTTTGGCTTGATTGGAACTCGGCAATGACCAGTTCGAGCGGGATGTTGGTCGGGTCGGCAAACGCCAAGACGACATGGCCAAAGCGTCGACCTTGCTCGATCGCTTGCGAAAGCGCTGTCCCGCTTCCGATCCTTGCTCTCAAGCACGTTCCCAATCCCAACTCGTTTGCCCTATCGAGCACACCGCTGTCGCCGCTCGCAACAATTGCGCCAATAGTCAGCAATTCGTCTCCAGCGCGATCGACGAAAGCAGCCAAGTTGGCGCAGTCCTCGATTTGGACAATGCGGGTCAGCCGCGCGAAACGCGGCCCCGAAAACTCCAGGAAATCGTCAGACGAAAGGATCAGGCCGGTGTAGCCGCACTCCAAAAGTCGGGCTTCGATGGCCCTGGTTACATCGAGCCCGGCCGCGACGGTGTCGAACCACAGCCCCGGGCCAAGCCCGCGCGCATCGCGCCCCAGCCGCTTGGCAGCGATCCGATCAAGCGGAGACGACGGGAAAGCATGGAGCACTTTCTGACCAATTCCCTCTTCAGGCGGAACTTCTTTGCTCAGGTTTCCATCGATCATGGCAGCTCTCCGGCAAGCATCGCTTCCACCCGGGCGCGAGCGCCCCGATTGTCGAAGGTTTTTAGAAGGTGTGCGCGGTTGCGGACAATGTCTCCGCGGTTCCAACGTTCATAGATCTCCTGCCGCATGCCGTAACTGTCACCGGCAAGCTCCCACGCCAGACGAAAAAGACGGGCTTTCGCATCTGCTCCCCGCTCTTTGCCCCGCATGTATTTATCAAGGACAGCGCGCAGACCAGGCGCCGCCAAATCCTTCGCGCTTGGTTGCATGACAAGGCCCGACGCTGCGATTTCACGAACAATGGCGTTCGCACGCGCGCCAGTTTGTGCGGCAAAGACATCTGCTCCAAACGTTTGACCCGGGGCCCACAGTCCCGACGGGGTGCGATAGGCCTGCGCACCCAAACCAGCCAGAGCCAGACCGCTCATTTCGGCGTAACTTGCCAATTCCCCGAGCTTGTTCTCAACATCCCGAAACTTGTCGGTTCCGATCGCTTCTGCGCACATCGTTGCAACCGCAAGCAAAATCCGCAATCGATGATGGAAACGGATCAGGCCGACGTAGAGCGCCCAAGCATTGAGGCGGAAAAAACCATCAAAAGCCAGGGCAGCGTCACCCAGTAGGAAGACGCGTTCCCAAGGCACGAACACATTATCGAAAAAGAGCATTGAGTCTTGTTCATCAAACGCGTTGGCGAGCGTGCGGAAATGACTGCTGTCGCGCCGCACCAACGACTCTCGGCACAGGATCTTCAATCCCGGACTGGCGAGCGGCAAAGCAAACCACACCACATGTTCAGGACGGTCACGCAGCGCATAGCTCGGCGACATGTAGACCAGCACTTCATGCGAAACCGGGGCCAGCGTCGCAAGCTGCTTCGCCCCCCGCACCACGATGCCCGCTTGCGATCGGGAAACCACCCGCAAGGCCAGATCGGGATCCTGGCTTGGACTGGAAGAGCGATCGATCTGGGGATCGCCGATCGCGTGTGTGACTGCCCGATCGTTGTCGCGGCAAAACACATAATAGCGCTCGGCATTCCGGCCGAACATTGGATCAAGCCGGGAAAGCTCGTGACGGAAGTCATAGAGACCAACCACCACATTCGCCATGAAATCGGGCGCGCGTGGTAGCTGCCCGAGGCTGGCTTCCATCCACCAATGCGAATTGAGCCACTTCTCGGCAAGCGCCTTGCGCGAATCGGGAAGCTGATAAGAGCGGCTGACGCGAACCCCGCTATCTGGCGAAACGAGTGTCGTTGTTTCGCTATGCGCACCGTCATGCTGAAGATCGTAAAGTCTGCCGAGCGTCGCAATGATTCCTGAGGTGACTGAACTCTCAGTCACTTCGATCAGCGATCCATCGTACCAAACTTCTCGGCTGTCGCGCAGACTGTCCACGAAGTCGTGAGAATTCCAAGCACCTTTGGGTGAGCCGCTCTCCGTGCCTGGCGAAAACACACACCCAGATCGGATTCCATTCATACGACCGCCTTGACCCCTTTCGGCACTTCGCGATCCATTACGAGTCTTAATTTGGCCATAAACGCTTCAGGACGAGGATTTTGAAACACGTTGCGCCCGAAACAAAAACCTCGCGCCCCAGCCTGCACAGCTTGCGCAGCGAAATCGATCAGCGACTGTTCGTCATCACGCTCACCGCCGGCAAAAAACACATCGATATCGCGGCTGACATCGTCCAACAGCTCGCCAATATCGGACGCCTGACATCGCGGCACCTTGACTGCAGTTGCCCCAAGTTCGGTCATGGCGCGCGTCAAATGCCTAAAAATACGGGCCTGGGATCCTGCGTCGGATTTGGTACTCTTGAGCATGACCAAAAGAGGTAGCTGCCACACGCGGGCGGCATCCGACACATGGCTTGCCAGGCGCAAATTTTCGGTGTCGTTCGATCCATCAAAAACGAGGTCGATGCTGACGGCGTCGGCACCAAGGCGCAACACTGTATCGACGTCGACCAGAAGCTCTTTTCGCTCCGGGAAACGTGACAGGGTCATCGCACCGTTCAGGTGAACGCAAAGCCCCTTTCCCTCAAGAGCATTAGCTTCATGCAGCCGTGCGGCGAAACCCTTGTGGACTATCACTCCATTGATCAAGCGGCTTCGTAACCACGGGAGAACCTGCGTCATGTGACCGATGCCGGAAATCGGACCGCCGGTGAGGCCATGATCAAGCGGAACAATTAGACCAGTGCGTGAAACTGCGTCTATGAAACGGGTCCAGCGGAAGGAAGATGCATTGCCCATTCCCATGCTCGATTCGGTTGTGTTTGGACCACGACTATTGCAAACTCAGGGATTGGACGCAATGCGTAATCCCGTACCCTTATCGAACAACCAAGACCATCAGCAACTTGCTTTTCTTGATTTGAATTCAGTTCTTCTTTGAGAAGAGAGGGTAATATGGAATCTTCCAGCAATTCGGGATTTGTCCGCTTCCCGCCCGAGACGCAGCGCTTTCTCGCCGAACTGGGAGCACGCGACGATCCGCGTTGGCTTGACGAAAACCGGGCCACCTACGAGGAATGCTATGTCAAGCCGGCCAAGGCATTCGTTGTCGCAGCGGGTCAGGCTTTGCGTCAGTTTGCTCCTGCCATCCGCGCCGAACCAAAGATTCTTGGCTCGATTTTTCGCGTGACACGGGACACCCGCTTCGGACCGCGCGGCCGTCCGTTCAAGGATCACCTTGATTTCTATTTCTGGGAGGGCGAGCAAA
>CAZOSI010000064.1:0-16314 GCA_964582485.1 uncultured Novosphingobium sp.
TAATGTTTATGTTTGACAAAAATATTGACCATAGAGAAATTTACATATTTCAATTTTTACAAATTAGAGACAATATTATATCTTCAGGAATATCAAAGTCATCAAGCGAATTTTCAATATGCTTCGAATACTATTGCAAATGCTTGCTAAAAGTGCAATTTTAATTGCGCGGAAATCAGACTTGATTGTAAAAACGGAATAGACGCGCGTTTTTCTGAATTGAATTCGTGTTTTTCTCAAAATACCAAGGTAATGGCTGTGGCGCGGTCACAAGCTGCCATTCTGACTGGCGCGAACAGCGGGTCACCTCTTTCTCGCAAGCGGGCCGCAGCCGGCACTATCTCTACGGCGAAGACGGCGCGCTGCTGGCCGAGTATGACGCGCTGAGCGGCGCGCTGGTGCGCGAATATGTCTGGCTCGATGCGCTGCCGCTGGCCTTGATCAACGGCCATTGGCCAATCCCACCTACACCTGGATCACCACCGGCCACCTGGGCTATCCTGGCCGCTTGTCTGCCTCTCTCGGCCAAAAGGGGGCGGCGAACGCACGGCGGATCGCTGAGAATTTGTGAGGCGCGCACAGTCGTCGGCACCGCCGGGTCCGATCCTCACCCTGGGCGAACCCCCAAACCGATTGACGAATCCCCTGCAATAGTGGCAAGCGCGCCAGCGCATCGCTTATCTGAGCGGGTATAGCATAGTGGTAATGCACCAGCTTCCCAAGCTGGCTAGAGGGGTTCGATTCCCCTTACCCGCTCCATTTCTCAAGCAAAAACAGAGCTTTGAAATGTGCGAGTGCCGGTTTCGCTGCGGCACCGTCGTCGCGAACTAGAGCCTTCAGGCACGCCTCCTGCTCTTGCTCTGCCGCGAATGCAGCGCCGCGTCGCTCAACCAGCCGAGGGCCGAGCGGCTGGGCAGGAAGAAATAGCCGCCCCCCATGGTCTGGACAAAGCTCTGCAACCCTTCAATCCGGATCGGCCCGGCTGAGGTGGGGATGGTAAAGACTCGCTCGACCGGGCAAACGCTGCGCGGATCGACCGGATCGCTGCCAATGATCGGATCCGGCTCGTGCTCCAGCCCATGAAAAGCCGGAGCGTTGGCCCAGAACTGCTGAACGAATTCAAATTGCCGCTCGATATCGGCGCAGATTGAGGCGAACAGCAGGCCCTTCTCCCCGCTTTCCGGGCGGGTATAGGTGCGGCCGCGCCGGAGCAGGCGGTGACGATTGGTGATCACCTGTTCGGCCGGGTCGCCAGGCTCTTTGCTGTCGCGGGGGTTGGTGCGGCGGATGTGCGCACCAAACGGACAGGCGAGGCCATGCGGGTCGTCGCTGCCATAGGAAAAGTCGTTTTCCAGCTCAGCCGCTTGATCGAACTTGCCGGCCGGCCGGTTAATCGGATTGCCCACCAATGGACGCCCGCTGGGCCAGCGGCCCATCAGCTTGGCCTTGATCCATTCGCGGTCAGGGCGCTGCCCCACCAATCGGTACAACTCTGTCAATCCACCCTGATTTAGCCGGTCAGCGGCTGCATCGACCCAGGCCTCGAAACCGTCAACATCCTGCTTCAATTCACGCAGCACCAGGTAAGTTCCGTTGCGACCAAAGTCGCGCGGCGTGCGTTGCCGTGCCGCCTCACCGAAATCGGGATAGCGCGACAGCGCGGATACTTCGCTGGCGGGAAGCGACCCGCGAACATCGGCCTCAACCGGCAGCAGCGGGCTTGGCGGCAAGTAGCCTTCGGCATTGGCATAGCCCAAGATCATTTCGCCTGGCTTCAGCACATCGCGCGCAGGAACGCCGTGAAGGCTGCGCTGCGTTCCTGCGATGACCGGTTGCGAGATCCCATCGCGGAAACCGAAGTGTTCGAAATCGGCACGGGCTTCGTCGGCAAAAGCCGGGGCGCAGTCGGTACGGGAGAGCACCTCTCCGCCATGGTTGGCCAGCAGCTGTCGGTGGAGATCGGTTATACGGGCCAGCCGCTCGGGGCTTGATGCATAAAGCAGCAAAACCGCCTCGCTTGCACCAGGTGCTTGCGAATTATCGTGCCACCGCCAGGCTGAAGGGTCACTTGGACCCGTATCCCCGTTGACCCGAGCACGGGCGCCCATGCCCATGCGGTACGCATATGGCATCGAATCGAGCAGTGCCCCATCCGGGCAATTGGGAACTTCGAACCGGGCCAGCCCCGCAGCTGAAATCGCCAGGAATACCGCCTGATGGTATGTATCCCAGACAAGATTTGTATGGGGTGAAGCAAGTTCCCCCGGTGTAACCCCGCCATCTTTGCCAGTCAGCAGGCGCTCGCCAAAGGCGATGGTCAACGCGTTCGCAAGGATGAATTCGGCCGGCCGGCCCGCCGGGCGCGGTGCCCCGCAAAGCACGCCCGATTCAACGAGCGCCGCGCAGACTGCTTCGTCCCAGGTTCCGGCGGGCCGCATGGGCATTCCGCGCAACCAACGCAGCCATTCGCCCAGTTGCTCGCTGCCTTGGGGCAATCGCAAGGCAAGGCAAGTCGAATAGCGAAGTCGCTTCATCCCTCGCAGCGCCAGCGCCTGCACTTCGTCGCTTTCGATCTGGTTGGCCATGCGCGGCATGGATCCGAAGCAGCGCAGCCACTCCTCGCTTTCGCTGGCGTTCCCGGCCAGCCCTAGCCCGGAGTGAATCAGCGCATTGTTTCGGATCTGATCGGCAGTCAGCTCAGGGAAGCGGGCGTACCAGAACGGCACCAATTGCTGCTGGGTCCGCTCCCAGCGTTTGAAACTGTCGCCATCGCGTGCGCCATCGCCGATCATGAAGCGGGTCTTCGGGAAGCCCTGCCAATTGCTCCAAGCTGCGGTCTGTCCTTGGCGGGCACGGGTGATGAAATCTTCAAGATAGCTTTCCCAGCTACCGTCGAAGTTGGAATAGAAGGCAACCTTGTTGGTGCCCGGCACTCGCCACCACCGGGCAAAATGGATTGTTCCCATGTTGAGAATCAGCCCGGGGCGAAATCCATAGGTTATCAGCACCCGAATTCCCCACAATGAAATCGCGTGGTTTAGCTTGCGGAACCAGCCTGGCTTCAGAGTGCCAACGGCGAGGATGTGATTCTGGGCATAGCCAGGCGGATTTTCCTGGGCGGCAAGTGCGCGAAGTTTGTCCAGCGATGCACGCGAAAGGTCTGGCACATCGCGATTTTCGGCGCGGCGCAGCAAAAACAGATAGAGCCCCACGACTGCCGCCGCAGTGAATAGCGCCATTGCCAGCGCCTTGGCTGTAAGCAGCAACAACCATGCCGCAAGCCCCAGTTCTCCGCGCGCACTCAGCAGCCAGAGCCAGACCAGAAAGGCACCAGCCAGCGGCCAGGTCACCATCCGGCCATCTCTTGAGGCAAGAAATTTGAGGAATGATTGCGCGGCGGTGGATTCCTTGTAGCGCGCCAGCTTGAGCCGGCCTGCCTGGGTTTGGAGGTGGAAAGCATCCCAACCCTCGCGGCGGGCCTCTTCGATCAGTTCCAATTGTGTCGGGGTTGCCAGGGCACGCAGTTCGCCGTCGCCGCGCAGCACCCGGCGCAAGTGCGACAGGGTCAGCGTCGGGTGGCTACCGCCCGCGGATTCACTTGAAACATAGTCGCGCAGCACGCGCCCGGCGAAATCGGCAAAGCGGGCCTGCCGGGCAATCCGTACCACCGGGAATTCGCTTAGTCCGTTATAGTTCAGTCCTGTCGCCCCCCATGGCTTGCCGTGTAAAACGATAATCCGTGAGGCCATAAAGGCGGCTAGGTCTTCCTGATCGCCTAGACCGGCATGGACGAAAACCGGGCGCAGCAAATGCCCCGCAGCATCCGCAATCGCGTGCAGTCCTTCACGTTCGTTGCCATCAACGGTCAGTTCGAATGCCAGCCGCAAACCTTGATCGGTTTCGAGGCACGCGAGCGAGCAAAAGTGGACTAGCCCTGTCTCGTCAAGCGCAGCCCGGATCGCTTCGCTCGCCGGATTGCCCAATTTGCCCAATTCCTCGCGCAGCGTTGATGCTGACGCTTCAGCGACCGGTGCCAGGACTATGAACATCGATTGCTGGGCAGCGGGTGAAGCAAATCGCATTGTCAGGTGACGCGGGAACGGTCCGCATTTCACCATCCGGCCGGCGCGGCCTGGCGCCGGTTCTAACCCGTCACGGGCCAACAGCTCGCCGAAAAGCCCGGAAATCTGTTCGATCGCCAGGTGCTTGCCCAAACACCAGTGCGGGCCGACTCCAAAGACCAGATCAGGCTCCTGTGCCCTGCCATCGGCATGAGTACGGTCAAGCCTGAACTTGCCGGGCTGCTGCCAGGCGCGGGGATCGCGCAGCGCCGACATGGTTGAGATCAGCAAGGTCGTTCCGGCCTTGATCTTGTGTACACGGCCGTCAATCTCGATCACGGTGTCGCGCGGGCAATACCGCCACTGACCCGGTGCCAGGGCCGGGTTGAGACGCCCGGATTCCAGCACCACCGCGCGCATTGCTTCGGCATTGCCGGATTTCGCTGCCAACTGTGCTGCGCGCCAGGCCTCCGGGCGCTTGAGCAGTTCTTCCAGCATATTACTGGCCGCCAGTGTATTGGTCGGGATGAAGCCGGTTGCCAGACCCATCAGCAAGGCTTTGACTTCACGGTCTTCAAGGGGCTCGTCCTGTTGGATGATTGCCAGGCGCTCAACCAGCGTTTCGGCCCCGCCGGCATCAAGCGCGCCTGACTGCACGCGCCGCTGCGCCCGCAACAGGGCATCATCCAGAACCGCATCGATCCGATGCCGGCCATTGAGCGCCAGCTTGCGTGTGGTTTCATCGCCATACGGATCGCCGAACAGAAAGGCCGAAAGCGCCATGGTCCAATCGCCGAATTGGTCGACATCGTCGCATTCCAATCCGAAATAGCGCAAACAGATTTCGGCCGGCACACGCTTCAGCACATCGCCAACCACGTCGATTTCGCCGGGCGAATTGTCGAGCAGCGCGCGGGTAAATTCCCTCGACATTGCACCAATTCGATCCGCATCTTCGCGTCGGACCACCCGGTGAAGGAAGCTGCGCATCCGTTCGTGTTCTGCTCCTTCGAGTCCCAGCGGAAAAGTTGCGCCATCACCCAGTTCGGCCATTTCGGGGCCGAAGGGTGTAATGAAATCATCCGGACGCAGAAGTATTTCACGGACCTGTTCATCGCGAGTTACATGCAACAAGCCAGCGAGGGGCAGCAGCGGCTTGAACCGGCGCGAGAATGCATAGGCCAGCGGCAACAGGCGTGCGGCAAGATTGGATTTAAGAGCGGACAAATGACCCGTGGGGGCCAGGACCTCGAAACTGAAGGGTTCAAGCGCAGAGCCATCTGTTGCTTTCGCGGCCTTCTGGGCAGCTTCGATTTTGGAAAAGTATTTGGCTTTCGGCATTCCCCGGACCCTTCTTTGATTGGTCGCTCTCCGATCCTCGCGCGAATCATTTCAGGCATCGAAGTAAATTCGACTTCAATTTGACCCAACTGATGAGCTTCAGTCTATCTATTTGAAGTTATAGCTGTGAATTGCATGAAAATGATCGGGATCTGCAATGCGGACATGATCCGCCGGCTCGCACTGAATCAGCAAGACGTCCTTGCCGACGCGGCTGGCGGTCCAGCGGCGGCGCGCCACGAGCGTGGTTTAACGGTGGGGGAGATTCTGGCTCGACGCCTCATTGAGCAGGCACTCCGCATCGGCTAGGGCATGGCAATGCCCCTATCCGGACCAGCCCTGCTCGAACATGTGCCTTCGCCGTCCTTCTTTGTTGAAGCCGGTCAGGTCAGTTTTGCCAATGCCGCCGCGCGCGAACTGCTGGGCGGGCATATCGTTGGGGAAAATGTGCGGATCGCGATCCGCGATCCCAAGGCTCTGGCCGAGGTGCTGGCCCCGGCCGGGGTTCCGGTGCGGATCGATGGCCTGTCGGTTCCCGGCAGCCGCTGGCAGCTGACCTGTCAGCGGATCGACGAGGATCGGCGGCTGGTCCTGCTGGAGGACCTGTCGGTCAAGGTCAGTGTGGCCCGGGCCCATGCCGATTTCGTCGCCAATGCCAGCCACGAACTGCGCACGCCACTCGCTGCGATCCTTGGCTATGTCGAAACATTGGAAGATCCCAAGGCCGGAGCCGACGAGGCGACCCGTCAGCGCTTCCTCGGGATCATCCGGCACGAGGCTTCGCGGATGCGCGCGCTGGTCGAAGACCTGATGAGCCTGTCGCGGATCGAGGCGGTCAAGCACGATGCACCGACCGAACCGGTCGACATGGTGGCGCTGGCGCGCGAGGCGATCGGCGAAGTTCGTGAACGCGGTGAAGTGGTGCTGGCCACCAATGCTGAACGCGCGATGGTGGCGGGGGACCGCGGCCAGCTGGCCCAGGTGCTTCGCAACCTGATCGACAACGCGCTCAAATACGGCAGGCCCGAGACGCCGGTACAGATGACCCTGGAAGCAACCCAGACCGGGCGGCTGGCGATCAGCATCCGCGACGAGGGCGAGGGGATCGATCCCGAACATCTGCCGCGCCTGACCGAGCGATTCTACCGTGCCGATACCGGTCGCAGCCGGGCTGCCGGGGGCACTGGCCTGGGTCTGGCGATCGTTAAACACATCGTCGAACGCCATCGCGGAAGGTTCGATATCTCGAGCTTTCCGGGGCAGGGCACGACCGCTTCGATCATCCTGCCGCTGCTTGCCGGATGATTGTCACATAAGTGTCATGGAGCAGTCCTAACTGCGGTTCGACTCACTCAATCCGAGGCTGCCATGACCCGTTTCAAGACCATCGCTTTCGCCGCCATTTCCACTGTTGCCCTGGCCGCTTGCGGCGGCGGGTCGAACGCCAGCCGCGATGCGGCCTGGGCGGTTGGTTCCTCGACGCTTTATCCGTTCGCCTCGGCCGTGGCCGAAGAAGTTGCCAAGGGCGGGATCAAGGCCCCCAAGGTTGAGCAGAACGGTTCGGGTGCGGGCATCAAGCTGTTCTGCGCCGGGGTTGGCGCGGCTCATCCCGACATCGCCAATGCCTCGCGCCGGATCAAGAAGTCTGAGTTCGAAGACTGCCAGAAGAACGGCGTCAAGGACATCGCAGAAATCCAGGTCGGGCTTGACGGGATCGCCTTTGCCGAGGGCAAGAGCGGCCCCGGCATCGCGCTGACCCCGACCGACGTTTACAAGGCGCTGGCCGCCAATCCGTTCGGCAAGCCCAACACCGCAAAGACCTGGAAGGACGTCAACCCGGCGCTCCCGGCGCTGCCGATCCTGGTCTATGGCCCGCCGACCACCAGCGGCACCCGCGACGCGCTGGCCGAACTGATCCTGACCAAGGGCTGCGATAGCGATCCGGCGATGAAGGCGCTGAAGGAAAAGGACAAGGACGCCCACAAGAAGGTCTGCACCGAAGTGCGCGAAGACGGGGCCTATGTGGACTCGGGTGAGGAAGACAACCTGATCGTCCAGAAGCTGGCTGAAAATCCCAATGCGATCGGCGTGTTCGGCTTTTCGTTCCTTGAAGAGAACATGGACAAGCTGAAGGGCATCACCATCGACGGCGTCGCCCCCAGCTATGCTTCGATCTCGGACTTCAGCTATCCCGGCGCCCGCCCGCTCTACATCTACGTTAAGATGGCGCACCTGAGCGCGGTGCCCGGCCTGAAGGATTTCGTTGCAGCCTGGGCCAAGGTCTGGGGTCCGGACCAGCTGCTCAAGCAGAAGGGCATGGTCATCTCGCCAGATGACGTGCGGGCCAAGAACGCCGCTATTGCCGCCGCCCCGGTGGCGATGGACGCTTCGACCCTCAAGTAATGTCCCCGGCGTTCGTCCTGGCATTGCTGCTGGCGCTCGGCGGCGCGGCGTGGTTCGCCGCGCGCGGCCGGGCGCAAGCCATGTATACCGGTCGCGGCTCGCTGCGGGCGATGCCGAACTATCACGGCTGGCACATGGCGCTGTGGGTGCTGGTGCCAGCCCTGCTCGGCTGGGGGGTGTGGAATGCGATCGCCCCCGGGCTGATCCATGGCGCAATCCTGGCTCATCCCGCAGCCCAGAGCCTGCCGGCGATGGACATGGAGCGCGACGCGATCCTCAACGAGGCGATTGCTTCGGCCAGGAGCGGCGGGTTCGGCGCGTTCCGGCCCGAAGCCGCGGCGCTGACCGGTCCGGTCAAGGAAATCCTCGCCCGGTTCGGCTGGATCGGTGCCGGACTCAGCCTGGTTCTGGCGCTGGCCGGCGGGGCCTTCGGCTATACTCGCGTGACCCGCGATTTCCCGGCCCGTACCCGGGTCGAGCGGGCGGTGCTGGGGCTGCTGCTGGCCGCATCAAGTGTTGCCATCATTACCACACTGGGCATCATCGGCTCGCTGGTGTTCGAGGCGTTCCGCTTCTTCACTTTTGTCAGCCCGTTTGATTTCCTGTTCGGGACCAACTGGAACCCCGATCCCTTCGCCCCGGTCAACGCCGAAATCGGCAAGAAGCTGGGCGCGGTGCCGCTGTTCTGGGGGACGCTGTTCATTGGTGCGATCATTGCGATGATCGTGGCGGTGCCGCTGGGCCTGATGAGCGCGATCTACCTGACGCAATATGCCTCGGCCAGGTTCCGCAAATGGGTCAAGCCGATGCTGGAGATCCTCGCCGGGGTGCCGACAGTGGTTTATGGCTATTTCGCCGCGCTGACCGTGGCCCCGCTGGTCCGCGATTTCGCCGCCGGGATCGGAGTGGCTAATCCCACCACCGAATCTGCGCTGGCCGCGGGCCTGGTGATGGGGGTGATGATCATCCCGTTCGTATCCTCGATGGCCGATGACAGCATTGCCGCGGTGCCGCAGGCGATGCGCGATGGCAGCCTGGCCATGGGCGCGACCAAGAGCGAGACGATCCGCAAGGTGCTGATCCCCGCCGCGCTGCCCGGGATCGTCGCCGGGGTGATGCTGGCAATCAGCCGCGCGATCGGCGAGACGATGATCGTCTACATGGCCGCCGGTGCCGCTGCCCGGCTGTCGGCCAATCCGTTCGATTCGATGACCACGGTGACTTACCAGATCGCCCGGTTGCTGACCGGCGACGGAGACTTTGCCCATCCATCCACCCTGTCGGCCTTTGCCCTGGGGCTGGTGCTGTTTGGGGTCACCCTGGTGCTCAACATCGTCGCGCTGCGCGTGGTCAAACGCTTCCGGGAAGCTTATGAATAAGTACGCCTCACAGTGGCAGTCGCCCGACATGACCAAGCGGCTCGCCCGGCGCTATGCGGCCGAGCGGCGGTTCCGGCTGCTGGGCGTGGCGGCGATCGCGATCTCGCTGTCGTTCCTCGCCTTCCTGCTGTTCACCATGCTCAAAAACGGGCTGGGCGGGATCGACTGGGCCTTTCTGACCGGCTCGGATTCGACCGATGCGGCCAATGCCGGGATCTGGGGCGCCTTCAAGGGATCGCTGCTGACCATGGCGGTAACGCTCGTGTTGTCGTTCCCGCTGGGCGTGCTCTCTGCGATCTGGCTGGAGGAATTCGCCCCGCGCGCCAAATGGGTCGAATGGATCGAGGTTTCGATCAACAATCTGGCAGCGGTCCCTTCGATCATCTTCGGCCTGCTCGGCCTGGCGATCTTCATCCAGCTGTTCGGCATGCCGCGCTCCTCGCCGCTGGTGGGCGGCATGACCCTGGCGCTGATGACCATGCCGGTGATCGTGATCGCCGCGCGCAACGCGGTCCAGGCCGTGCCGCCCTCGATCCGCGATGCGGCCCTGGCAGTCGGCGCGAGCCCGGTCCAGGCGACTTTCCACCATGTGCTCCCGCTCGCGCTGCCGGGCATCCTGACCGGCACGATCATCGGCATGGCCCGCGCTCTGGGTGAAACCGCCCCGCTGCTGATTATCGGCATGCGGATGTTTGCGGCCACACCGCCGCAGGGCATCACCGACAGTTCGACCGTCCTGCCGATGCAGGTATTCCTGTGGTCGGGCGAGATCGACCGCGCCTTTGTCCAGAACACTTCGGCGGCGATCATCGCGCTGCTGTTCTTCCTCCTCGCCATGAACGGGCTCGCGATCTATCTGCGGGCCAAGTTCGAGACCCGCTGGTAAACCCATGACCGAAACCCTCCGAATATCCGCCCAGAACGTCAACGTGTTCTACGGCGCCAAGCAGGCGATCGACGATGTCTCGATCGACATCCCGTCCGAATATGTCACGGCTTTCATTGGCCCCTCGGGCTGCGGCAAGAGCACGTTCCTGCGCGCGCTCAACCGGATGAACGACACCATCCCCGGCTGCAAGGTGACCGGCCAGATCGAGCTGGACGGCGAAGACATCTATGGCCCGGCGATGGACGTGGTCCAGCTCCGCGCCCGGGTCGGCATGGTGTTCCAGAAGCCGAATCCGTTTCCCAAGTCGATCTATGAAAACGTCGCCTATGGCCCGCGGATCCACGGCCTCGCCAACGGCAAGACCGAGATGGACGCGATCGTCGAAAAATCGCTGCGCCGCGCCGGGCTGTGGGACGAGGTCAAGGACCGGCTGCAGGACGCCGGCACCGCGCTGTCTGGCGGGCAGCAGCAGCGGCTGTGCATCGCCCGTGCGATCGCGGTCAGCCCCGAAGTGATCCTGATGGACGAGCCGTGCTCGGCGCTCGATCCGATCGCGACCGCGCGGATCGAGGAGTTGATCGACGAGCTCAAGGGCCGCTATGCGATCGTCATCGTTACCCATTCGATGCAGCAGGCCGCGCGCGTATCGCAGCGCACTGCTTTCTTCCACCTTGGCAAGGTGGTCGAATACGGGGCGACCGACCAGATCTTCACCAATCCGCGCGAAGAGCGCACCAAGGATTACATCACCGGACGTTACGGGTAAGGACAAGCGGCATGGCCGAACATACAGTCAAGGCATTCGATACCGAGATCGGCCAGCTGCGCGGACTGATCGCGGAGATGGGCGGACTGGCCGAAACGATGATCCGCGACGCGATCGACGCTCTCGCCCGTTCGGACGAGGCGGCGGCGCAGATCGTGGTTGATACCGACAAGAAGCTCGACGCGCTGGAGGCCGAGGTTGACCGGCTGGCGGTGCGGGTGATCGCGCTGCGCGCGCCGATGGCCGACGATCTGCGCGACGTGATCGCCGCGCTCAAGATCTCGGGCGTGGTCGAGCGGATCGGCGACTATGCCAAGAACATCGCCAAGCGCGTCGGCCATATCGAAGGCCGGGCCAAGCTGGGCCCGCTCACCCTGGTTCCGGCGATGGGCGAGATTGCCCAGGGCATGGTCCGCGACGTGCTCAACGCCTATGGTGCCCGCGATGCCGAACTGGCGGTCGAAGTGATCCTGCGCGATGAAAAGCTCGACAATTTCTACGAGAGCCTGTTCCGCAACCTGGTTTCGCACATGATGGAAAACCCGGCGACGATCAGTTCGGCGGCGCAGCTGTTGTTTGTCGCACGCAACCTGGAACGGATCGGCGATCACGCCACCAACGTAGCCGAAATGGTCTATTTCGCGGCGACCGGGCTCTATTATTCCGAACGCGATATGCCCGGCGGCCTGGAAAAGGTGATCTGATGCAGCCCTCGGTGCTGATCGTTGAAGACGACACAGCGCTGTCCGAGCTGCTGCAGTGGCATTTCAATTCCGAAGGCTATGACGTGCGCGCCACCGCCGATGGCGAGGATGCGCTGATGCTGGTGCGCGAACAGCTGCCCGATCTGGTCGTGCTCGACTGGATGATCGAATCGCTTTCGGGCGTCGAGGTCTGTCGCCAGCTGCGCAAATCCAAAGACAGCGCCAAGGTCCCGATCATGATGCTGACCGCACGGGGCGAAGAAGAAGACAAGATCCGCGGGCTCAAGACCGGGGCAGATGACTATGTCACCAAACCGTTTTCGCCGCGCGAACTGCTGGCCCGGGCCGAGGCGCTGCTGCGCCGCAGCCGTCCGGCGCTGGCCGGCGAAGTGCTGGTCTTCGACGATCTCGAACTTGATCCCTCGGCTCACCGGGTCAAGCGTGGCGGCGATGTGCTGCACCTTGGTCCGACCGAGTTCCGCCTGCTGCGCCACTTCATGGAAAAGCCGCGCCGGGTCCACAGCCGCGCGCAGCTGATCGACGCGGTCTGGGGGATGGACAAGGAAATCGATGAGCGCACGGTCGATGTTCACATCCGCCGCTTGCGCCAGGCGATCGAACGCCCGGGCAGCCCCGAACTGATCCGGACGGTCCGTTCGGCCGGCTATTCGATGGACGGTGCGGCCTGAGCGCAAATGCTTGACCCGGGACGGGTTTAGCGGGCAGCAGGGCCGGGATGACCGGATTCCTTGTTGCCTTCATTGCAACCTTTCTGCTCGGCGTCGGCGCGCGCGATCAAGTGCTGATCGCCGGCTTATCCGCTCGCCAAGGCCAGCGCCCGGCGCTGCTGGTAATCGCCCTGGCCAGTGCTGCGCTGGCCGCGTTGGCCGCAATGTGGCTTGCGTCATCATTCGCACCCCAGCTTGCGCCGCCGGCCCGCCGGATGCTGGCGATCCTTGCTCTGGCTTTGGCCGCGTTGGAAATGATTGTCCTTCGGCCGAAGGCTGCGCCACACGAACCAACCAATTCGCTTGGAGCCTTCGCTGCGGTCTTGCTGGCCATGCAAGTGCTGGATGCCGCGCGCTTTGTGTTGTTTGCGATCGCTGTTGCCAGCATGCTGCCGGGCGCAGCCGGGCTGGGCGGGGCGCTGGGCGGGATGGCAGTGGTTGCAATTGGCTGGGCCGAGGGGCAGGCATTGCTCGACCTGCCGTTGGTGCGGATCCGGCGCTGGCTTGGCGCAGCGGTGCTACTGGCCGCAGCGGTACTGGTCTTCACCTACCGCTGATCGCCGAATAGCTTTGCAGCGCCGTTCCGGACGGGCCGGGGGCGTGCTATTGCGTGGCATGGACAAGATCCGGATCATTCCCGGCGCCAGCGACGCCGAGATCGCCGCCTGGCTTCACCGCTCGCTCAGCGCCGCGCTCGCAGCCGCGCCGGGCGACATCGCGATCACGATCCCGGGCGGCTCGACTCCGTTCCCGATCCTCGCCGAACTGGCGGCGCTGGGCCTCGACTGGAGCCGGATCGCGGTCTGGCCCGGTGATGACCGGATCGTCGCAGAGGATCACCCCGCCAGCAACGTCGGGCGGATCAGGCGCACGCTCGAGCCGCTTGGCGCAAGGGTGGTCGCGCTGGAGGAAGGGCTGAAGCCGCCCCGTTTCGCACTCGCCTGGTTGGGCATGGGAACCGACGGACACATTGCCTCGCTGTTCCCCAACACCGATCCGCAGCCCGATACGGCCGAACGCCTCATCCGGCTGGTGCCCGATCCGCTGCCGCCCGAGGCACCTTTCGCGCGGCTCAGCCTGACGATCCCGGCGCTGCTGAACAGTGACCAGCTGGTGTTCGCTATTCGCGGGGGCGAAAAGCAGGCGCTGTTCGAGGCGGCGCTGGCGGGCGAGCACGACTTGCCGGTTGCGCGGCTGCTCGGCGCAGCGCAACAACCGGTGACATGCTTCACCTGATCCCCGCCCCACTGCACCGCACGGCCTTGCGCCTCGCCCATGCCGTGCGGCGGCGTTGGTGGCGGCTGACCGGTACCCGGCTCAATGGCTGCCGGATATTCGCCTTCGACGAAGCCGGCCGGATCCTGCTGATTCGCCATTCCTATGGCAGCGGCAACTGGATGCTGCCGGGCGGCGGGATCGGGCGCGGCGAGGATCCCTTGGAGGCCGCCTTGCGCGAACTGCGGGAGGAATGTTCCTGCGCGCTCGATCGGGCCCGCCGCTTTACCGTCGTCGACGAACCGCTCTACGGCACGGTCAACCGGGTCCACCTCGTCACCGGACTGGCCGCCGGGACCCCCAAGGGCGACGGGCGCGAGGTGATCGAACTGGCCTTTTTCGCGCCCGACGCCTTGCCCGAGCGGCTGTCGCCGATTCTCGCGGTGCGAATGGCGGATTGGCTGGCGGCGGCCCGGGCGGACCAGTCCTAAAACGGTAGCGAGCCCTGCGCCGCGCCGCCAACGGGAGCCGGAGCCTCAGGCTCATCCTCTTCCAGTGCCGACAGCGTCAGCCCGACCAGTCGCACCGGCTGCGCGAGCGGCAGCACTTCGTCGAGCAGATCGTGTCCGATCCGGGAAAACTCGGCCAGGCTCGCGACTGGCCGGGTCAGGCTGCGGGCGCGGGTCAGGCCGGTGAAGTCCTTGTGCTTCAGCTTTAGCGTCACCGTCCGGCCCTTGGCCCCGGCCTTCTCGATCCGTTCCCAGGTGATCGCGATAATCCGTTCGAGTACCTCGCGCAGCGC
This sequence comes from uncultured Novosphingobium sp., assembly GCA_964582485.1. GTDB lineage: Bacteria > Pseudomonadota > Alphaproteobacteria > Sphingomonadales > Sphingomonadaceae > Novosphingobium. Next base: position 14,289 of record CAZOSI010000064.1, read on the forward strand.
CGAGCCCGAGGATATATCCTTGTCGAGCGTGCGCTCTGCCCCCAGCGACTTGCGCGCGCGGTTGGCCTTGACCCGGCGCAGGTCGATCCCGCGCGCGGCACGGTAAAGGTAATCGGCCTGGCTGCCGAAGTGCTGGCGCAGGAAATGGATGTCCTTGTCACGCAGGTCGGCGCCGCTCTCGATCCCCAGCGCGGCCATCTTTTCCGCCCCGCGCGGGCCGACCCCGAAGAACCGCCGGACCGGCAGGGAAGCGACGAACTGCGCGCCCTCGCCGGGGCGGATCACGCAGAGCCCGTCGGGTTTGTTCTGGTCGCTGGCCAGCTTGGCGAGGGACTTGTTGTAGGAAACCCCGGCGCTGGCGGTCAGCCCGGTTTCGGCCTTGATCCGGGCGCGGATCAGCTCGGCGATGCGGGTCGCGGAGCCGATCCCCTTGAGATCGTCGGTGACGTCGAGGAAAGCCTCGTCCAGGCTGAGCGGCTCGACCAGCGGGGTATAGTCGAGAAAGATCTCGCGGATCTGGTGCGAGATCGCGGTGTAGACTGCAAAGCGCGGACGCCGGAAGATCAGCTGCGGGCAGAGCCGCTTGGCGGTGACCGAGGGCATTGCCGATCGGCAGCCGAATTTGCGCGCTTCGTAGGAACAGGTGGTCAGCACCCCGCGCGGCCCATCGCCGCCAACCGCGACCGGCTTGCCGCGCAGTTCCGGTTCGTCGCGCTGTTCGACACTGGCGTAGAAGGCGTCCATGTCGACATGGATGATCTTGCGCAGGCCGCTGGCCTGTGAAATGTCATCGCCGGGCTCGTCGTCCTCCTGTGCCATGGCCCCACCATAGAGCGAATAGCGCCTTTACGAAAATGCACTGGCCAGCGCCCCCGCTTGCGGCCATGGCGCAGACATGTCCGCCCCCGGCTCCACCCGATCCCGTCCGCCCCTAGGCGAGCGCGAGTTCATCGTGATGATGGCCTCGATGATGGCGCTTCAGGCGCTGAGCATCGATTCGATGCTGCCGGCGCTGGGGACCATCGCCGCGGAGCTTGGTTCGACCGACCCCAACCACCGGCAATTGGTAATCGGCGTATACCTGTTCGGATCGGCGGTTGGGGCCTTGCTGCCCGGCGCCCTGGCGGACCGCTTTGGGCGAAGACCCGTCCTGTTCGGGGCCTTGACCATCTATACCTTGCTGGCTCTGGCTTGTGCGGTCGTGCAGGACTTCACGACACTGCTGGTGCTGCGAGCTGTCCAGGCGCTGGGCAGTGCTGCGCTGACTGTGATGCCCAGTGCGATCGTGCGTGATTGCCATGAAGGCGACCGGATGGCGCGGATGCTTTCAACCACCGCGCTGGTTTTCATGATCGTGCCGGTGCTGGCGCCAAGCTTTGGTCAGGCCGTGCTGCATTTTGCCGGCTGGCGCTGGATCTTCGGTCTGACCGCATTGCTGTCGCTGGCGGTTTCCACCTGGATCTGGCTGCGCCTTCCCGAAACGCTTGACCCTGCCAACCGGCAGGAAATCCGCCCGCGCCGGATCGCGATCAACATGGGCACCGCGCTCGGCAACCGTGCTTCGATCGGTTATGTCCTCGCCAGCGGGCTGATCTGGGCCGGACTGTTCGGCTTTCTCAACAGCTCGCAGCAACTGGTTGCCGAACACTTTGGCGCAGGGCCAAGCTTCCCGCTCTATTTCGCGGGAATGGCTGGATGCATGGCCATGGCCAACCTGGTCAATGCACGGATCGTCGAACGCTTTGGCGCGCGCCGGGTTTCGCATACAGCGCTGCTGGCCTTCATCCTGCTGGCCGCATTGCAAGTGGTGCGGGCTTATGCGGGGGATGAGACGCTCGGTCAGTTCGCCGCGATGATGGCGGCGCAGATGTGCCTGTGCGCGCTGATGGGGGCCAATTTCACCTCGATCTCGCTCCAGCCGTTCGGACAGATCGCCGGGGCCGCCGCTTCGGTGCAGATGTTCACCCGCTCGTTGCTGTCATCATCGCTGGGCGGCGCCATTGGTCAGGCCTTTGATGGCACCGCC
>CAZOSI010000065.1:0-16128 GCA_964582485.1 uncultured Novosphingobium sp.
CGATCAACTCGGGCCGGTCAAGCAGCTTCAGCGGCCGGGCGTGAAAGGCCAGTTCGCCCTGCACCGCGTGCTCAGGCTCAAGCGGAGGGACCCAGCGCTGCGCGCGCTCGGGCAGGTGACTGGCGACGGGCTGCGGACGGTAAACCGCCGCGTCGCCCAGCCGGGCTTTGAGGCGATCGATGCAGGCTGAAAGCGAGGTGCCATGCGTCTCGGCCGCCTTTTCGAAATCGGCCTGGCTCAGCGCCAGCGGCTCGCACCACGGCGCTGACAGCCGCGCCAGTTCGATCCCGAACCCGGCGTCGAGATCGTCGAGCTTGCCGCTGAACAGCCGGGCGATATGCGCCGCGTCGCGGCTGGCCGCGGCCAGTTCGAGCTTGCGGACCAGCACTTCACCATCGACCTTCCACAGCGCCAGTTCCAGCCGCCGCGCACCCTTGGCCTGGCCTTCGAGCAACCGCGCCATGTCGGCGGCCAGATCGTCCAACACCTGATCGAGCAGGCTGCGATGGCGGATCGGTTCCATCAGCCGCCGCTGGACCAGCGGCAGCTGGGCCGCGACCACCGGCAGCAGCGGTTCGGGCACCTTGCCCAGCAGCTGGTCCAGCCGGATCAGCGGATTGGCCCCCGGCGCGCGGGTGCTGCGGAACCGCCGCGCCAGCGCCTCCCGAGCCACTCCGGAAAGCTCACCCACCCGCTTCAGCCCCAGCCGGCGCAGCACCAACAGCGTCGCCGGATCGAGCCGCAGCGCCGCAACGGGAAGATCGTCGAGCATTCCTCCCCCACCGGGGGAGGGGGACCATCCGCAGGATGGTGGAGGGGTACGTGCGAGTGATCCCAACGCCGCCAGGTCAGGACCACCCGCCTGTGCCCCTCCACCATCCTCTGCGAGGATGGTCCCCCTCCCCGTGCCGGGGAGGATCGCCCATTCCGGTCCGTAATGAGCCAGCGCCCAGGCCGCTCCGGCAGTCGGCGCGATGGCCGGGCGGGCGGATAGCCCGCGCGCCGCCAGCCGCGCGGCGACATCGGCCAGCAGGGTCGCCTCGCCGCCGAACAGGTGCGCCACCCCGGTCACGTCGACCAGCAGCCCATCGGGCGGATCCAGCGCCGACCATGGGCCCCAGCGCTGCGCCCAGACCGCCAGCTTTTCGATGAAGGCCAGATCGCCCCCTGGATCGCCCGGAGCCACCGCCAGTTCAGGGCACAGCGCCCGGGCGTCGCCCAGCATGGCCCCGGCCCGCACCCCGGCCCTGTGTGCCGCCACATTGACCGCAGCGATCCGCGGGCCATGGGCGGTTTCGGCCAGCAGGGCAAAAGGCGTGGGGCTTTCGCCCTCAGAACGCTGCCAGCGATCGATCGCCAGCGCCGGGAGCCAGATCGACATGATCCGGCGGCCGGACGAAGAGGCAGTTTCCCTCATCGCTCAAGATCCATTTTCCGGGAGGATGCGCCCGGGCGCGGAACAGTTCGGCCTGCCAGGCCGGAGCGCCGGGTGCGGCCGGGTTCCAGCGCGGGGCGGCCGAGGTGGCGGCGCGCACTTCCCAGCGCTGGCGGGCGGAGGACAATTCGTGCGCCGCACCCAGCCGGACCAGCCACAGCGGCACGCCATGCCGCTCCACCGCCAGGCTGAGCCGCCGTGCGGCGGTGAAGTTCAGCGCCTTGGGATTGCCGGCGATCTCTCCGATCACGAAAGCCAGATCGCGACAGCGCAGCCCTTCTTCGAGCGCGAACAGCGCGTCCTCGGGCGTCTCTGCGGCAACGTGGACCAGCCGGTGGCGCAGCGCTGCCGGCAGGCCCGGCTGGTACGGCCGCCCGCCCAGCCTGATCGCCCGCGCATCCTGGACCCACAGCCAGCCGCGATCGCTCTCCGCGCCGCCCCGATCGAGCGCCAGGGCCAGCGCCAGCGCCGCCCCGCTGCTTTCGCCGGCCGGAGCAAAGATTTCGCCATGCAGGGGTGCCCCGCCCAACCCCGGCCGCCAACGCGGCAAGGCCTTTCCCTCCGCCAGATGGCGAGGAACACGGGGCCGCGCGAAGGCGGCAAGCGGGGTGATAGCATTCATTGCGGAACTGCTCCAATGTTCCTTTTATGTTCTCATTTCGAGCGATTCGCAACCACCGGTTGTCAGGACAAAAGAACCTTTTAGAATAAACATATGCGCAAAATCATCTTGGCAGCCCTGGCACTCTCGGCTTGTGCGGCGTCGCCACAGCCCCGACCATCCCCGCAGCTTCTGCCACTGCATCCCCAAACAGTCGCAGGTCTTGACCTGCGCAAGAGCCACGGAGCCGACGCAGAGCCGGGGCCATACTTCATCCACATCGAATCAATCGCGACTCACCACACCAGTCTTCAATGCAGCACACTGCTCAAATCGACGGTGCAGGGACATTGGATCCGCTCGCAGCTTTGCCAGGAAGGCCCCGGCCTGCTCAAGGTGCCAGTCCAAAAGGTTCTCGATACAACCCGCGACCTGACCGCCGAACAAGACAAACACATTGAAGAGATTCTGGCCAGCAAGGAACTTTACCAGCCACAGAACATCACGCGAAATACCGGACCTCCGGCAATCGGCGCAATGTTCCATCTGATCGAAATCCGAACCACCAAAGGCCGCGCCACGGCTGAGCACCATGGAAATATTCCCCATGGCAAGGCTCCTGAGCTGGCCGCCTACATCCTCGCTCTGCCCCAATAGGAAAGGACCGCTCTCCCTAGAGAGCGGCCCTTCAAAATCAGCCGACAAAGCCAGACTGAAAATGTCTGTTATTTGGTGTCCCCGTCCTCGATCACGGGGCCAGGGAATTCCCCCATGTCAGGCGCATCGTCCTGCGCTTCGCCAAGCTGCAAATTGGAATGGCGCATCCCGTAGGCAAAATACAAAACCATCGCGCCCAGCATGTACCACACAAAGAACTGCAGCACGTTCCACGGAACAGTGGTGATCAGGTACAGGCACGACAGGATCCCCAGAACCGGCAGGACCGGATAGAACGGGACCGAGAACCCGCGCGGCAATTGCGGAGCCGCCCGGCGCAGATAGATCACCGACAGGCAGACGATCGCGAATGCGGCCAGGGTCCCGACCGAAGTCATGTCGCCCAGCACGTTGATATCGAAGAACCCGGCCGCGATAGCGGTGACCAGGCCGACCAGCACGGTGTTGATCGCCGGAGTCTTGAACCGGGGATGGACCCGCGAGAAGACATGCGGCAGCAGGCCATCGCGCGCCATCGTGTAGAAAATCCGGGTCTGGGCATACATCAGCACCAGTACCACCGAGGTCAGGCCGATAATCGCGCCAACCTTGATGATCTTGGCAAGCCAGCCCCACTGCGGCCCGAAGTTATCGACCACTACGGCAACCGGGTCGGGAACGTTAAGCGTATTGTAGGGTACCAGCAGCGTCATGATCGCCGCGACCAGCATGTAGATGACGGTGCAGACAATCAGCGAGCCGATGATCCCGAACGGCATATCCTTGGCCGGATTCTTGGCTTCCTGACCAGCAGTCGAAACCGCTTCGAACCCGATGTAGGCGAAGAACACGATCGATGCAGCACGCATGATCCCATCGACCCCAAACTGACCCGGACCGGTGTTCTCGGGAATGAACGGCACCCAGTTCTTGGCGCTCAGTTCCCCGAAATTGGCCAGCACGATCGCGCCGCCAACCAGGATGAACGCGGTCAGCACACTGACCTTGATCGCCACGATCACATTGTTGACCTTGGCCGATTCGGAAACGCCTATCACCAGCAAGCCGGCCAGAACCATGCAGATCAGGAACGCCGGCAGGTTGAACAGGGTCGTCACGCCCTGTCCGTCTACCATCACCTGGACACCGTCCCGCATCAGCGGATAACCCGCCGGGCCGGTAAATTGTGGCGGTATCACCAGCCCGAAATCGGCTAGCAGACTGACGACATAACCACCCCAGCCGACCGCGACGACCGAAGCCGCCAGACCGTATTCAAGCAACAGCAGCGCCCCCATGATCCAGGCGACGAATTCGCCAAGTGTGGTATAGCCGTAAGTATAGGCCGAACCCGACACCGGCAGCGTAGAGGAAAGTTCGGCATAGCAGAGGCCGGCGAAGGCGCAGACAATCCCCGCCACAACGAAGGACAACAGCACCGCCGGCCCGGCATGCAGCGCCGCTGCACTGCCTGTGCGGACGAAAATGCCCGCGCCGATGATGCACCCAACCCCCAACAACAGGAGGTTCCACTTGCCCAGCGAACGTTTGAGTTCGCTGGTTGCGGCCTCACGCTGGACCTGCGCGATCGATTTGCGCGCAAACATCCGTTGCGTGATTGTCCGCTTCGGAGCCGTAGCCATTCGTAAATTCCCCTAATCTTGCGAACCCGGGCGCGAAGCGCAGGCCGCTTGTCTATTCCCTGGCGCGGAAGCTAGCGCCGCTGCCCTCGAAGGCAAGCGCTAAAAGCCGCCCCTTCCCCAGATATGTCTGAGCCGCTACAGCGCCGCCATGTCTACGACCTTTCAGCTCGATACGGCCACCAGCCGGGCGCACCCCACGCCCGCGCCGCTGCGCCGCTTGTCCATCCCGGCAATCCGCCAGCGCAAGGTTGATGGCGTGACCGCCGAACCAATCGTGATGCTGACCGCCTACACAGCGCGGCAGGCACAATTGCTCGATGCGCACTGCGATCTGATCCTGTGCGGGGATTCGCTCGGCCAGGTGATTTACGGCCTGCCAACCAGCCTGCAAGTGACGGTCGATATGATGGTCGCCCACGGCGCGGCAGTGGTTCGCGGATCGTATCATGCTGCGGTTGTGGTCGACCTGCCGTTCGGATCTTATGAAGCTTCACCTGAACAGGCCTTTGCCACAGCATCGCGGATCATGGTTGAAACCGGAGCCAGCGCAGTCAAGCTGGAGGGCGGCGCGGTGATGGCCGAAACGGTTGCCTTTTTGACAGGCCGGGGCATCCCGGTGATGGGCCATGTCGGGCTCACTCCGCAGGCGGTCAATACACTGGGCGGCTATAATGCCCGCGGACGCAGCGACGCTGAAGCCAAGAAAATCGTTTCGGACGCTCAGGCGATCGACCAGGCAGGGGCCTTTGCGATCGTGATCGAAGGGGTGATTGAACCGATCGCGATCGAGGCAACAAAGGCAATTGCCTGCCCGTCGATCGGCATCGGCGCCTCGGCCCAATGCGACGGCCAGGTGCTGGTCACCGAAGACATGATGGGCATGTTCGAACGCGTCCCGCGCTTCGTGAAGCGCTATGGCGAAATTGCCGGGCTGATTTCCAGCGCGGCCGGCCAATATGCCGAGGAGGTGCGCAAGCGCAGCTTCCCCGGGACCGAACAGACCTACCAACCCAAGTGACATTTCCCGCCACGACGCGGCTGCAACAAGGCAACAGGCTCAATCCATGCTGATGAAATTTTACAAAGGCTCGATCTTATTCACTATTGTCTGCCTTGCCCTGGGGGTCTGGTACGGCTGGTCTCAGACTGGCAATGTTGCGGCGACGGCTTCGATGCTGTGGATCATATTCGTCCTCTCGATCCTTGAAGTCTCATTGTCATTTGACAATGCCGTGGTGAACGCTGCGGTACTCAAGGACATGGACGAGGTCTGGCAGCGCCGCTTCCTGACCTGGGGTATGGTTATCGCGGTATTCGGGATGCGGATCGTTTTCCCGCTGGCGATTGTTGCAGTGGCAGCAGGCTTGGGGCCGATGGATGCGATCAACCTCTCGCTCAACAGCCCGGAAGAGTATGAGGCGATCGTTTCCAGCGCCCACGTCGGGATTGCCGGTTTCGGCGGGGCTTTTCTCGCCATGGTCGGCCTCTCGTTCTTTTTCGACGGTGAAAAGGACGTGCACTGGATCGAATGGGTCGAACACAAGCTGAGCGTCGTCTCCAACATCAAGGCCGCTGAAATCGCGCTATTGCTGCTGGTGCTTTACGGCATCTCGCTGTTGCTTCCACAGGCCGACGCGCTGACTTTTATGGTATCCGGAACACTCGGTCTGGTCACCTTCATCGCGGTCGAGGCGATCTCCACGATCCTCGAAATGCGTGAGGAAGCGATGAAGCTGCAGGGCGCCGTGGTCCGTTCGGGCTTGGGCGGGTTCCTCTATCTCAACATCCTCGATGCCTCATTCAGTTTCGACGGGGTGATCGGTGCCTTTGCCTTGTCAAACAACATGGTTGTGATTGCGCTGGGACTGTCAATCGGGGCGATGTTCGTGCGGTCGATGACGATCCATCTTGTCCGCCAGGGAACCCTGGCCGAGTATCGCTACCTCGAACACGGCGCGTTCTGGGCGATTATCGCGCTTGGCGGCATCATGCTGTTTTCCGCCGTGATGCACATTCCTGAAACAGTGACCGGCCTGATCGGTGCGGTCCTGATCGGACTTTCGCTGTGGTGGTCGATCCGGCACAACCGGCGCAACCCGGACAGCGAGATCGAAGAAGCCATCAGGGCCGACTGAGCCGCGCCGCCAGGGGCGCGGCCAGCACCAGCTGCGCCAGATGGTAAATCAGGATCGGCAGCAACACGATCCCGGCCACGCTGGGCGCAAACAGCACCGCGGCCAGCGGCGCACCCATCGCGATGCTTTTTTGCGCCCCGGCAAAGAGCAGCGCGATGCGGTTCGGCCGGTCAAGCCCTAACAGGCCGCCCAGCAGCCAGGCACCGACATGGGCCAAGGCCAGCAATACCGCCACACCGCCCAGCAGCCAGAGCCAGCCCGACGGATCGACCAGTTCCCAAAAACGCTGCTCGGACGCGCCCGAGAAGGCGACATAGACCGCAATCGCAATCGAGCCGCGATCGAACCAGGTGGTGAGCTGCTTGTTGTCCTTGACCCAGCCCGAAAGCTGCCCCTGCATCACCTGCCCCAGCATGAACGGTATCAGCAGGATCATCACAACCTTCAGCAGGCCATCACCATGAAACGCAGCCGCCCCGCCCCCACCAAGCAGCGAGAACAGCGGCGCGGTGACGAACACGCCAAGCAGGTTTAGCAATGCCGCCGCGACCACCGAACTCGCGACATTGCCGCCAGCCAGCGAGGAATAGGCGGTGGCCGATTGCACCGTCGATGGCAGGCAGCCAAGATAGAGGAAGCCAAGAGCAATCAGCGGCGGCATCCATCCCTGGCCCAGTTGCCACAGCCCCCAGCCGGCCAGCGCCATGCCGCCAAAGCACCACACCACCAGCGGCCAGAGCAGGCGATGGTTGCCCAGCCCGGTCAACACTTCATGCCGGGGCAAGCGCAGTCCATTCAGAAAGAACAGCAGGAAGACCGCGGCATTGGCGATGAACTGCGCCGCCTCGCGCGCGCTGCCTTTGACGGGCAAGACCAGCGCCAGCGCAATCGCCAGCGTCAAAAGACGCACCATCGGGTCTACGCGGCTGAGGAAGCTCAACGCCCCGCCAGCTTCGGCGTCGGTGCGGGCGTTGCCGAAAAGCGCGGCGCAGGGGCCGGCTGCACCATTCCGCCGTCCTCGACGAAAGTCTGGCGCGCAACATTGTGCGGATGCTTTGGTGCCTCATTCAGGCTCAGCACCGGGGCAAAGCAGATATCCGTCCCGTCCATGATCGCGCACCATTCGTCACGGGTCTTGGTCAGGATCAGTGCGCTCATCCGCTCTTTGAGTTCCTGCCACTTCATCGGATTCATCTGCTGAGCGAAATCGGGATCACCGGCGAGGCCGGTCTTTTCCATGAGCAGCGCATAAAACTGCGGCTCGATAGATCCCAATGAAATGTATTTGCCGTCGCTGGTCTCATAAGTGTCGTAGAAATGGGTCCCGCTGTCGAGCAGGTTGACCCCGCGTTCGTCGCGCCATTGCCCATTGCCCAGGAAGGTGTAGGTCATCGCGGAGAGGATCGCCGCGCCATCAACCATCGCGCAGTCGACAACCTGTCCCTGTCCACCCGAGCGGGCATGCAGCACCGCCGAGACCACGCCGAAGGCCAGCATCATCCCCCCGCCGCCGAAATCGCCCACGGCATTGACCGGGAAGGTCGGCTTCTCGCCCTTGCGGCCATAGGAATGAAGCGCGCCCGACAGCGCGATGTAATTGATGTCATGGCCCGCCAGCGGCGCCATCGGTCCGTCCTGGCCCCAGCCGGTCATTCGACCGATCACCAATTTGGGATTGATCGCCAGCAGCACGTCCGGGCCAATCCCCATCCGTTCAATCACACCCGGACGATAGCCTTCGATCAGCGCATCGGCGGATTTGATCAGATCCTTCAGCTGCTCGATCGCCGCAGGATCTTTGAGGTCCAGCTCGATCCGCTCGCGGTTGCGGTTGAGGATGTCGCGGTTGCCGCCGTCGCCAAACCGGCTTGCGGTGCCGGGCCGCTCAACCCGGATCACCCGCGCGCCATGATCGGCCAGCATCATTCCGCAGAACGGCCCCGGCCCGATCCCGGCCAGTTCGATAACGGTCACACCTTGAAGAACCCCGGCCATGTGCTTGCTCCCGACAAATTTAATCGCGCGATGAAATTGACCTTATGAGGAGCATTCCGCGCTTGTCGAGAGGGTTCAGCGCAATTTGCCGCGCGCTTCTTGCAGCACTCGGGGGTCACCTCCAGTCCGCGCTGCCTGCTCGATCAATTGGCGCGCACGATCAGGGTCGGATCCGGTATGTGCCAGCGCCAAAGCATAGGTCGCGGTGATGTAGCCGCTTGCAGGTGAAAGTACCCAGGCCCGTTCAGCGGTTTCGCTTGCCGCATGCGCATCTCCGCCGCGCAACTGGGCAAGGCTCAGCGACGTGAGCAGCCTGGCATCCCGGTTGCCGCCACGCGAGCGCAGGTTTTCAAGCAGCAGGCGTGCGCGAGCCCAGTCACCAGCCTCGATTGCCTGGTTTGCTGCGACCCTTAGCATCAAGCGGCTTTGCGGATAAATTCCAAGATAGTTGGCAACCAGTGGCGGCACCTTGCTCCCCAACCCGGCCTGTTCCAGCGCAATCGCGGTCCGCAGGGCAAGCTGATCCGTGAAACGTATCCGCGCGGCAGCCTCATATTGACGCAGTGCCGGTTCGGGCCGGCCTGAAATGAGATCAACGTCGCCGGCCAGACCATATGCTTCGCCAAAGCCGGGACGCAGTTCAAGAAAGCGAGAGGCCACTTGCGTCGCTCCGGCCTTGTCACCGGCGCCCAGCAGAGCGCGTATGTAAGGTGAGGCAATTGCGGAATTGCCCTGCATTTCTTTCCATCGAGGGGCCAAAACACCGGCCGGATCGCGTTCGAACACTGGCAAGACGGTTGGCGGATTCCCTGCAGCGGCGCGGTCCAGCAATGGCCCAGCGGTAGCGCGATCGCCTTGCTCTTCGTAAGATCGACCGAGGATTTCGAGGAGATATGGCGATGCATCGGCCCGCGCGGCGAGACCAGAATAGCGCGACACCAACTGCTGGTGATCGTTCGATTCATACAACGCTCGCGCCAGCAACAGTTGCACACGGGGATTGGCCGGCAGCCGGTTCGCCAAGGGGATGAGTTGCTGGGCCGCAACATTGGCGTTGCCCGCTTCAAGCTCCATGGCGGCTTGCAACAGGATCCAGGCCGGGATTGTCTCGGTTCCCTTACCGGCCCGGTTGAGCATGGCACGGGCAAGTTCAAAGTTGCCGGCGCGGGCCGCCAGCACAGCCTGCAAATAGAACGCCAGACCGTTGTCAGGATCAAGCGCGAGCATCTGCCGGGTGACGGCCAGCATCTCGCTTGCCCGGCCCAGCTCGCCAAGCGATGCGGCATATCCGCCCAGCAGGTCAAGATCGTTCGGAGCCCCGGCCAGTCCCTTTTCGAAATAGGGCAGCGCGGCAGCATTTCCGACCGAATCGCGGACCAATTGAGCTTTCAGCTCGAGCGCGCGCGGATGCTCGGGGCCCGCCGCCAGCGCCCGATCTGCGGCGTCATGCGCCTGAAGCTGCTCCCCTCCAAGGTAGCGTAACCGTCCAATCTCGACCCAGACCAATGGGTCCTTGGGTTCGGCGGCCAACGCCCGGTCGAGCGCCTTGACAGCAGCCGGCAGATTTCCGTCCAGACGTTCGAGCAGCGCCAGCAATCGCCAACCCCGCGCTTCTTCCCCCCGCTCGAACTGCCCCGGCGCCAGCCATTCCCGCGCCTTGGCTCCCTCACCTTGCTGGAGATAAGCCTCGCCCATGTCCGCAGCGACTTCAGGCCTTTTTGCGCCGGCAGATAAAGCGCGCTGCAAGTCGGCTTCGGCCGCGATCCCGTCACCACGGACCAAGGCGGTACGGGCCTTGTCGAGATTGCCGCGCGCGTCATCCGGCATCGCCAAGAGCGGCGTCGCCAGGAGCGCCAAGGCCAGAGGGAACACAAACCGCTGCATAGATCAGGCGTGCAAGTCGTAATGCTTGAGCAGATCGTAAAGCGTCGGACGGCTGATCCCGAGCAGCTTGGCGGTGTTGGAAATATTGCCCTCGCTTCGCGCCAGGGCATGGCGGATTACCTTGCGGTCGGTCGCCTCACGCGCACATTTCAGGTTGAGCACCTGAGCTGTTTCCTCGTTCGGGGTGACCAGATCAAGATCTGCCGCACCGACCAGCTTGCTATCCGACATGATCACCGCCCGCTTGACCCGGTTCTCCAGCTCGCGGACGTTGCCCGGCCAGGGCCAGGCATCGATCGCAGTCAGGGCATCGGGGGCAAAGCCCTTGACTGCCGGATTCATTTCCTTGGCGAATTTCGCCAGGAACGCCTTGGCCAGCAGCGCCGCATCGCCGGGACGTTCGGCCAGGCTGGGGATCTTCACAACGATCTCGGCAAGGCGATAGAACAGGTCTTCGCGGAAGCTGCCAGCCGCGATCATCGCCTCAAGGTCCTGGTGCGTCGCGCAGACGATCCGGGTATCGACCGGGATCGACTTGCGCGAACCAATCCGTTCAATCACCCGCTCTTGCAAAAAGCGCAGCAGTTTGACCTGCAGCGGCAACGGAATGTCGCCGACTTCGTCGAGGAACAACGTGCCACCGTTAGCCAGCTCGATCTTGCCCTCTGTGGTCTTGACCGCGCCAGTGAATGCCCCCTTTTCGTGGCCGAACAACTCGCTTTCGAGCAGGTTTTCCGGGATCGCCGCGCAGTTGATCGCCACGAATGCTCCATCGCGGCGGTCGCTTGCTTCGTGCAGCCCGCGCGCCAGAAGCTCTTTCCCGGTTCCGCTGGCCCCGAGCAGCATCACCGAGACGTTGGTATTGGCAACCCGCTCGATCGTCCTGGCGACCTTCACCATTTCTGGCGCGGCGGTGATCAGCCGGCCGAGCACCCGGTTCTCATCGCCGGTCTTGCTGGCAAGCTGGCGGTTTTCTCCCTCGATCCGGTGCAGTTGCAGCGCGCGGCGGACAATCAGCCCCAGCGCCTCGATATCGACGGGCTTCTGGTAGAAATCGTAGGCCCCTTTGGCGATCGCCAACAGGGCGCTTTCACGCGCACCATGGCCTGAGGCGACGATCACTTTGGTATCGGGCTTGATCGCCATGATCTCGTCCAGCACGGCAAAACCTTCGCTGGTGCCATCGGGATCAGGCGGCAGCCCCAGATCAAGCGTAACAACGGCAGGCTCTTCACTGCGCAGCGCAGCGATTGCGCCGGCCCGGTCGGTTGCCTGAATCACCTCGAAGTCGGGATAGGCCCATTTGAGCTGCGCCTGCAGCCCGGCATCATCCTCGACGATCAGCAATTTCGGTTTGTGTTCTGACATATTAAGCGACCTTTGCGCCGGACATTCCGGCTTCGTTGATGGTGTTAATCAGGGCGGCGGCCTCAGCCAGCGGCAGGATCACGGCAAAGCGGGTGCCAAGGCCTTCGCGACTTTCGACTTCAAGTCGGCCGCGCATCGCGCGGATCAGCTCGCGGGCTTCATAAGCACCGATTCCGAACCCGCCCTGCTTGGTTGAATCGAACGGCCGGAACAGGCGTGTGCGGACAAAGTCGGCGCTCATCCCGCTGCCACTGTCGACCACTTCGATAATGCCATTAAGCCCGTCATTGCTGACCGAGACGAACACCGGTGAATTCGCCGTACTGGCATCGATTGCGTTCTGGATAAGGTGCAACAGGACCTGTTCGAGCGAATCGCGATTGACCATGACTTCGCATTCGCAATCCTGAACCAAGGTCACCGGATGCCGCGCGGCCAACAGGGCAACAACCCCCTTGGCGACCGCATCTGCCCGCACTGGTGCCAGCTCCTCGACCGATCCCGAGCCGTAGCGCGAAAGCCGCGCGACCATTGCGTTGAGCTTTTCGGTCGAATTGCGCAGCGTTATCAGCATGTCTGCCCGAAATTCCGGGTTGTCGGCATGAAGCTCGGCATTGCGAGCCAACAAGCCAAGCTGGCTCGCAAGGTTCTTGATATCGTGCATCACAAAGGCGATGCGGCGATTGAATTCTTCGAAGCGGCCGGCCTCAGCCAGGGCTTCCTGCCCGGCATTTTCGGCGAGGTAGCTGGCAAGCTGACGGCCAACGACCTTAAGCACGTCAAAATCTTCCCAATCGAGGCGGCGAACATGGGCCGGCCGGGCCAAAATAACGATCCCCGCAAGCCGCTCGAAGTGCAGCAACGGAACCACAACCCAGGCTCGCGATTCCGCGTTCAGCCAATCCGGTAGTTCGATTTCAGTCACGCGCGAAGCGCGCACCTGATCGATGTCGGCGATATAGCCTTCGCGCTCGAACCGGACGACCTGCTGTACGGACATGGCAGTGGCTGGCACATCGGCGGTAGTCCACTGCCAGCGAGCAGCCAGCCCAAAATGGCCAGCATCGCCCGGCACCAGCAACAGGCCTGCCGGGCTGTCGACGATATCGGCCAAGGCGCGAATTACGCGTTCGTTGAGCGGCGGACTGTTCGGGCCGGCCTGACCGATCGTACGGGTGAAGCGCAGCCATTCATTGCGATAATCATAGCGGTGCTGAAACAGGTGCTTGATCGCAGTGACCCTTAGCCAGCCTCGCAGCCGCGTCGACATGGCAAGCGTAACCACACTCAGCACAAACAGCGCTACAAAGGTGACCTGCAGCAGCGACGAAAAATCGCTTCCGGCAAAGGCCAGCCACTGCGCTGCCGCCATCATTGCAATAAGGTAGCCGCCGATCAACAGCAGCGAGACCGACTGGAACGTCACCGCGCGCGAAGGACGAAAACGCAGGGCTTCGCTGCCTTCTCCCGCACCAAGTGCCAGGATCGCAGCAATCGGCAGCACCAGCAGCCCGCGGAGTGCGGCAGTAACCTGCGGCATGTCGCCCGAAAGATAGGCAATAGCATAGTGATTGAGATCGACCGCCCAGAGGATAGCCAGCGCGGTTGCGGGCCAGCGGATGATTAGCCGGGCCTGCTGTGAAGCGCCGCCAAACAGGTTGTGAGCCAGAACCAGTCCGCCAACGGCCACCAGCAATCGCAGCGAGACCATTGAGAGGAAGGCGGCATGGCCTGCCTCCCCAGCCCCGGCCCGGATTATCAGCAACCAGACTGCGGCCATTTGCAGGAACTCAACGAAAGCCAAGGCGGCCAGCATCGGGCGGACCGGCTTCATTGCCGCATGCCGCCCGTCCAACGCGAAAAGCCGGTAGATCGCAAAAATCCAGGCCAGGTTACGAAGGCTTTCACCCAGCTGCGCAGCAACTGTATCAATCCCGAAAGTCGCCCCGGTCAGCGCCCAGCCGCCGGTTACGGCCAATGCCAGCACCAAGGCCGGACGCGCCGTGCCGAAGCGCTGACGCCGGCTTTGCAGCCAGGCCGCCGCCAGCAGGCACGCGACCGCGCCGGTGCACCACAGCACCGTATCGATCCCGCTCCAGGCTGCGGCCGATAACGTCATTTCACCGCGCGCCTTCCGACCACAGCACCACCCGCAAGGTCTGCAGCAGGATCAGCAGGTCGAGGAACGGGGTGTAATTCTTGGCGTAGTAGAGATCGTACTCAAGCTTATGACGGCTATCCTCAAGGTTGGCGCCATAGGGATAGTTGATCTGCGCCCAGCCGGTGATGCCCGGCTTCACCATGTGACGCTCGGCATAATAGGGCAGCTGCTCTTCCAGTTCGGAGACGAATTGCGGTCGTTCCGGGCGCGGGCCAACAAAGCTCATCTCACCCTTCAGCACCGACCAGGTTTGCGGCAGCTCGTCGATCCGGACCTTGCGGATGAACCGGCCGAGCCGGGTTACGCGCGGATCGTTCTCCTGCGCGAACTGCGCTCCGCCCACTTCAGCATCGGTACGCATCGAGCGCAGCTTGATGACGTCAAAAGGCTGACCGAACAGCCCGACCCGCTGCTGGCGATAGAATGCAGGCCCTTTGCTATCAAGCTTCACCAGCAGCGCGAATAGCGCGATGATCGGGGCCGACAGGACCAGCAGCAGCGAACTGGCGGCAATATCGAACAGCCGCTTGAACGCGCTGGATATTGCCCGGCCAGAGGAAAACCCGTCGGAAAAGATCAGCCAGCTGGGGTTGACCGTATCGAGATCGACCCGGCCGGTCTCACGCTCGATAAAGCTCGAGAAGTCGTTGACGTGAACCCCGGTGGTCTTGATCCGCAGCAGGTCTGACAGTGGCAGCGAATTGCGCCGTTCCTCAAGCGCCAGCACAACCTCGCTGACGTTGAGGTTTTCGACATGGCGGGTCAGGTTACAAATGGCACTGCGGGGGATCGCCTCGGCGATCACCGGCTGGCTTTCGGTCATGGCGACATAGCCGACGATGACGAAACCGCTTTCCGGGCGGTCGGAAAGTTGCCGCAACCGGTCGGCCCGCATCCCTGCGCCCAGCACCAATACACGGCGACGAAAGGCGGCCGCGCCCAGAATTCCACCGACTACCAGACGGTTGGCTACCAAAGCGATGATCGATCCGCCCATCGCATAGGCTAGCACCGAGCGCCAGAAATTGTGCCCGCCAAACAGGAAATCGACAAATGCCAGCGCAATGATCCCAAGGCTTACCGCGACCAGCAGCCGGGCCGTGGCGAAGCGCATCGAGCGCAATGCATCCGCGCCGTAAACCCCGACCGCGACCATCGCCATCAGCATGATTCCGGCAAATCCGGCCAGTTGCCAGAACCGGGCCAGCGTATCGCTGCCATCAATCCCGATTTGCGATGCGCGGAGCCGCCAGCCGAAATCCGCCGCCAAGAACAGCAGCGCAATATCGATCAGGCCGAGCAGCAGCACGGCGTGTGGAATGTAGTGTTTGAACAGCCGGATCATGGCTTTGCTCGACCCTCGTTTCAGTCTCAAGGATCGTGCTACCGGGCAGAAGTGAAATGTCGGTAAACTTTACAGAACTTGGTTAAACTCTGTTCAGCGCGCAAAGGCAAAGGGGGTAAGGCCGCGGCTGCGTTCGTCGAATTGTAAGGCCGCCCCGCGTGGAGGCAAAGACCGCTGCTGGCAATCGCCGCGATGGCACCGCGCGCAGCCCGGCCCAATTGGAGTGGCCTGGGCGGGATAGAGTGACAAACTGCGCGCTTGTGAAAGCTGAGCTGCAAGCAAAGCCTCGAGCCCTAAGACCACCGCGAACTGCGCCGGATTTCCGCCAGGTGCAGCGGCGCTGCCTTCAACGGTTCGGGCCATCGTCACCCAATGCGAGAGCTGGCCCGAGCTTTCCGCGAAATCCAGCGACTGGACCTGAATTCGCCCGGCCTGTTCGAAAGCGCGATGGACGTTCCACAGCGGGCAAGCCGTTTCGCTTTCCAGCATCGTCGTCCCGCTGGCCCCGGCATAGCGCTTGGAAAACTGCCCGGCGCGGTCAATCCGGGCCATGAAGAACGGCAGCCCGCGCTGACCGACCCGCTGAAGCGTGGTCAGCCGGTGGGCCAGCTGCTCAAACCCGACGTTGAAGCGACGCTGCAGAATCGCCAGGTCATATCCGGTTGTCTCGCAGGCGCGCATGAACCGGCCATAGGGCATCAGCAACGCCGCAGCGAAATAGCCTGTCAAGTGGCGGCGGAACAATCGCCAGGCCGCGCGGTCGGAAAATTGTGCCCCATCGGCGATCGCGGCAATCGCCTCACCCTGTTCGAGCATCGCCAATTGTACGGCAACCTGGAAATTGCGCGACGATTGATCGAGCAGCTCCGACAATTGGAGCTGCCGGGCATGTAGATCGAGCCGT
>CAZOSI010000066.1:0-15677 GCA_964582485.1 uncultured Novosphingobium sp.
TTTCGGCCTTGCGGCTGATCTTGTCGATTTCGTCGATATAGACGATCCCGTGCTGGGCCTTCTCGACGTTGTAGTCGCTGGCCTGGAGCAGCTTGAGGATGATGTTCTCGACGTCCTCGCCCACGTAACCGGCTTCGGTCAGCGTAGTGGCATCGGCCATGGTGAAGGGCACGTCGAAGGTCTTCGCCAGGGTCTGTGCGAGCAGGGTCTTGCCGCAACCGGTGGGGCCGACCAGCAGGATGTTCGACTTCTGCAGCTCGATATCGCCGCCCTTGGCGCTGTGCTTCAGGCGCTTGTAATGGTTGTGCACCGCCACCGAGAGCACGCGCTTGGCGCGGTCCTGCCCGATCACATAATCGTTCAGCGTTTCGAAGATATCCTTCGGCGTTGGGACACCGCCATCCTTCTTACCGGCGATCCCGGCCTTGGTTTCCTCGCGGATGATATCGTTGCACAGCTCGACGCATTCATCACAGATGAACACGGTCGGCCCGGCAATTAGCTTGCGCACCTCGTGCTGTGACTTCCCGCAAAAGCTGCAGTAAAGTGTGCTCTTGGCGTCCGATCCGCTCAGTTTGGTCATGCTTCCGTCCAGTTGCCCGCAACGCGGGGATTCGCCGGGAGTGTAACCCGGCGGAAACAATATTCAATCCTGCCCTTTAACGGGCCTGGATTGCAGCCCCCTGAAACGGCAAGGTTAGCAAAGTCTTTCAAGTCTATTCAGGGGCGCCGCCCGTGCCCGAAGCGTCATGCTCGCTTTCAGGGCGGGTCTGAAATACCTTGTCAACCAGGCCAAATGCCAGCGCTTCGTCGGCATCGAGCCAGGTATCGCGATCTACGGCCTTCTCGATGTCTTCCAGAGGCTTACCTGTGTAATCGGCATAAAGTTGGTTCATCCGCGTGCGAAGGCGCAGGATTTCCCGGGCCTGGATCTCGATATCGCTGGCCATGCCGCGCGCGCCGCCCGAAGGCTGGTGAATCATGATCCGCGCCTGCGGCAAGGCGATTCGCATCCCTGGCTCGCCAGCGGCAAGCAGGAACGAGCCCATCGAGCAAGCCTGCCCCATGCACACGGTTGAAACCCGCGGCTTGATGTATTGCATGGTATCGTGGATCGCGAGACCCGCGGTCACCACGCCGCCTGGCGAGTTGATGTACATCGAGATATCTTTGCTGGGATTCTCGCTTTCCAGGAACAGCAGCTGGGCGACGATCACCGACGCCATGTGATCCTCGACCTCGCCGGTCACGAAGATGATCCGCTCGCGCAGCAGCCGCGAATAAATGTCAAAGCTGCGCTCGCCGCGGCTCGACTGTTCGACCACGACCGGAATCAACGCGCCGGTGATGGGGTCGCGGGTGAAATTGCCTTGCGCTCCGCTGGCGCCGTACAGATCGATCATGAGAATCCCTCTTGCTTGAAGCGCCTATGTCGGGAATGGCGCGGCGATGTTCAAGGGCGTTAACCTGCCTGGGCTCCGTCCAGAGCGATTCGCCGCAAATGCCAACACCCAAACGGCACTGAAACTGCTGTGACCTTTCACATATATCTTTGAAACAAAAAAATTATTCTCATAGCCGCTGTCAACTTGGACGGGTTTGGGCCATTGGTGGCAGCTCTCCAGGGTTTTTGGCAGAATAGCCCGATGCAGGAAACCTCGGCCTTGCTCTTGCATCGCTCGGGCATTGGCCGCAGCATCGCATTGCGCCTCAATCACCTGGAACCTGCCCCAATGCGTCTTCTGTTGCTTGTTGCCACCCTGTCGCTGGCCCTGCCCTCGCCGGCCTTCGCCAAGCAGCGCCGCCCCGCCCCGCCCAAACCGCCGAGCACCGAACAGGCCACCAATGCAGCCCGGGCCTCTGCCGAGGCAAAGATCTATCTCGATACGATCGCCCGGCTTGATGACGATCCCACCGGGCCGCGGCTCAATGCGGTGATTGTGGTCAACCCCGCGGCCACTGCCGAAGCGGCGGCGCTGGCGAACACCGGCGCGCTGCGCGGACGGACCGTGCTGGTCAAGGACAACATCGAAACCCGCGAGCTGCCGACCACGGCCGGCAGCCTGGCTCTGGCCGGCAACGCGACTTACCGCGATGCCCCGCTGGTAGCGCGGATGCGCGCGGCAGGCGGCGTGGTGCTGGGCAAGACCAATCTTTCCGAATGGGCCAACATTCGCGGCAGCCGCAGTTCTTCGGGCTGGAGCGCGGTTGGCGGGCAGACCCGCAATCCGCATGCAATTGATCGCAACCCCTGCGGTTCAAGCTCGGGCAGCGGCTCGACGGTGGCGGCGGGCATGGCCTGGGCGGCCATCGGGACCGAGACCGACGGTTCGATCACTTGCCCGGCCAGCGCCAACGGCATCGTCGGCTTCAAGCCGACCGTCGGCCTGGTCAGCCGGACCCATGTGGTGCCGATCAGCAAGAGCCAGGACACCGCCGGGCCGATGGCTCGCAGCGTGGCCGATGCAGCCTTGCTGCTGAGCGCGATCGCCGGCAGCGACCCGACCGATCCCGCGACAACCGAGGCTGACAAGTACAAGACCGATTTCACGGCCGGGCTGCCTGTCGCCAGTCTGAAAGGCATGAGGATCGGGGTGCTGCGCAAGCAATCGGGCCCGCATGCCGGAGTTAACCGGTTGTTCGATCATGCCCAGGCCGATCTGATTGCCGGCGGGGCGATCCTGGTCCCGGTCGAATACGATCCGCCCGGTGAGATGTTCCGCGATGAAGGGCTGGTGCTGCGTTTTGAGCTCAAGGAAGGGCTCAACGCCTATCTCGCCGCTCTGCCTGGCACGCCCAAAATCCGCAGCCTGACCGAGGTGATTGCTTTCAACAAGGCCACACCCGAGGAACTGCGCTGGTTTGGGCAGGATACCTTTGAAAGCGCCGATCAGCTGAGCGACCGCGCCGCCTATGAAAAGGCCAGGGCAAATTCGCTGCGACTGGCTGGACCGGAAGGAATCGACCGCCTGCTGGCCGAAAACAAGGTAGTCCTGCTGATCGCGCCGACCGAAGGCCCGGCCTGGCCGATCGACCTGGTAACCGGCGATCACTTCCTGCCGGTCGGGGCTGGCAGCCTGGCGGCCATCGCGGGCTATCCGCATCTGACGGTACCGATGGGTGCGGTCGAAGGCTTGCCAGTCGGCCTGTCCATCATCGGCCCCAAGTGGAGCGACAAGGCGGTGCTGGAGGCTGGTGCGGCCTATGAGCGGGCACGGACGGTTACCCTGCCCGCTCCAAGCCTCAAGCGCTGGGAGGAAAAATGAATATTAGCGAAACATGATTTAGATCAGTTTCGCCAGTCGTGTTCTGCGCGATGAAGGAATCGTGTTCGAAGGGAGAACCGCCATGACGCGCAATGAAGGACAAACCGACCGCCTGCTGCGGATCGTCGCCGGGTTGGTGTTGCTGGGGCTGGCTGTTACCAGCCAATATACCCCCTGGACCTGGATCGGGGTGGTGCCGCTGCTGACAGGCCTGATCGGCTGGTGCCCGGCCTATTCGCTGTTCGGGATCAGCACCTGCAAGGTGCGCTGAGGCCCTAACGAGAAAGGGCGCCCCATCCGGGACGCCCTTTCTCAAATCGCTGGCGGTAAGGATCAGGCCTTCTTGGCCGGAGCCTTCTTGGCAGCAGGCTTTTCGGCCTTTTCAGCCTTGGGCGCGGCTTCCTTCTTGGCTTCCTTGGCTGGCTTGTCGTCTGCCTTGGCGGTCGCCTTCTTGGCCGGAGCCTTCTTCGTCTTGGCCGGGGCCGGAGCGGCTTCCTCGGCCTCGATCGCGGCCTGCAGCTCTTCCTTGGTCACTTCGCGCTCGGTGACCTCGGCCTTGTCGAACAGGAAGTCGACGACCTTGTCTTCGTAAAGCGGCGCACGCAGCTGGGCGGCAGCGAGCGGATCCTGCTGGATGAATTCAACGAAGCGCTGGCGATCTTCCTGGCGGTACTGCTGCGCCGCCTGGGTGACCAGCATCTGCATTTCCTGCTGGGTCACTTCGACGCCATTGGCCTGGCCGATTTCGGAGAGCAACAGGCCCAGGCGGACCCGGCGCACGGCGATCGTGCGATAGTCTTCCTTCTCAGCCTCGATTTCCTTCAGCGCTTCGGCCGGATCGGGCTCGTTCTGGGCTTCCTGCTGAAGCTGGCTCCAGATCTGCTGGAATTCGGCTTCGACCATGCTCGGCGGCACGTCGAAATCGTGACCGGCGGCGAGCAGATCGAGCAGCGCGCGCTTCATCTGGGTGCGGGTCAGCCCGGCGCTTTCCTGCTCCAGCTGGCCGCGCAGCAGGCCCTTGAGCTGTTCCAGACTTTCAAGGCCCAGCGACTTGGCAAAATCGTCGTCCGGAGTGCTTTCGCCCGGTACCTTGACCGCCTTGACGGTGATGTCGAAGGTTGCGTCCTGACCCTTGAGGTTTTCGGCCGGATAGTCCGCCGGGAAAGTTACGGTGATGGTCTTCTCGTCGCCGGCCTTCACGCCCACCAGCTGCTCTTCGAAGCCGGGGATGAAGCGGTTCGCGCCCAGTTCCAGCGCGGTGTCGGTGGCGCTGCCGCCATCAAAAGCCACGTCACCCAGCTTGCCGACGAAATCGATGATCAGCTGATCGCCGTTTTCGGCCTTCTTGCCCTTCTTGGCGTCGGTGAAGCTCTTGGCGCCCGCCGCCAGCTTGGCCAGCTGTTCGTCAACGTCCGCTTCGGGAACCGGAACGACCAGCTTTTCCAGCTTGAGACCTTCAAGCGAGGGGGTTTCGATAACCGGAAGAACTTCCAGATCGACCGTCAGCTCGGCGTCCTTGCCTTCTTCATAGCCTTCGCCCAGCGCGATCTGCGGCTGCATCGCGGGACGCAGCTTGTTGTCGGCGATCACCTTGTCGACTGCTTCGCGCACGGTGGTGTTGAGTGCTTCCTGATGGAGCTGCGGGCCGTGCATCTTCTTGACCAGATTGGCCGGAACCTTGCCCGGACGGAAGCCCGGCATGCGCACTTGCGGAGCGATCTTGGTGACTTCGCCGTCGATCCTCGCGGCGATGTCCTTCGCGTTGATCGTCACCGTGTAGGCGCGCTTCAAACCCTGGTTGCTGGTCTCAACAATCTGCATGACAATAGAAGCCTTCTAGCAAAAAACTGCGCTTCGACGGAGGAAGCGGACGGTACTGGTGCGGGCGAAGGGACTCGAACCCCCACATCTTGCGATACTGGTACCTAAAACCAGCGCGTCTACCAATTCCGCCACGCCCGCAAGCCCGACGTAGTGTGAATCAAGGCGTGGCCCTTAGTGGCCGCGCGCTGAAAGGGCAAGGGTTAGCCGTGCAGTTCAGCGCAGACCCAGAACAGAGGCCATATTTGCAGCCCATCCCGCGCTGCGGCGCGGCGGGGTGGCTTTCAGCGGAACGGTGCAATCCAGGCAATAGGCCTGCGCCCCACGGACCGTGCCGAGCCACTGCAATTCGGCCACTGCACCAGCCAGTCGCTGTTCCTGCTGCACGGCGAACAATCCGGCCAGGTCGGTCGCCGCCTGATCGCCTTCTTCCTCCTGTCCGTCGCCCATCAACTGATCGAGCAGCGAAGCATAGGGATCGGCATCGCTGCCGTAATAACGGGCATGCCACTCTTCCAGCTTGGCCGCCCCAGCGGCAAAGGACAGAGCGTCTTCCAGCCCGCCGAACTGATCGACCAGGCCGTTCTGCCGGGCGGTTCCTCCGTCCCAGACACGTCCTTCGGCGATGGCTTCGATCTGTGCCGGTGACTTGCCGCGCGATTTGGCGACCAGGTCGATAAACCGGCCGTAATTGCTTTCGATATTGGCCTGCATCATCCGCTCTGCCTCGGGCGTGAGACCGCCCAGCAGATCGGGCTGGCCGGACAGCGGGGTTGTTTTCAGTCCATCGGAGTTGACCCCAAAGCCTTGCAGGGTCTGTTCAAAACTGGGAACCATCGCAAAGATACCGATCGATCCGGTAATCGTGCCGGGTTCGGCAAAAATCCGGCTGGCCGGGGTCGAGACCCAATAGCCGCCGCTTGCCGCAACATTGGCCATCGACACCACCACCGGGCGCCCTTTGGCCTTAAACCGTTCCAGCGCGGTCCGGATTTTCTCGGAGGCATAGACCGAGCCGCCTGGCGAATCGACTCGCAGGACCAGCGCCTTGGCATCTTCGGTACTGGCCTTGTCGATCAGCCGGGCGATCCGATCGCCCCCAGCCGATCCCGGGCCGGCCTTGCCATCAACAATCTGTCCGGCAACCGTCACAACCGCCACTTCATCGCCATCATCCGCCTCGGGATGGGCGGCCAGCAACGTTTCGAACCGGTTGTGGGCATAGGTACCGGGAACTTCGGCCAGCACGTCCTCTCCGGCGATCTCCTTTACCCGGTCGCCAAAGGCGATCTCGTCGCCCAGCTTGTCGACCAATCCGGCAGCCAGCGCCGCCTTGCCGGCATCGCCCTTGGCGGCGTCGAGCCAGCCCGCCGGGTCAGTGGTTACCAGCTGGATATTGGCCTTGGGCCGAGCCTTGGTAACATCGGCCTTCCACTCCTCCCAGACCGAAGCAAGCAACGCGCGGCGCGCTTCCTTTGATGGCTCCGACCCCTTGTCGAGGATATAGGGCTCGACCGCATCCTTGAAGGTGCCAACCTTGTAGACGTGGACATTGACGTTGTAGCGCTTCAGCAGGTTTGCATAGTACAGCCGGTTGCCGCCGGGCCCGGTCACGAAGACCCCGCCCAGCGGGTTGAGCCAGACTTCGCTGGCATGGGCGGCCAGCATCAGGCCGTCATCGGTATAGGCCATGCCATAGGTCAGCACCGGTTTTTTCGCCGCACGGACCTTGTCCATCGCTGCGCCGATTTCCTGCATGTGAACCAGCCCACCGCCCATGAATTGCGACAGATCGAGCACCACGGCCTTGATCTTGTCATCCTCGGCCGCCAGCTCGATTGCCCGGGCCAGATCGCGGGCCTTGAATTCACGGGGCTGCGCCGCGCCGCCCAGCAAACCCTGCAAGGGATCGCGCGGGGCGGGTTCTTCCACTACCGTGCCGTTGATCCGCAGCAGCAAGGCTCCGTCGGTCAGGGATCCCGGACTGGGTCGCCCGGTGAGGATCCCGTACAACAGAACGAAAAACATCAGCATGAAAACCAGGACCATGCCGTCCTTGATCGCCACCAGAAAATGCCAGACCTTGCGGGCGAATGTCATGCCGGAACCCTTGCAATTGTTTGCCGGGACATAGGGGCCGCCCCGCCCGAATGCCAGCACCGCATCGACAGAAGTCAAACAGATAGCGACGGGGGGCGTTTCGCAGCCAATTTCCTGCCGTGACGCTCATCACGGAAAGCGCCGCAAAGGTGGCGCAAAAAAGCCTGGTCGGGTTCGGCCCTGATCAAGCGCGCCAACAAGGTGGCGGCAACCAAGGAGAAACACAACATGGCTGAAGTGCGTGAAGACACCCAAGGCAAGATTCGTGATCTGCCGATCAAGGCATCGCTCAAACAGCTGTTGCTTGGCGCTGCAGCGGCTGCCGGGGTCGATACGGTGCGGGTTACTTCGGGCGGACAGTGCCGCGTAGGAACTTGCACCAAGCGGATCGGCTCTCCCCGTCACGATGAAGGCAACGCCGCAGACTTGCAGTTGATAGTCGGCGGCCGAACCCTGGATTTTGAGAACGCCGCAGATCGCAAGGTCTTCGTCAAGTTCATCATCGCCGCGACCAGCAACGGCGCGACCGGTGTGGGGGCCGGGGTTGCCTATATGGGATCACAGACGGTCCATGTCGGTTACGGGTCCCGCGCAGTCTGGGGGGCTGGCGGCCAGTCTGCGAATGCCCCGCAATGGCTGAAGGAAGCCGCCCAGGCCGGTTGGGGTGCTTCGGGGATGATCGCTGGAGCCAAGGCCGTGGAATCCCTCGATAGCGAGGACGATGAGCTGGAAGAAGATCAGGTAACGGCCTGATTTCGACAAGGCGTGCAAGGTTCCTGCCCTGATTGATGGCGGTGCCACAGGGAAAGCTTGCCCTGTGCCCAAACCGAGCCTAAGGCACCGTCTTCAATGACATCGCCGAACGCACCGCACGCGAACCGCTATCCAGCCGGTTCCGCCGCCTTCCCGCAGCGCGACCTGATCGCGCTGGCCGGCCTCGCCCCGTGGGAGATCCTCTATCTGCTCGATGAGGCGGAACAATGGGTCGAACTGAACCGCCAACCGCACAAACGGAATGATCGGCTGGCTGGGCTGACGATCATCAATGCCTTCTTCGAAAACTCGACTCGCACATTGCTGAGCTTTGAAATCGCGGGAAAGCGACTTGGTGCCGACGTGGTCAACATGCTGGTCGCGCAAAGCTCCATAAAAAAGGGCGAAACGCTGATCGACACGGCAATGACGCTCAACGCGATGCATGCCGATGCCATGGTGATCCGCCACCAAAGCTCGGGCGCAGTGCGGCTGATTGCCGAAAAGGTCGATTGCCCGGTGCTCAACGCCGGCGATGGACAGCATGAACACCCGACCCAGGGCCTGCTTGATGCGCTGACCATCCGCCATGCCAAGGGGGCAGAGTTTGCCGGTCTGCGGGTCACAATCTGCGGCGATATCCTGCACAGCCGGGTTGCCCGCTCCAACATCCACTGCCTGACCACGCTGGGCGCCGAGGTGCGGGTCTGCGCCCCGCCGGCGCTGATGCCGGCCGATATTGAGGCACTGAAAGTGCAGCCCTTCCATGACTTTGACGCCGCTTTGGATGGGGCAGATGTAGTGATGATGCTGCGGCTGCAGCAGGAACGGATGAGCGGCCAGTTCATCCCTTCCCCACGCGAATATCGCCACCTCTACGGACTGACGCTTGAACGGCTGGCCCGGGCCAAGGGCGATGCATTGGTCATGCACCCGGGGCCGATGAACCGCGGGATCGAAATCGACAGCAATGTTGCCGACCTGCCGGGCCGCAGCGTCATCACCACCCAGGTCGAAATGGGCGTGGCGATCCGCATGGCTTGCCTAGATGTGCTGACACGCCGAACCCGCAAAGTGGAGGGCTGGTCATGAGCGCTGTCCGCCCTTTCACCATCATCAACGGCCTACTGGTCCTGCCCGGCGCGCGTCCGGTTCCCGGTGTGCTGCGCTGTGAAGGTGGGCGGATCGCTGTTCTGGGCAGCGGCGAACCGCAAGACGGAGATCTGGTGATCGACGCCCGCTGCGCGCTGATAGCGCCTGGGCTGGTTGACCTGGGCGTCTTTGAGATCGACAAGCCGGCCTTCCACTTCGGTGGGATAACCCGCGCCGCGCTGATGCCCGATCAAAGCGTGCCGCTCGACCGGCCGGCGACCGTGCGATTCGCCGCGCAATCGGGCAAGCCCGATTTGTGGGTCCACCCGTTTGCTGCGGCGACACGCGGGCTGGAAGGGCTTGAGCTGGCCGAATTGGCGCTGATGCGCGATGCCGGGGCCAAGGCTGTCGCGACCGGTCGGCGCTGGATCGCGGATTCGGGTGTTATGTACCGCCTGCTGTCCTATTGTGCGATGCTGGGCCTGACCGTGGTTAGCCATTCTGAGGATACCGGACTGACCGGCAACGCAGTGGCCACCGACGGCGAGATGGCGACCAGGCTGGGTCTGCCCGCCGCTCCGGCCGAAGCCGAGGCGCTGGCCGTGGCGCGCGATCTGGCCCTGGCCGAGATGACCGGCGCCAGGCTGCATTTCCGGCAGGTTACCACAGCGGGAGCACTCGCTCTGGTCCGCCAGGCCAAGGACCGCGGGTTGAAAGTTACAGCAGGAGTGACGCCCGCGCATTTCATGCTCTCGGACGTGGCAGTCGGCGATTATCGCACCTTCACCAAGCTGTCTCCGCCGTTGCGCAACCAGGCTGACCGGCAGGCGGTGCGCGCGGGCATTGCCGATGGTACGATCGACGTGGTTGCATCTGGCCACGATCCTCGCGGACCAGAGGACAAGCGCCTGCCCTTTGTCGACGCCGAACCGGGCATGGCCGGGGCCGAAACGCTCTTGCCGCTAACGTTAAGCCTGGTCCGCGACGAAGTGATCGACCTTGCCCGCGCATTTGAATTGCTCGCGACCAACCCCGCCGCGATCCTTGGTGTCGATGCCGGGAAACTCGCGGTCGGTAGCGAGGCCGATGTAGCACTGATCGATCCGGCCAAGCCGTGGGTGGTCGATTCCGACATGATGGCCGCGGCTGCGGGGAACACTCCGTTCGACAAGCAGGGGGTCGAAGGCCGGGTTACCGCGCTGTTCAAGGGCGGCGTGCCGATCCCGCTATAGCAAACCCCCTCCCGCCGGATGGCGGAAGGGGGCTGGCTTGGGCTTTTTGCCCCTTAAGACCCGGTATTTGGATTACTTCTTGCGGGCGTTGCTCGGTCCGGCCGGAACGGGCTTGGGCTTGGCAGCGGCCATGGCCGGAGCCTTCGGCTTGGCCTTGGCCGCATAGACCGGAGCATTGGCCGGACGGCCGATCGTGGAGTAGGCAAAGCAGACCCCGCCGCGCGATTTGAGCTTGGAACACAGGCCGCCAGCGCCATTTCCATCAAGACCCACTGCGGCAACCCGCCAGAACTTCTTGCCACGCACGGTCGCCGGGGCGATGCTCATCTTGAAATTGCGCAGTTCAGGATTGCGACCGGCGTAATAGCCCCAGGCGCGGCGGGCGCCCTGCTCGCTCGAGAACGAACCAAGCTGGACTGCATGGCTCGAACCCTTGCCAATTACCGGAGCGGCGGCACGGCGCGGGCGCAGACCGGGACGATGCGCGGCAGGCGCAGCGGCCTGGGCAATGGCGGCGCGGGCCGGTTTTTTGGCCTTGGGCGCAACGGCACGATCAGGCAACGTGGCCGGAATCGGTTGAACAACCGGGGTCTCGCTGAAAGTGGAAGCAAAGCTGCGGGCCGGACCGGCTTCAACCGGGGCGGCTTCGGCAACGGGCGCGCTAACCGGCTGGTATTGGGCCAGTTCGGTCGGATTGGCGTTCACCGCCGGCAGTTCGCCATTGGCGGCAACTGCAGGTGCCGGGGTGCGCGCAGCGCCGGTTTCGGCGGCGAGCTGCTGTTGATCGGGGCTGGCATTGAGCGCCAGCTGTGCTGGCATGCCTTGGTCGGCACGGATCGGCGCGCCAAGCAGCCCGGCAACCCTGATGCGTCCGTCTTCGGGGCGCGAACGGCTGGCCCAACTGCTGATACGGGCATCAAGCTTGTCGGCCGGAACGTCCTGCGCCGCCATCAAGCGGGCTTCGCGCCAGCGGCCATCGAGAGCAAAGGCATAGGCCAGATTCTGGCGCAGCTTCGGGGTGTTTTCACCGCCCCGCAGCGCATCCGAGAGGATCGCGACGCCGCGGTTCGATTCGCCGGCCAGGGCATAGGCAAGGCCAAGGTCTGCAACCGGGATTGCATCGCGCCAATCGTCAAGGATAGCCACCGCTTCGCGGTTCTTGCCCATGCCCGAATAGGAAAGCGAAAGGCTGAGCGCTGTGCGAGCCGAATTGTCGCCCAGCTTCATCGCGTCATCGAGCGACTGCGCTGCCGATTCGAAGCGTCCGGCACGCAGGTAGGCTTGACCCAGGATCGCCCGGTAACCGGCTTCACGCGGGTTTGCAGCGACGAGCTCTTCAGCCATCGCAATGGCCTTTTCGACCTGCCCACTGGCCAAAGCCTTCTTGGCTTCGGCCGCCACCTTGTCGGGCGCGGGTTTGGCAACGACAGCGCTGGACGAAAAGCCAGCACCGGTGGCAAGCGCCACGGCCATGACCCCGGCCAGTCCCAGGGGGAGGACAGAACGGCGGATTTGATTGGACTTCATGGGAGGTCTCCCTTCTACGGAAATCACTTGCGCTTCCTCGCCAACTTGCTGGCGATTTCGGCGGCGTCGGGTACTTCGGAAATCAGGCGATCAAGTGCATCGGTCACCAGCGATTGGGCACTGCGCCCAGTTATGGTGCAGGCCAGCCGCAGCTTGAGGTGACGCTCGGCATCAAGCCGCAGGGTAAACGCGGCGCGGCGGCCATCGGCCAGTGCCGAACGGCGTTCTGCCGCAACCTGGCGGGCCAGGTCGCGTTGCTGGCGCACCACTTCAGGCACTTCGGCTCCACTGTGGATCGACAGAACCTCGCCGGTAGGGTGGGCCGCACCCATGTCATTCCAGCCAAGGTCATCGGGATCGACCAGTTGGTCCTGGACGGCAAGCGCACTTGCTGCCGGACGCATCGCCGGACGGGCGCCGCCCTTGCGCGCCAGCAGGCGCGGTTCGAGCGAAGCAATGGGTTTCGATCCGGTCATGCCCCAGCCACTCCCGCTTTAAGAACCAGCTACGCGGCGGCCAAAGCCGCCTGTGGGACGATGGACACCCTGGACTGTAGATACGCTGGCCGGCGCGGCGAAGACCGTGCGGCGGAAGTTCTTTTCGAGCCGGTCCGAGATATAGTTCCACAGCGCGGTCACTTCGGAAGCACTGCGGCCATTGGGGTCGACTTCCATCACGGTGCGGCCATCAATCATCGAGGCGGCAAAATCGGTGCGGTGATGCAAGGTGATCGGGGCAACGGTGCCATGCTGTGACAATGCGACCGCAGCTTCGGAAGTGATCTTGGCCTTGGGCGTGGCAGCGTTGACCACGAAGATCAGAGGCTTTCCGGCCCGTTCGCAGAGATCGACCGTGGCGCCCACGGCACGCAGGTCATGCGGGCTTGGGCGGGTCGGGACGACGATCAGTTCGGCAACCGAAATCACCGACTGGATCGCCATGGTGATTGCCGGCGGCGTATCGATTACCGCAAGGCGGAAGCCCTGCTGGCGCAAAACGGCCAGATCCTGTGCTAGCCGCGCAACGGTCGTCTGGGCGAATGCGGGGAATTCATCCTCGCGCTCGTTCCACCAATCGGCCAGCGAACCCTGCGGGTCGATGTCGATCAGCACAACCGGGCCAGCGCCAGCGCGCTGTGCCTGCACAGCAAGGTGCCCGGACAGGGTCGTTTTCCCCGATCCGCCCTTCTGCGATGCCAATGCCAATACTCGCAAAGCCGTTCCCCCTTGGAAAATTACAGCAAACCCAATTCGAGTTGCCGTGGGGGATCGCAGATCGTTCCTAATTTTGAGTTAACGTGCAGGCTCAGTTCAGCACCGGAGGCCGACCGCAGCCATCAACAAAACCTTTGCTAACGGTGCGTTTACTATGTCAGTTAACCAAATGGTGCCGCCTCTGAGGCAAGGGAACGATTTTAAGGTTCGCCCATTGCCTAAGCCGGGCGGCCGGCAAAGGGGATGGAATTCGATGGGTCGCAAATCTTTGATCGCATTGCTGATCGTTGCCGCAGGGGCGATTCTGCCCGGGGCCGCGCTTGCCGATACCAAAGCCGGAGTCGACGCCTGGACCCGCGGAGACTTCGCTTTGGCTATCCGCGAATGGCAGGCTGCAGCGCTGCGCGGTGATGTTGATGCATTGTTCAACCTCGGTCAGGCCTACAAGCTGGGCCAGGGGGTGGCGCAGGATCTGGCCAAGGCCGAAGAATTGTTCGGCCGAGCTGCGGCGATGGGCCACATGCAAGCGGGTGACAATTACGGCCTGCTGCTGTTCCAGCGGGCCGAAAGCTACAAGAAGGCTGCAGGCAGCAAGACCGATCCGCGTGTGCCTGAGCTCAAGTCCAGGGCCCTGCCTTTCATCCGCGCCGCCGCCGATCGCGGCGATCCGCGCGCGCAGTACCTGCTGGGGATCGCACACTTCAATGGTGAGCAGGTGCCAAAGGATTGGGTCCGCGCCTATGCGCTGGTCAGCCTGGCCCGTGGCCAGGGCCTGACCCTGGCCGCGCCGGCGCTGCAACAGATGGACAGTTACATTCCGCTTGAGCAGCGCCAGCAGGCAGTCCAGCTCGCTGCACAGTTGCAGGCTGACGCCGATGCTACCCGCGCCCGGCAGATGGCGGCAGTCGATCTTGGTACGCAGGTTCCGAACAACGGCGCTCTCCCTGCCGCGCGGCCTGGCGCAGTCAGCCAACCACCTTTGATCACTGCGGCGGCGCCCCCCGCACCGCGCCCGGTGGTCGTCACACCCGCGCCCAGGCCTGCCCCGCGCCCGGTTGCTGTCACCCCTCCGCCCACCACCACCCCGGCCGTAACCGGCTCCTGGCGGATTCAGCTGGGCGCCTTTGGCCAATCGGCCAATGCCGATGCGCTGTGGGCCAAGGTGAAGGGGCGGCCCGAGCTCGCTGGCCATCCCCGCCTTAACGTGAAGGCTGGCGCGGTGACCAAGCTGCAGGCCGGGGGCTTTGCCAGCCAGGCCGCGGCTCAGGCGGCCTGTGCCAAGCTGAAAGCCGGCGGCTTCGAATGCGTTGCCACCGCAGGCTGAAAAGTGGATCAAACCGCGCCATCGCGGATCCGCACGCTTGATCTGATCCGCGGGATCGCCGTGCTCGGCATCCTGGCAGTCAACGTGGCCAGCTTTGCTGCGCCCACTTCTGCCACCTATTCGCCCAACCTGCCGAACCCCGGCAGCCTGGCAGAAAATTGGGCCTTCGCCTTCACCCAGGTGTTTTTCGAAGGCAAGATGCGGGCGCTGTTCTCGATGCTGTTCGGGGCCAGCCTGCTGCTCTATATCGACCGCAAGGATCAGGCTGGCATCGACGGAGCGGGTATGCAGCTGCGCCGGTTGACCTGGCTGGGGCTATTCGGCCTCTTGCACTTCGCGCTATTCTGGGATGGCGACATCCTGTTCCTCTATGCCTGCGTCGGGCTGGGCGCGCTGGTGATCCGGAATGCTCCGCCCGCCGCGATGGTTGTGCTGGCGCTGGGTACTTTTACCTTCTGGCAGGCCTGGGGTGCGGCAACCTGGCTGCCCTCCACCGAACGCGAAGCCAGAGTCATGGCCGGGACCGCCTCGCCCAAAGAGCGCTGGGATCACGCTATGGTGGTGGCTGAGAATCGCCGGGAGGACGAAGCCGACCGCAAAACCACACTATCGTCCTACACCGCCGAAGTGACGACGCGGCTGCGCAAGCACCCCGATTATCCGCTGTCGATGGTCGCGTTCAACTGGGGCGAGACGGTCAGTTACATGCTGATCGGCATGGCGCTGCTGCGGACCGGGTTTTTCAGCCGGGAATGGTCACGGCGGCGGCTAGGCTTGCTGGCCTGGGGTGGATTGATCCCAGGCCTGGCGCTGACCCTGGCCTTTACCGCCTGGGCCTATTTGCGAGGCTATCCCGAATTGGCAATGCGAATGATGGTCCATTATGGGCTGGGCTTTCCGCATCTGCTAATGGCGCTTGGCTATGCAGCCCTGCTGATCCTGGCCGCACCGCGCTTGCTTGGCAGTGGGATTGGCAAGCGGCTGGAAGCGGCAGGACAGGCCGCTTTCAGCAATTACATCGGCACCACTGTGGTGATGTGCGCGATCTTCTATGGCTGGGGGCTCGGCCTGTTCGGGGCCTATGGCGCGGCGGGGCAGTGGCTGTTCGTGCTGCTCGGCTGGGCCTTGATGCTAGTCTGGAGCGGACCCTGGCTGGCGCGCTTCCACCAGGGTCCGCTGGAATGGCTGTGGCGCTGTCTGACCGAATGGCGGCGCGCGCCTTTCCGGCGTTAGTTGCTATTGAGAGCGATTCTCATTATAGTCTGCCGCGACTCATTGGAGTGCCGCGATGTACATCTGCGTTTGCAATGCCATCAAGGAATGCGATCTGCGCGCTGCCGCCCGTCAA
>CAZOSI010000067.1:0-15645 GCA_964582485.1 uncultured Novosphingobium sp.
TGGTATTGGGCTGGATCGCCGCTTCCCACTGCGCATTGTCGCGCGCGTCGATCGTCGTGGTGGTGATCCCGAAGCGCGGCAGCAGCTGATCGACCAGCCAGCGGCACGAGCCAAAGGCGGCGCGGCCCGCCACCACGTGATCGCCGGCCTGCAACTGGCACAGCATCGCCGCGGTCATCGCCGCCATGCCCGATGCCTGGACCCGGCAAGCCTCGGCCCCGTCCATCAGCGCGATCCGCTCTTCCAGCATCGCCACCGTCGGGTTCTGCAGCCGCGAATAGGTCATCCCCGGATCTTCGCCGCGGAACCGCATCGCCGCGGTTTCGGCGTTGTCATAGGCAAAGCCCGAGGTGAGGAAGATCGCCTCGCTCGTCTCGCCCATTTCGCTGCGCCAGGTCCCGCCGCGAACGGCCTGGGTGGCGGGGCGCCAGTTGCGGGTGATCGAGCGGTCTTGTCCGGTGGTGCGTTTCATGACGATGCGGCTTTAGGCAGCGGCGCACGGTGGGGCAAGGGAGAGTGTGAACCAAATCATTGCGCAGGCTGGCCGCGCCCGATAATCCCCGCCGCGATGCAGGGCCGCTTTACCACAGACCGGGATCCGATCGCCTGGTGCCTGGCGATTGCTCTGGGATACTTCGCGCTGGTCTGGTGGCGACTGGGCATCCCGCACGAGATCTACTTTGACGAGGTTCACTACGTCCCCGCCGCGCGCAAGCTGCTCGAGGGGATCCGGGTCAATCCCGAACACCCGATGTTCGGCAAAACCGTGTTGGCCGCCGCGCTGCGCTGGCTGGGCGACGAGCCGCTGTACTGGCGCGTCCCGTCGGCAATCGGCGGGGCGATCGGCCTGTTCGCATTTACCCGCATGGTCTGGTTCGCCAGCGGCAACGCCCGGGCGACACTGATCGCTGCGCTGCTGCTCGCCACCAACTTCTTCTGGTTCATCCATTCGCGGATCGCGATGCTTGACATGACCATGGCCGCGCTGGCGATGCTGGCGTTCTGGCAGCTGGCGGCAGCGGCGCGGCTCCCGCACCAGGGGCACTGGCGGCTGGCGCTGGGCGGGGTGTTGATGGGGCTGTCGCTTAGCAGCAAATGGTCGATCGCCCCCGCGCTGATCCTGCCCGGGCTGGTGTTCTTCGTGCTCAAGCTGAAGGCCCATCGCGGCAATTTCCTGTTCGCCACCCGCGGCGGACCGGTCCCCGGGATCAGCCTGGCCGAAGCCGCGCTGTGGCTGGGGCTGATGCCGCTCGCGGTCTATTGGCTGACATTCTGGCCGGCGTTCCACTGGGCCGAACGACCGGTCAATCCGTGGGCTCCGCTTGCCTGGCACGAACACATGCTGATGCTGCAGGACAGCGTGAAGAAGCCGCATCCCTATCGCTCGGTCTGGTACCAGTGGGCCGGCAACTGGCGGGCGATCTGGTACCTCTACAAGGATATCGAGGGCGCCCAGCGCGGGGTGGTGCTGATCGGCAATCCCTTCACCATGCTGGCCGGCCTCGCCGCGCTGGGCTGGGCGCTGTGGGCCGGAGTGATGCGGAGGCGGCTGGAGCTGCTGGCATTTGCCGCGCTCTACCTGCTGACCCTGCTGTTTTGGGCGACATCGGGCAAGCCGGTGCAGTTCCTCTATCACTACCTGCTGCCCAGCACCTTCCTAATGGCACTGCTGGCACTGGCGCTCGATGCACTGTGGCGGCGCAGCGACCGCTGGCGCTGGCTGGCACCCGTCAGCATCGCCCTTAACCTTGGCCTGTTCGCATGGTTCTATCCGATCATCTCCGGCTACCCGCTGTGCTGCGGGCGCCCCAGTTTCGAATTCTGGATGTGGCTTAGAAGCTGGCGATAATCCTTCCCCTCGGGGGAGGGGGACCATCCTCGCAGAGGATGGTCCCCCTCCCCGTTTCGGGGAGGATCAATACTTGCCCCAGACGAACTTGCTCGACAGGGCAAAGTTCCAGACCGAGCCCAGCACGATGCCGACGATCGCCGCCGGATATGGGTTGAAGCCCAGCCGGACCAGCGCGGTCGCCGCGCCGATGTTGGCGAGCAGGCCAAAGGCGCAGGTGATCAGGAAGCGGACCCAGCCGGTCAGCAGCGGCAGAAATCCGCGCAGCCGCTTGTCGGCATAGGTCAGTTCGTTGTTGAGCACGAAGTTGAAGGTCATTGCCACCAGTGCGGCGGTGGTCTGGCCGACAATGAAGGCGGTTTCATCGGGATAGTGGTTTACCCGCATCGCTTCACCGAACAGATTCAGCACCACGGCAAGAACGGCCATGTGGACTACTACGCCGAGCCCGCCAATCGTGCCGAACAGGGCAAAGCGCGTCGGAATCCAGCGGCCCAGCCACTTGTCGTATAGTCCGACCAGGAATTCGAACACCACCGTCCGATCCAGCTTCGATTCGCCCTCGGCCCGCGCCGCGAAATTCATCGGGACTTCCTTGATCCGCAGCGGTGCCTCGACCGTGGCGAGGATATCGAGCAATATCTTGAAACCCACGCCCGACAGCCGGTGCGCGTCGCTGCGCAGCACTTCTGTCTTGAGCATGAAATAGCCGCTCATCGGATCGCTCAGCTCGACCCCGGTAACCTTGTTGGCGATCCGGTTGGCCAGATTGCTGGCCTTGACCCGATCGGGCCGCCCCCATTCCTCGGTGCTGGCCCCTTCGGCAAAGCGGCTGGCGTAGGACAGGTCATAGTCGCCGCTTTCGATCGCGGTGAGCATGCCGGGGAGCAGTTCGGGATCGTGCTGGTGATCGGCGTCCATCACCGCCACGACTGGCGCGGCGGTGGCGCACATCCCCTCAATCGCGGCCGAGGACAGCCCGCGCCGACCGATCCGCTGGATCACCCGGACCCGGCCATCTTCCTGCGCGATAGCACGGGCCTCGTCCGACGTGCCGTCGGGGCTGTTGTCATCGACGATGATCACTTCCCACGGGATCCCGGCCAGCGCCTTGTCCAGACGATCGACCATGCCGCGCAGGTTCTTGCGCTCGTTGTAGGTGGGAAGGACAACGCCGAGACGAAGGGTCATCTCAAAGCCTTTCGAGGATTGCGTCGCCAATGGCAACTGTACGGTGCGTACCACCAAGATCGCCGCCGCGCACCCCATCGGCCAGCATGCGGGCAACGGCCGCCTCGATCCGGGCCGCTTCGGCCTCAAGCCCCAGCGAATGGCGCAGCAACATCGCCGCCGAAAGCACGGTCGCCATCGGATTGGCCAGGCCCTTGCCGGCGATGTCCGGCGCGCTGCCGTGAATCGGCTCGTACAGCCCTTGCTTGCCTTCGCTGAGCGAGGCCGAGGCAAGCAGCCCGATCGAACCGACGCACATGCTGGCCTGATCGGACAGGATATCACCAAACAGGTTGCCGGTGACGATAACATCGAACTGGCCGGGGTTGCGGACCAACTGCATCGCCGCATTGTCGACATACATGTGGCTCAGCTCGACCTCGGGATATTCGGCCGAAACCTCGATCACCACGTCACGCCAGACCTGGCTGGTTTCCAGCACATTGGCCTTGTCGACCGAGCACAGCTTCCTGCTGCGGCCCATCGCCGCGCGGAACCCCACATGGGCGATCCGGCGAACCTCGTCCTCGGCATAGGCCATCATGTCCCAGCCCTGGCGGCGGCCGTCGGGAAGGATGCGAATGCCCTTCTCACCGAAATAGACATCGCCGTTCAGCTCGCGCACGATCAGCAGGTCGATCGCGCCCGCCACTTCAGGCCGCAGCGCAGAAGCGTCTTCCAGCCCCTTGAAAACCTTGGCCGGACGCAGGTTGGCAAACAAGCCCAGCTCCTTGCGCAGGCCCAGGATCGCCTGCTCAGGCCGCAGGTGCCGTTCCAGGTTATCGCAGTCCGGATCGCCGACCGCGCCGAACAGAATTGCGTCAGAAGACCGGGCCACCTCCAGCGTTTCGGGCGGCAACGGATGACCGTGGTTCTTGTAGGCACGCCCGCCGACATCGGCCTCGGTCAGTTCAAGCCCGGACAGGCCAAGCGCCTGCAACACCCGCACCGCTTCGCGAGTCACTTCGGGGCCAATGCCGTCTCCGGCGAGTACCGCAATTTTCATCTGGAATGTCCGCCCTTAGCCGATCCGCGCCAGCCGCTCGCGCAGGATGCCGCGCGCGCCCATAACATTGCCGTGCCGATCTGCAAGCAGGTAGCGCTCGATCCGCTGACCTGAAGCATCGAATTCGGGGAGCCCGGCGGCAGGGTCTGGCAAAGCCCCGCCATAGCCCAGTACGCGCAACAGCAGCGCTTCATAGGAAACCAATCCTGGCAGCCAACCGCGCGCCGATGGGGCGTGGCAAATCGCATCAAGCAGGCCGGTCAGCGCCGCGAACAGGTTCGGGTAAGGCTGTCGCTCGGCCAGCGCGGCAGTCGTCAGCGTGGTGACCCAGCCGATCGCTGCGGCGGGCAGCGGCTCGGCCAGCCACGGCGCGCGGCTGTGGCTCAGTTCACGCCGCCCGAATGGCAGTTGCGATTCGCTGCGCCAATGCAGTTCGGCATGAACAAGGTTTCCGGGGATCAGCACCGGGCGGAGCTGTCGCCCGCGCCCTCCGGCGACATAACAGGCCAGCAGGCCGTGATGCTCGCTCAATAGCCGGGCGATAACCGCAGTTTCGCCGTGCGGGCGGGCAGCGCAGACAATGGCGTTATCGCGCAGGTCCATCGCTGCGCTTTGGAGCGAAACCCCGGATTACTCAACCGGTGGTTGAAATAGCTCTCGCAAAGGCGCGAAGGCGCAAAGAAGCAGGGCGGACAGCGAAGCTGCTTTCGACATGGGACAGCATGGAAAACGACATGGTTGCAGCCGGGGATCATGTCGCAAAGCGCGCATTCTCTTCGCGCCTTTGCGCCTTTGCGTGAGAATGTCTTACTTCTTGCCTTTGGCGTTCAACGCCGCTTCCAGCCCATCGATCCTGGCCTTCAGCGCTTCGTTCTCTTCGCGGGCCTTGGCGGCCATCAGCTTGACCGTGTCGAATTCCTCACGGGTGACGAAATCGAGCCCGCCGAGCCCTTCCTTGACGCGTTCGCGCGCGGCATCGCGGGCTTCGCGGCCCATTCCGGCAACAGTTCCGGCCGCGCTGTTGAGCAGCTTGGCAATATCGGCGATCAGGGGGTTTTCGCTTTGCATGGAGGTTACATGGTCCTTTGCCGCCGCCGGATCAAGCCCCGGGGTTCACAGCAACGAACTGCCAGTTGAGCGCGGTGGCGAACAGCACCCAGGCGAGATATGGCAGCAACAGATAGGCGGCGAGCGGGCGGACCTTCCAGAACAGCCAGACCGTGGCCAGAACAGCCAGGTCGATCGCCACCAGCAGGTACAGCGCCGGCACCAGCAGGTGCATCCCGAAGAACACCGGCGACCAGGCCAGGTTGAGCACAAACTGGAGCGCAAACACCCCGATCGCCAGGCCTCGTCCAGCCGCGCCGCGCGCCGTCAACACCATCGCCAGCGCCACGCCCATCAGCAGGTACAGGATTGTCCAGACGATCCCGAAGGTCGCGGGAGGTGGATAGAGCGACGGCTTTTCCAGCCCCATGAACCAGGCATTGTTCTCACCCGAACCGCCCATTATTCCCGAAACGGTGCCGAGCAGCAGCAGCAATGGCGCCAAAAACAGCGACCAGCGCAACAGGGCGGCCCGAAGCTGGCCGGGCGAAGCAAGTTCACTCATCGAAGGAACCTCGAATCAGAGCGCGATTTCCAGATGATAGTGGCGGGGCGCAGGCGCGCTGGCAATCCGCCAATCAACAACCGCGCTGGGCCGAAATCAGAAACTCGACATTGCCTTCCGGCCCCTTGATCGGGCTTTCGACAATGCCCTGGACGTGCCAGCCGCTACCTTCGAGCCAGGCCCGCACTTCGTCGCAGACGCGGGCGTGCAGCGCTGCGTCGCGGACCACCCCGCCCTTGCCCACTTCAGCGCGGCCCACCTCGAACTGCGGCTTGATCAGCGCGACCAGCCGACAAGGTGTGGCGGCCAATTTGAGCGGCACCTCCAAGACCTTGGCCAGCGAAATGAAACTGGCGTCGCAAACCACCCAGCTGAACGGACGGTCGATCAGCGCCTGCGTAAGAAGCCGCGCGCTGGTCTGTTCCAGCACCGTGACCCGCGGATCCTGACGCAGCTTCCAGGCGAGCTGGTTGGTGCCCGAATCGACCGCGAAGACGTGCTCCGCGCCCTTGCTCAGCAGCACATCGGTGAACCCCCCGGTCGAACTGCCGACATCCATCGCGGTGACCCCGGCCGGGTCGAGCCCAAAGTGTTCGATCGCATGGGCCAGCTTGATCCCGCCGCGAGAAACCCACGGATGGTCGCGCCCGCGTAGCTCGATTGGCGCATCGCTCAGCACGGCCTGGCCGCACTTGTCGATCCGCCTCTCACCGGAAAACACCAGTCCCGCGAGGATCATCGCCTGTGCTCTCGCTCGGCTTTCAACGAGGCCTCGGTCAACCAGAAGTTGATCGGCCCGGATCTTGGACGCCTTGCTCATCGGCCCGGCTCCTTCCATAGAAGGGCGGTGAAGGCAATCTTTCCCCTTGTCGCGCTGACCGCATTGCTGGCCGCCTGCGCCGCTCCGCCCAAGCCTGTGCCCGCACCGCGGCCGGTAGTGGTCCAACCGCGCCCGATTCCGCCGCCGCCGTCGCTGCCCGCCCCACTGGCCGATTGGCGCGACGCGCCGCAGACCCCGGGCACCTGGAGCTGGTCGCTTGTGGCCGGTCGCTCAACTGCGCGGTTCGGCGAATCCGGGACCAGCCGGCAAGTGACCCTGGCCTGTGACAAGCCGTCGCGGCGGGTGTTCCTGGCCCGTCCAGGCTCCTCGGCCGGCGCGGTGCCGATGGCGATAGCCACCACTTCGGGCCGCCGTCCGCTGTCCAGCGAACCGGCGCTCAGCGCGGGCGACTGGCTGGTGGTTGCGATCCCGGCCAATGACCCGCTGCTGGATGCGATTGCCTTCTCGCGCGGCCGCTTCGCGCTCGAAACTGCCGGGCTGGAGACGCTATACCTCCCCGCCTGGCCCGAAATCAGCCGGGTGGTTGAGGACTGCCGCTAGCAACTGTGGAGAAGTCTCCGGCTTCAGGCCGAAGGCACGGAGTCTGACAGCGAAAAAAATAATCGCAAGACTTGTTGTGCAGCGCAGAATGATTCACATTTAGGGGCAAGGACGGTACGGAAACGGGCCGCCCGAGCTTCCAGCAGGAAGTGATTGGCTCTAACAGCGCGAAAGGAGGTGACCGATGTCTCATGGTTCAGCAGGGAGGTCGGTAATCCGCATCATGGAGCATTATCGCTGAGTTTCGATTTCGCGATAAAGGCACCGTGAGCGGCGCTTCCGGCCGCTGACCATGCGAAGGGCCACCCGGTTAGCCGGTGTGGCCCTTCTCATTTGGGCTTCAATGTCCTGCTGTTGGAAGCTGCATCACCACCAGCTGATGAAGATCTTCGTTACCTGCGGACGCACGGCGCGCAGGGCCGGGCTGCTCGAATCCAGGACCAGGCCATCACCCATTACGCTGTTTGGCGGATCACTGACATCTCGCCCCACGTCCATGACCAGGCCGATCCGGCACCCTCCTGGCCATTTCGCCAGTTTGCCCCCGCGCGGATCGACTCCGCCGCCATAGTCCCAGCCGAACCCGCCGACCTGCACTGGACGGCCATTGGCCTTGACCACGCTGGTTAGATTGGAGCCAACGCCCAGACCCCCGATCCTCCAAACCGTTTTCGGTTCGGTAATCCGGATCGTTTCGACCCGCCGACCGGGTCGATCAGCGAAGAACACGTCGATCCGTTTTCGGGGGTCGTTGGGCCAAAGCGCCATGCCGCCCACCATCTCGCCCTCAGCAGCGTGGATCTGCATCAGCCGGGCATGCTTGCCATAGCGCGCCTTCAGACTGGCATAGGTGTCACTCTTCTTGACCGGCGTGGCGCAGGTCATAACCGGGGCCGGAGCTGCAGCTCCGATCAAGGGCAAAGCCAGCAAGGCGGCACGAATCGCACGTTTCATCGGCATCTCCGGTTTTTCCCATCATGCACGCGACTTGGCCTCGGGCGCAATCCCGGCTATGCAGGAAAGCATCATAGCAGCTTTTCATTTATTACATCGCGCTTGCAATGAACGTAATTTTCGTTCAAATGCCGCGCTTCGCAA
This sequence comes from uncultured Novosphingobium sp., assembly GCA_964582485.1. Lineage (GTDB taxonomy): Bacteria > Pseudomonadota > Alphaproteobacteria > Sphingomonadales > Sphingomonadaceae > Novosphingobium. The sequence continues at coordinate 8,177 of CAZOSI010000067.1, forward strand.
GTGAAGGATCGAAGCCAATGGCGACTCTCGCCGAATCTCCTGTCCAGTTCTCCCGCGTGGCGCACCCCGCTCCGGTGGCCGACGCGGTGCGCGATGAGATTCTCTCCAACCCCGGCTTCGGCAGCCGTTTTACCGATCACATGGTCACGATCGACTGGTCCGAAGAGGCGGGCTGGCATGGGGCCAGCGTGGTCCCCTATGGCCCGATCGCGCTCGATCCGGCGGCATCGGTGCTGCACTATGCGCAGGAAATTTTCGAAGGGCTGAAGGCCTATCGCCACCCCGATGGTTCGATGGCGCTGTTCCGCCCCGATGCCAATGCCTGCCGCTTCAACGCTTCGGCAAGGCGGCTGGCGATGCCCGAACTGCCCGAAGACCTGTTCATCCAGGCGATCGAGGAACTGGTCAGGGCGGACAGCGCCTGGTTCCCGACGGTCGAGGGCGGATCGCTCTATCTGCGTCCGTTCATGATCGCGACCGAAGCGTTCCTCGGCGTGCGCCCGGCCAAGGCCTACAAGTTCATCGTCATCGCCAGTCCGGCCGGCAACTACTTCAAGTCGGGCGCGCCGGCGGTCTCGATCTGGGTTTCGGACTATACCCGCGCCGCGCCCGGCGGCACCGGCGCTGCCAAGTGCGGCGGCAATTATGCCGCCAGCCTGGTCCCGACCGCAGAGGCCTTTACCAAAGGCCATGATCAGGTGCTGTTCCTGGACGCTGCCGAGCACCGCTGGATCGAGGAACTGGGCGGAATGAACCTGTTCTTTGCCTTTGCCGACGGCAGCCTTACCACCCCGCCGCTGACCGGCACGATCCTGCCCGGCATTACCCGCGACAGCCTGATCTCGCTGGCCCGCGAAGAGGGACTGACCGTGCGCGAGGATCGCTACAGCCTGGATCAATGGCGCGCCGACGCCGCCTCGGGCCAGCTGATCGAAGCTTTCGCTTGCGGCACTGCCGCGGTTGTAACCCCGGTCGGCAAGGTTGCCGGGCACGATGGTGCATTCACCATCGGATCGGGCGGCCCCGGTCAGCTGACCGGCAAGCTCAAGGCCCGGCTGACCGCGATCCAGCGCGGCGAAGCGCCGGACAGCCACGGCTGGGTTCACCGGATCGGCTGAGCACGCTCGACCTCGGGTCGTTTGCGGCATTTCAAACGAAATTTCCCTTTGGCGCAAATTTCCAAGTTCCGGGGTGTGTTATGCTGCTATTCATCCGGCATGGCCTAGGCGACTTCGCCGATCGTACCCGGTCACACCGATCTTCAGGGGACTTGAAACAATGCGTAACATGCTTGCCGCCACCATAGCTTCGGCCCTGTGCCTCGCGGCTTCGCCCGCGTTGGCGCAAAGCGTCACCGATGCCCAAGCCAACCAGATGCTGGCCGACATGAACAGTTCGGCTTTCGAATTCTGCACCGATTCCGACAAGTCGAAGGATCGCGCCCCGATCGAACAGTACAATGCCTGCCAGACCGCGCTGGCCGAACTGGCCCAGACCCGGCAAAAGAATGCCGGCGCCTCGGCCGGCCAGAAGGAGGTCTATGCCTTCTACGAAGCCGCGGTCGAAATGGGCAATACTTATGCCATGCTGCGGGTTGATGAAGCCCCAACCCAGCGGGTCTGCGGCAACATCGAGAAGCAATGGGTCATGGCCAACCGCGCCAACCCCAACGTAGTCGGCCCGGAACTGCGCGGCGCGCAGGATTCAACCCGCGAGGCCGTGCGCCCGCTGGTCAAGCTGTGCCGAGAAAAGTTTTCTGCCCCCATGGGCGCCATCGCAATTTAGGCGCAACTCGTCCAAACGGTCGAAGGAAGGGGACGGGCTACGGCGCGTCCCCTTTTTCGTGCCCGACGATTGCCGCAAGCGCGGCTTCGAGCGTAGGGAAGCGCCAGTGAAAGCCGCTTGCTTCGGCCTTGGCCGGAACAACGCGCTGTCCGCCGAGCAAAAGCTCTTCGGCAAATTGCCCGAACACCAGCCGCAGCGGCATGGCCGGGACCGGTATCACCGCCGGGCGGTGCAAGGCCCGCCCCAGCGTTTTGACGAAATCGCGGTTGCGCACGGGTTCCGGCGCGACCGCGTTGACTGGACCGGACAACTGGTGATTGGCGATCACGTGGCAAATCAACCGGACCAGGTCATCGCGGTGAATCCAGCTCATCCATTGCCGTCCCTTGCCGAATGGACCGCCCAGCCCGAGCCGGAACGGCAGCAGCATCCGCCCGAGCATCCCGCCGCTGGAAGCGAGCACCAGCCCGATCCGCAGGGCCACCACCCGCAGGCCCAGCGCGGTACTGCGCTCCGCGCCGTGCTCGATTGTTTTGCATATCTCGCGCGAGAAGCACGCGGTGCCGCCGCTTGTTTCATCAAGCGTCTCATCGCCGCGAATGCCATACCAGCCGATCGCGCTGGCGGTGACCAGCACTTCGGGCTTGCGTTCAAGCCGCACAGCCAAGTCATGGCACAACGAGGCCATCTGGCGGCGGGATTCCAGAATTCGCGCGCGCTTGCTGCTTGTCCACAGCCCTCCGGCAATCGATTCGCCTGCCAGATTGACCACCGCATCGATCGCCGTATCGGGCGCGATTTCGTCTATTGAAGTAACGATCCGGACGGATCCAGGAAGACTGCCCCGGCCCGCCTTGCGCGACAGCACGATCACCCCATGCCCGGCGGCGGCAAGCGCCTCGACCAGTCGACTCCCGACAAAGCCGGTCCCGCCGGTCACCAGGATCAACTTATGCGGCCACAGCGCGTCGGCCAGTGGCGCGGCAGCCTGAGGTGACGACCGGTCAGGGGCTCCGGTGATGTTCATGCCATTTGCGATAGCGCTGAACCCCGGCGAGCGGGACAGGTCCTTTAGGGTAGTCACTTGCCGATCGATCGCGGGCCTTTACGCTGCACCCGGCGTCCGGCACAGTGCAACAATGGGACCGACAATCAACCGCCGCCACTTTCTATCCACCACCGGCCTCGCGTTTGGCGCCCTGGCCGCGTCGGGCTGCCAAGCCCGGGGCCAGGCAGTTGACGGTGCCGCAGGCTACGGCCCACTGGTGCCCGATCCAAACGGACTGATCGATCTGCCAAGCGGGTTTTCCTACCGGGTCCTGTCCAAACGTGGCCAGGCGATGAGCGACGGCGGCACCGTGCCCGATGCGGCCGACGGGATGGGCTGCTTCGCCCTGCCCGGCGGCAAGCTGGCGCTGGTCCGCAATCACGAACTGGTCCCCAGCCAGGATGGCGGCGGAGCGACCGGGCTGGCGTTCGACCGACTGAATGGCGGCGCACCGCTGCCTGGCGGAACAACCACGCTGATCCTCGATGCCGCGACCCTGGTGGTCGAGAGACAGTTCCGCTCGCTTGCAGGCACGATCCGCAATTGCAGCGGCGGGGTAACCCCCTGGGGCTCGTGGCTGAGCTGCGAGGAGGACGTTTCGGTGGCCGGCGGCCAGCTCGGCCGCAATCATGGCTGGGTTTTCGAAGTCCCCGCCAGTGCCACGGGGCCGGTCGATGCGGTGCCCTTGAAGGCGATGGGCCGCTTCAATCACGAGGCCGCCGTGGTCGATCCGGCGAGTGGCAAAGTCTATCTGACCGAGGACCGCGCAGACGGGTTGCTTTACCGCTTCACTCCCACAGTGCCCGGTCAATTGGCGCGAGGCGGCGTGCTCGAGGCGCTGACGCTGGTCGCCGGCGATCCGCTGATCCGTCCGGGAGAATGGCGCAAGGCGCGCTGGGTTGCGCTCGACAACGTCGCCAGCCCGGCGGACGATTTGCGCCAGCGCGGCGCGGCGCTGGGCGCGCTGCGCTTTGCCCGCGGCGAGGGAATCCACATGGGCAAGGGCGAGCTCTACTTCGCCTGCACCTCTGGCGGTGCGGCCAAGCTGGGCCAGGTGTTCCGGCTGGTTCCCGGCCAATATAGCGACCGCCTGCAACTGTTCTTCGAATCCACCGACAAGAACCAGTTTAACTCTGGCGACAACCTGACCGTCGCGCCCGATGGGCAGCTGGTAATCTGTGAGGATCAATACAGCGCGATCACCGACAATTATATCCGCGGCCTGACCGTCGAGGGGCTGCCCTATCCGATCGCGCGATCGCGGTTGCAGACCGAATTTGCCGGGGGCTGCTTCTCACCCGATGGCCGGGTGCTGTTCGTCAACCTCTACAGTCCGGCGCGCACTCTGGCGATCACCGGGCCATGGGCGCACCTGGGAGTGTGATGTCCGGATGACCAAGCCCGCCGCCCGGCTGATCCCGCCGTTCGATTACAGCCAGCCGCCCGGCGCCGCGGCATTGCTCCACCCAGGCTCGATTGCTTGGCGGATCTACAAGAACCAGATTGCCTTGGCGATCGGCGGTGTGGCAGCCGTACTAATGGAATTCGCCGACCCGCGCATCCGCTCGGGCGTGTGGGACCATTCGATCTATCCGGTCGATCCGATCGGCCGTTCGCAGCGCACCGGACACGCGGCGATGATCGGGGTCTATGGCCCGGCCGATGCGGCCCGCAAGCTGATCGCCGGGGTCGGGCGGATGCACGCCAAGGTGGCCGGCGAAACGCCCGGCGGCGTGGCCTACAAGGCGACCGATCCGGAACTGGTCGACTGGGTCAGCGCGACCGCCGGCTACGGCTTCCTGACCGCCTACCACACCTTCGTCAGCCCGGTCAGCGAGGCCGACCAGAACCGCTTCTTCGCCGAGGGCGAGGCGGTAGCCACGCTCTATGGCGTCCAGAACAAGCTGACCTGCCGCGCGGATTTCTTCGCGATGATGGAGCGGCTCGCCCCCGGTTTCGAACCGCACGCGATCAACCGCGAGTTTCTCGACATCATCCAGTCGGGCAAGGCCGCTCCAACCGTCCCGCGTTTCTTGCACCGCGCGCTGGCCCGCGCCTCGGTTTCGATCCTGCCGCCCTTGATCCGCCAGCGACTGGAGCTGGGCCGCGAGTATGACCTGTCATTGAGGGACCGTATCGCCGTCCGGCTGGTCGCCCGCCTTGCCGAGCGCAAGCACGACCCAGCCTCGCCCCCGGCGCAGGCCAGCGTGCGGCTCGGCCTACCCAGCGATTTTCTCTACCGCAGCCGGGCCGAGCAAGCGCGGTTGCTGGCAGAGTTGGAGCGGGCAACGGCCTAGCGGCCCACCTTGCCCCTCGCTGCTGAAATCGCCATTCTCAACAATCATCCAGATCCGCGACTGTTTCCCCGCAGTAACGGCGAATATCCTCCTGAATCGGCTTCAATTCAGTGCAGATCTTGCCCATCTCATAATACCACGCCGAATTGTTCCGCACCACGTTGCACATTGGCCCCGGCCGATCACAATCCTTGTAAGCGCGCGGGCCTTTTGCCGCCAGCCTGTCGGGCATCGCTCTCAGCGTCGATTGATAGCGCTCGCTCGCGCTTTCGCAGGCTGCTCCAGCCTGGCTGGGGCCAGTTGCCGCGGGGCTGGACGATGGCGCGCTGGAACCGGGCCGCAGGTTGTAGCTTATATCGGGCGCCGGAATCTTCTGCACCCGCGCGCATTCCTTGACTACGCTGAGCAATGCGGCCGGTTCCACTCGGCCTTCACGGACTTCTGTACGCACAGCCGCTGCGGCGCGTGTTATTTCTTTTAGAGCTGCTTCCTGCGACGAATAGTCGGAATAGGCATAGTAGCGAAACTGCATGGCCTGGTAATTCTGGTCTGTCGGATCGCTGGCCACTGCGGAATAGACAGCCGCGCACAAGTGCGCATCAAACTGTTCATCCCCTGCCTGTGCCTTCGACGCGCTGAGCGCCAGCGTCGCCAGCAGCCCCAAGGCGAAAGTCACCAGTCCGACGATGCGCAGCTGTGAACTCATATGCTTGCCCCTAATCCCGTTTAATCCTCACCCTAACGGCCACCTGCCCGTAAGGATAGCATTTCCCGCTGAAGCACCGGGACGCGCCCTTGCATGTCCAGCCTAGCGCCCCACCCTGCCCCGCGCTGCGGCAAACTCACTGCCGGACTTCCACTGCGGCCAGCGGTCTGAATTGGCGAGGTCCCAACCAAGCGCGTGGACCAGTTCGATGTCCTGCATTGCGCCAGCCAGGTTCCAGCTGGCATCCCAGGCATCGCAGGCCTGGTGATAGCAGCGCCCGGTGTAGTCATCGATCCAGGCTTGCCCGCCGGCGCGGCCGCCCTGTTCAAGGTCCGATGCGCCTGCCAGGCTCATCATCAGCAGCACGGGGACCCCGCGCTTGGCGAAGGGGAAGTGGTCGGCGCGGAAGAACAGGCCGCGTTCGGGGAGGTTTTCCGGGGTGACGGTACGGCCCTGTTTCGCGGCGAAGCTCGCGAGTTCATCCTCCATGCTGGACTGGCCCTTGCCGATGAGCACCACGTCGCGCGCCTTGCCAGCGGTTTGCAGCACGTCGATGGTCAGGTTGGCGACGGTCTTGTCCATCGGATAGACCGGGTCCTGGGCATAGGCCTCGCTGCCCAGCAGCCCGCGCTCCTCGGCGGTCCAGGCGGCGAAGACAACGCTGCGCTGGGGTGGCGCGCTGGCCTTCATCCGCCGGGCGATCTCCAGCAAGGCGGCCACGCCCAGCGCATCGTCGTTGGCCCCGGCGCGGTAGATCCGCCCCTGCGCATCGGGCTTGCCCGCACCATAGGCATCCCAGTGCGCGCCCAGCATCACAACTTCGTCCGCGCGGCTCGTGCCGGGCAGGCGGGCGAGCACATTGTGGCTGGTCACCACCTCATGGCTTGAGGGGATTGTGGCACTGAGCGTCACCCCCGCCAGCGGCACCGGCTCGAACTTGGCCGAGCGCGCCGCGATGCGCAGCTTGCTGAGGTCCTGTCCGGCGGCGGCGAACAGCTGGTCGCCCATCGCGTGGCTGAGCCAGCCTTGCAGCGCCAGGCTGGTCTGGCTGCCGTCCTTTCGGACCAGGCCATAGTTCTCACCCCCCGGGCTGACGATCACGTTCCAGCCATAGCCCACGCCTTCGCTGTCGTGGACGATCAGTGCAGCCACCGCCCCGCGCCGCGCGGCTTCCTCGAACTTGTAGGTCCAGCGCCCGTAATAGGTCATCGCCTTGCCGCCGAACTTGCCGGCGACCGGCTCCTTGGGACCGGCCTCGAAATCGGGATCGTTGATCAGGAAGACCGCAACTTTGCCCTTGAGGTCCTGCCCCTTGTAATCGTCCCACTTGCGTTCGGGCGCCTGAACGCCGTAGCCAACGAAGACCAGCGGTGCGGCGGCAACCGTGGCCATGTCGCCGCCCTGCAGGGTCGAGAGATAGGCATCGGTGCCGAGCTTCAGCGGAATGGCTCCCTTGGGCGTTGCCAGTTCAAGCTGTTGCGGCACGCCCAGCCGGGTGCGCAGCAAGGGCACTTCCTGCACCCATTTACCGCCCGGTCCGCCCGGCTCCAGCCCCAAGGCCTGGAACCTGCCGATCAAGTAGCCGATCGTGCGCTGTTCCCCCAGGGTCCCCGGCGCACGGCCCTGGTACCAG
>CAZOSI010000068.1:0-15491 GCA_964582485.1 uncultured Novosphingobium sp.
GCGCGACCACCTGCTGCTATGCCCAGTCGGAAAAGAGCTGGATCGCCGATCCCGACGGGGTGGTTTGGGAAGCATTCCTGACCAGCGGGGAATCGACCGTCTATGGCTCAGGGCCAGAGCTTGAGCAGCTCTCCTCGGCCAATGCCGCGGCAGGATCGTGCTGCGCGCCGCAGGCCCCCGCCGCCAAGCCATCGGCCGCCACCGGCTGCTGCTGAACCATGGTCCAGGTCCGTTCGGTGCTGGTGCTGTGCACCGGCAATTCCGCCCGCTCGATCCTGGGTGAGGCCCTGTTCCTGCGCGAAGGGGCAGGCCGCCTGATCGCCTATAGCGCCGGCAGCAAGCCCAAGGGCTTACCGCATCCGGGCGCGCTGCGACTGCTGGCCGCCAAAGGATTCGATACGGCGGCATTCCGCTCAAAGAGCTGGCTTGAGTACACCGGCCCCGACGCGCCGGAGATCGATCTTGCGATTACCGTCTGCGGCAATGCTGCGGGCGAGGCCTGCCCGGTCTTTCCTGGCACGCCGTTGCGCGCGCACTGGGGCCTGCCCGATCCCGCCGACGTGACCGGCGGCGATCCTGCCGAAGACGCCGCCTTTGCCGAAACCTGGCGGCTGCTGGAAATGCGGGTCCGGGCCATGCTGGACCTGCCGCTGGAAAGCATGGACCGCGATGCAGCCCAGGTTGCGCTTGCAGAGATCGGCGCAATGGAAGGCGCGGCATGAAGCGGCGGCTGTGGGCCGAGGCGCTCGGCAGTTTCTTCCTGTTTGCCACGGTAGTCGGCTCCGGAATCATGGCCGAGCGGCTGGCGCAGGGCAACGATGCGGTGGCGCTGCTGGGCAATACGATTGCGACCGCCGCGATGCTGTTCGTGCTGATCGCGATGCTGGGTCCGATCTCGGGCGCGCATTTCAACCCGGCAGTCAGCCTGGTGATGCGGCTGCGCGGCGAGTGCTGCTGGAAGGGGCTGGCAGCAACGGTGACGGTACAGGTGCTGGCAGGGATCCTGGGGGTCTGGACAGTCCACGCGATGTTCGACCTGCCAGTGCTGCAACTGTCGGCCAAGCTGCGCGATGGCCCCGGACAATGGCTGGGCGAATTCATCGCCACCTTCGGCCTGATCACCACGATCCTGCTGACCGTGCGGCACCGCCCAGCAGCGGTTCCGGCCAGTGTCGCGCTCTACATCACCGCTGCCTACTGGTTCACTTCATCGACCAGCTTCGCAAATCCGGCGATCACCCTGGCGCGCAGCCTCAGCGACAGCTTCGCCGGGATCGCTCCGGCCAGTGTCCTGCCCTTCATCGCGGCGCAGCTGCTTGGCGCGTTGGCTGCGCACGGGTTCGACAAGATTGTGTGGGACCCAGCCTAGTCAGCCAGGCGGTATTGATCCCGGACGCCGTGAGCGCCGTCCTTGGTGCTGCCGTCGAGCGGAACCGCCTCGGTGCGGCGCAGCGCGGCGGCGGAAGCGATCAGACTGTCCTGCTCGGCCGCGTTCATCCGCTGCCAGCCGGTGCGGGTCAGCCGTTCGATCGGGCGATAGCGGACCTTGTACTGCATCCGCGGTGAACCTTCGACCCAGTAACCCAGGTAAACGTAAGGCAGCCCTTCTTCATGGGCCCGGCGGATGTGATCGAGGATGATGTAATTGCCAAGCCCGGTGCGGCCTTCGTGATCCGGTTCGTAAAAGCTGTAGATCATCGACAGGCCATCGCCCTGCCGGTCGGTCAGGCAGGCGCCGACCAGCGGGCCGGGGGTGCCGTCGACAGTCGGCTCGCGGTATTCGACCACCCAGCTGTCAACCGGGGTATGTTCGACCATGTCGGCGAAATCGACCTCGTCCATGCTGGTCATTCCGCCGCCGGGATGCCTCTGGCCCAGATAGCGCTGCAGCAGGTCAAACTGCTCAGCGGTCGACCATGGGCGGCAGATCGTGGCGACCAGATCGGAATTGCGGCGCAGGTCCTTCTTCTGGCTGGCCGAAATGCGGAATTCACCGTTTACCACCCGCACCGAAACGCAGGCCTGGCAATCGGCGCAGCTCGGGCGATAGGCCACCGTCTGGCTGCGGCGAAAGCCGATCCGGCCAAGTGCGTCATTCAGCTCAGCAGCGTGCGGGCCTTTCAGCTCGGTGAAAACCTTGCGCTCCGTCCGCCCCGGCAAATAGGGGCACGGCGCCGGGCTCGTGACGAAAAATCGGGGAAATCGAACTGGTGCCGTCACGCTGCAAGGACCATCCTGATGGCTTGGTTAAGGTCGACACTATGCATGCGCCGATGCGCCGTTGAAAGAACTTTAACCACGAAACACGGTTAAGCGATCGTTATTATGCACAGCACGGCAATGGCTATGATGACCAACTATCGCAAACCGGGACACTTTTGCCGGGCTTAGTTAAGTTCCACTGCCGTAACGGCATAACCCTTTTCACGCAGTGTCTCGACCAGCGCGTCGAGCTGTTCCTTGTCGCGGGCTTCGCATTCGATGTCGGTGATCAGGCCTTTGGCCGGCAGGTGGGTGAAGATCCGCTGGTGGTAGATCTCGATGATGTTGACGTTGTGGCGATCGAATTCGCGCATCACCTTGAACAGCGCGCCGGGGCGGTCCTGCAGGGTCAGCCGCAGCCGGGCAAGCCGACCCGAGCGCGCCAGATCGCGCAGCAGCACGTTGGCGAGCAGGCGGGTGTCGATATTCCCCCCGGTGATCGGAATGCCGATCTTGCGGCCCTTGAACCGCGCCGGATGGGCCAGCACAGCGGCCAGGCCAGCCGCACCAGCGCCTTCGGCCACAGTCTTTTCAATCTGCAGCAACAGCGAAACCGCGCGTTCGAGCGAGCCTTCGTCAACCAGCACGATATCGTCGAGCAGACCGCGCAGCGTGCGCGAGGTAAACACGCCCGGTTCCTTAACCGCGATCCCTTCGGCCAGGGTATCCCCGCCGCAGGGCAGATCGTCATGGCGCAAGCGGTTGTACATCGAGGGAAACAGCTCTGCCTCAACCCCGATCAGGGCGATATTGGGCTTGATCGCCCGTGCCGCGACACCCATGCCCGACGCCAGCCCGCCCCCGCCAACCGGGATCACCAGCATGTCGAGATCGGGCACGTCTTCCAGCATTTCCAGTGCAACGGTGCCCTGCCCGGCGGCGACCAGCGGATCGTCGAACGGGTGGATGAAGGTCATCCCCATCTGCCGTTCCATCGCGCGGGCGTGGCCATAGGCCTCATCGAAGGTTTCGCCTTCAAGCACCACGGTGCCGCCGACTGCCTCGGTCTGCATCACCTTCACGGTCGGGGTCGGCCGCGGCATCACGATCGTGACCGGGATGCCGAGCCGCGTGCCGTGATAGGATAGCCCCTGGGCGTGATTGCCGGCCGAAGCCGCGATCACCCCGCGAGCGCGCTGCTCGTCATTGAGGTGGAGCAAGGCGTTGAGCGCCCCGCGCTCCTTGTAGGCGGCGGTGAACTGCAGGTTTTCAAACTTGAGCCAGACTTCGGCGCCGGTAATTTCGCTCAGGGTCCGGCTGTAATCGCAATCGGTGCGCACCACGGCACCCTGGATCCGGGCAGCGGCAGCCCGGATATCCTCGATAGTCAGCTGTTCGTCAGCGGTTTGGGCGAGTTCGGTCATGATGCGGGCGCCGTAACGCAAAGCGAGCCTTGGGGGAACCGGCAAATGCTATCGCCGATGCCAGCTTTGCTTTGGACAAAAAAGCGCTAAACACCGGGCTTATGACCACGCCCCTCAACGTTTCGTTCCTGGGCCTTGGCGTGATGGGCGGCGCGATCGCGCGGCACATCGGCAAGGCCGGACATCGCCTGACGATCTACAACCGCAGCCCCGACCGGGCGAAGCGCTGGCAGGAAGCGAACCCTGGCCTCGCGACCCGCGTAGCGCACAGTCCTGCGGAAGCCGCCGATGGGGCTGACGTGGTGCTGACCTGCGTCGGCAACGACGATGATCTGGCCGATGTGGTGCTGGGCCCGACCGGCGTGTTCTCTGCGATCCGCCATGGCGCGACCTTCATTGATCACACCACCGTATCAGCCCGGATCGCGCGGCAGATCGTGGTCGAGGCGCGCGATCTGGAAGTGCACTGCGTCGATGCTCCGGTTACCGGCGGGCAGGCCGGGGCCGAGAATGGCACGCTGACAGTGATGTGCGGCGGCCGCCCCGAAGCGATTGAGGCCGCGCGTCCGGTCATGGAAGCCTATACCAAGCGGATCGTCCACGTAGGCAAGGCTGGCGCAGGGCAGACCACCAAGATGGTCAACCAGATCGCCTTTGCCGGGATCCTAGCCAGCCTTTCGGAAGGACTGCGCTTTGCCGAGGCCGCGCACCTCGATCTCGACAAGGTTTACGAAGCGATTTCGGGTGGAGCTTCGCAAAGCTGGCAGATGGACAATCGCTGGCACACCATGGCCAAGGACGAATTCGATTTCGGCTTCGCGATAGACTGGATGCGCAAGGACCTGGGCCTGACGCTGGACGAAGGACGCTCGCTGGGGGTCTCGCTGCCGGTAACCGCGCTGATCGACCAGTTCTATGCCGGAGTGCAGGCAATCGGCGGCGGACGGCAGGATACTTCGGCGCTGGTCCGGCGCCTTCCGCGCAAGGGCAAGGCATGAAGGCGCTGCTGCTGGGCGCCGCAGCGGCGCTGGCGCTTTCCGCCCCCGCGCTGGCCGATACGCTGGTCGACAATGTCGATGGCGTGACAATCGACGCGACCGGCGGGATCGACCGCTTCACCGGCCTGGTGATCGCCGACGATGGCCGGATCAAAGAGGTACTGCACCGGGGTGACAAGCGCCCCGAGCGCCCGACCTACAAAGTCGATGGCAGGGGCCGTTTCATAATCCCCGGTCTGATCGACAGCCATGGGCATGTGATGGGGCTGGGATTTTCGGCGCTAACGCTTGATTTGACCGAAGCGAAATCGCTGCCCGATGCGCTGGCGCGGATCGCGGCCTATGCCAAAGCGCATCCCGATCGCCCATGGATTATCGGGCGCGGCTGGAACCAGGAACTGTGGCCGGAAAAGCGCTTTCCGACCGCCGCCGAACTTGATGCCGCAGTGCCTGATCGGCCGGTCTGGCTGACCCGGGTCGATGGCCATGCCGGCTGGGCCAATTCGAAGGCGCTCGCCGCCGCCGGCGTTTCTGCTGCCAGCACGGACCCCACCGGCGGGAAGATCGAACGGGCCCTGCCGGGTGGAAGGCCTGCCGGGGTGCTGGTCGACAATGCGATGGAACTGATTGATGCCAAAGTTCCTCCGCCACGCCCCGAAGACCGCGACATGGCTCTGGCCAAGGCGCAGGATATTCTGCTTTCGCGCGGGGTAACCGCAGTGGCCGACATGGGCACCTCGATCGACGACTGGCAATCATTCCGCCGCGCCGGAGATTACGGCACGCTCAGAGTCCGGATCATGGCCTATGCGAGCGGGACCGAGCAGATGTCGCTTATCGGCGGGCCCGGGCCTTCGCCCTGGCTCTATGATGACCGTCTGCGGCTCAATGGGGTCAAGCTCTACGTCGATGGAGCGCTCGGCTCGCGCGGAGCCAGCCTCAAGGCACCCTATGCCGATGCGCCGGGCAGCAAGGGCCTGAGGATCACGTCGGACACCCAGCTCAAGAACCTGATGAGCCGCGCCGCGCTCGACAAGTTCCAGATTGCGGTCCACGCGATCGGGGATGAAGCCAACGCCGCGGTGCTGGCCGCGATCGAAGACATGAGCGCGACCTATGGCGGCGATCGGCGCTGGCGGATCGAGCATGCCCAGGTGGTCGATCCGGTCGATATCGCGCGCTTCGGCAAACACGGCATCATCGCCTCGATGCAGCCGGTCCACCAAACCAGCGACCGCGAGATGGCGGAAAAGCGGCTTGGCCCGGCGCGCCTCAGCGGGGCCTATGCCTGGAAATCGATCCAGGCCAGCGGCGCGCGGATCGTCTTTGGATCGGACGTGCCAGTAGAGGTCGCCGATCCCTTTGCCGGCTGGGCCGCGGCGATCAGCCGGACCGGGCCGGACGGACAGCCGCTGGGCGGCTGGCAGGTTCAGGAACGCGTCACACGCGAGGAAGCCTTCGCCGCCTATACTTCTGGCGGGGCTTATGCCGGTTTTGCAGAGGGCCGTTTCGGACGATTGGCTAACGGTGAACGCGCCGATTTCGTGTTCATCGACCGTGATCCGTTTTTGGCCAGTCCGGCGGAACTGCGTGACACCAGGGTAATCGAAGTGTGGGTCGGTGGACGCAAGGTTTGGGATTCAGCCTCGGTTAGAGCGGTCCCATAAGGTCAGTCGAGGACGCAACGGGTTCCTCCGCAGCGGCAATTTCTGCCTCTTTGCGCTCACCCAGCCACATAATCAGCAGACTGCCTTCGAACAGCAGCCACATCGGCACGAGCAGCATCAATTGCGAAACCACGTCGGGCGGGGTGATCACTGCGGCAATCGCGGTGATCGCAACAATCACATAGCGCCGCATCCCGATCAGTTGCTGGCGCGAAACGATCCCGGCGCGGTTGAGCAGGAGCAGTAACACCGGCAGCAGAAAGCTGATCCCGAAAGCCAGGATGAACTGCATCACCAGCCCGAGATAGTCGCCGGCCCCTGGCAGCGCCTCGACCTCAAGCCCGCCCTTTTGCCCCTGAAAGCCCAGCATCCACTTGAAGGCGGTAGGCATGACGATGAAATAGGCCAGCGCCCCGCCCGATGTGAACAGCACCGGGGTCCATAACAAAAACGGCAGGAACGCCTTCTTTTCCTTGGCATAAAGCCCGGGTGCGATGAACGCCCACATCTGATTGGCGATCACCGGGAACGAGACGAAGAACGCGGCGAACAGCGCCACTTTCAGCTCGACGAAGAAGGCTTCATAGAGCTTGGTGTAGATCAGCTTGCCTTCACCGGGCGGGAACGCCTCGGTCAACGGGCGAATCAGGAAGCCCAGAATATCGCTGGCGAAATAGAGGCACACGCAAAAAGCCAGACCGAGCGCCAGGATCGCACGGATCAGTCGTGTGCGCAGCTCCACCAGATGGTCCATCAGCGGCGCCTGACTCTCGTCGATATCGTCGACCTGAAAGACCATCAGTCGGCCTTTTTGCGCGGTTGGCGCGGCTTGGCGGCACGCTTGGGCTTGTCAGTGGCGGGCGGAGCTTTTGCCGACTGTTCCGGCTGGGCCGGCGACCCGGTGCCCGGATCCTCGCCAATCAGCGCAGCTTCAGCCGAGGCTGCGGGCGGATGCGAAGCCATGATCGCTTCGTTCTGGTCCCGCCATTTCTTCTCCATCTCCTCCAGCTCGGCCTCGCGGATCATGTTCTCCACGCCGGAACGGAAATGGCCGGAAATCCGCCGGACCTTGCCGATCCATTGGCCCGCCGTGCGCAGCGCACGCGGCAATTCCTTTGGGCCGATGACCACGATCGCAACGATCGCGGTGAGCAGCATTTCATCCCAGCCGATGTCGAACATGGCCTGTCCCCGCCTGGCAGCGGCGGGTTACTGCGGGGTGTTCTGGGTGGGATCGACCACGGTTTCGCCGTTGATCGTCACCTGACCGGCAGGGGGCGGCGGAGGGATCTGGCCAGCGGGCGGTTCCGGCTTCACTTCCTGACCTTCGGAAAGGCCCTTCTTGAAGCTGCTGACCCCTTTGCCAAGATCACCCATCATTTCGGAGATCTTGCCCCGACCGAACAGGACCAGCACCACGATGGCCAGAATCACCCAATGCCCAATTCCACCGAATCCCATCGAAAAACTCCTGATCCATGCGGGGCTGTCGCCCAGTTCGTCCCGTCAGGCACTATGTAGGCCATTCACGAGCGATTTGCGAGTCAGTCCGCAGCTTCCTCGTCGGTTTCCTCGCTGGCCGCCTCTTCCTGCTTGCCAACCGCATCCATTGCGTCGGCCAAGGCATCTTCAACCGGGTCGAGCAGACCTGCGGCTCGCAGTTCGTCGATCCCCGGCAGGTCGCGGCGGCTTTCGAGCCCGAAATGGCTGAGAAATTCGGGCGTGGTCGCGTAAATCACAGGACGGCCCGGCACTTCGCGGCGTCCGACGATCCGCACCCAACCGGCTTCCATCAGCACATCGAGCGTGCCCTTGGCGGTCTGGACTCCGCGGATCGATTCGATCTCGGCCCGGCTTACGGGTTCATGATAGCCGACGATTGCCAGCACTTCAGTGGCGGCGCGCGACAGGCGGCGGACCTCTTCCCGTTCGCGCCGCAGCAGGTGGGCGAGATCCGGCGCGGTCTGGAAGTGCCAGCGCTTGCCGCGTTCGACCAGCTGGATTCCGCGCTCACGGTAAGTCAATTCAAGCTCGACCAGCGCCTCCTTGACGTTGGCACCGTTCAGATGGGTCGAGATCGCCTCCGCCGTCATCGGCTCTTCGGCGGCAAACAGCGTTGCCTCGACCGCGCGGACCAGATCATCCGGCCTCACGCCTTGATCCCCCGCAGCATCAGTGGACCGAACACTCTTTCCTGCTGAAGCTCGGCCTTGCCCAGCCGGGCCAGCTCGAGCGCCGCGACAAAGCTTGAAGCCATGGCCGAGCGGCGCAGTTTGGGATCGGCATGCGGCGGCAGGAAATCCTTGAGCTCCATCCAGTCAAGGTTGACGCCAAGCATGGCCGAGACCCGGCTCAGCGCTGAATCCAGGGTCATCACCATCCGGTCGCGGACCATGTGCACAACTGGCGCGGTTCGCGCCTTGACCTGACCATAGGCCTGAACCAGCGCGAACCAATCGCATTGCCACTTGTTCTTGCGATCGACCCGCAGGCCTTCAGGTGCGCCGCGCCGGAAAACATCGCGGCCCAGCCGGTCACCACCCATCAGCCGCGCTGCCGCTTCACGCATCGCCGCCAGCCGCTGCAGCCGAAGCTGCAGACGCATCGCCAACTCTTCTGGGCTGGGATCGGCCTGCTCGTCGCGGGGCAGCAGCAGCGCCGATTTGAGGTAAGCCAGCCAGGCCGCCATCACCAGGTAATCGGCCGCAAGTTCCAGCCGCAGCGCTTCGGCCTGCTCGATATAAATCAGGTACTGGTCGACCAACCCGAGAATCGAAATCCGTCGCAAGTCTACCTTCTGGCGCCGGGCCAGATCGAGCAGCAGATCGAGCGGGCCTTCCCAGCCGTCAAGCTCAAGATAGAGCGCCTGATCCTCGCTCGCCGCACTGGCAACGCCCTGCCATTCGTCCTCGGCAAAGCTGATCGCCGGGCTGTCAATCAGGTCTTCCTCGCTCATGCCGCTGCACCAGACAACGCCAGCAAGGCATCACGCTTGGCCAACAATGCAGCCTGATCGCCGCCCGCTGTGTCCAAACGCGTAAACGAAA
Organism: uncultured Novosphingobium sp.; assembly: GCA_964582485.1. Lineage (GTDB taxonomy): Bacteria > Pseudomonadota > Alphaproteobacteria > Sphingomonadales > Sphingomonadaceae > Novosphingobium. Next base: position 9,339 of record CAZOSI010000068.1, read on the forward strand.
GCATGCGCGCCAATCGCTCCGACGTCTTGGCGCTCATCCCGGGGAGCTTTTCGCAGATCCCGGTCATGTCGTCCATTCGGCCCCAGCAGTTGAGCGCCAGATCGCAGCCCGCCGCGACCGACTTTTCCGCGCGTTCGGGGACCGTGCCGCTTAGCGCCTCCATGTCGAGATCGTCTGTGAACAGTAGCCCATCAAAGCCAATCCGCCCGCGGATAATTTCCTTGATGATGAATGGCGATTGGGTGGCCGGATTTTCCTTGTCCCAGGCAGTGAACTTGAGATGCCCGGTCATCCCGGATGGCGCATCATTCAGCGCGCGGAACGGGGCAATATCGGCCTCCAGATCGGCCTCGCACTCAGTTACGGTCGGCATCGCCTTGTGCGTATCACAATGCGTGCGCCCGTGACCGGGCATGTGCTTGATTGTGCCCGCCACCCCGGCGCGGGCAAGGCCATCGAGCACTGCCCGGCCCAGCGCCGCCACCCGAAGCGGCTCGTGCCCCATCGCGCGGTCGCCAATCACATCGTGCGCACCTTCCTGCCGCACGTCGAGCACCGGCGAATGAGTGCAGGTGATCCCGGCTTCGGCCAGATCGATCCCCAGTGCCTCGGCATTGGCGCGGGCTGCCTCGATCGCGCTGGCGGGAGCCTGATCGTAAAGCCGGTCGAATGCCGCTCCGGCCGGGTAAGCTGGCCAGACCGGCGGCTTCATTCGCTGAACCCGCCCGCCTTCCTGGTCGATCGTTATAAGCAGCTTTTCGCGCCCGTGAATTTCGCGCAGCGAATCGGTCAGCGCGCGCAGCTGGGCCCGGCTTTCGACGTTGCGACCGAAAATAATGTAGCCGGCCGGATCGGCCTCACGAAAGAATGCCCGCTCGTCGGCGGTCAGTACCAATCCGGAAAGGCCGAAAATCGCGGGTGTCATGGTGCCTTCAGGGTTGCAGCTACGCGCGCTTGTGGCAAGCGCGCGCATTGCAATCCGTGTGGATTATCGCCTTACTTGACCTGGCAAGCGACCCCGGCCGACTTTAGCCTGCTGCACAGCGCATTGGCCGCACTTGCATCTCCGGCCACTGCCTGCAGGCGATAGATCGTGCCATTGTCGGCGCTGCCCTCGATCACCCGGTGCGATACGCCCGAAAGCGCGCCATTTGCCTGACCGACCAGCTTGGACCAGCCCGCTTCGGCAGCGGCCTTGGACGAAAACGCACCGACCTGAACGCCCACGCCGCCGCTCGCCCCGGCAGGAGCCGTGTTGACCGAAGGCTTGGCATTGGGATCGGAATTGGCAGCCGGAGTCGGCGCGCCCTTGTCGGTCCCGCCAAGCTGGGCCGGACGGTTTTGCCCTTCGGATACTGCAAAGCTGGTATCCCCGGTCCCATCGAACTGCTTGCCACCAGGATCTTTGGGCGCTTCCTTGTAAGCGCCGCTTTCAGCCGGAACCAGGCTGCCATCGGCCACCAGCGCGGGATCGGGATTGCGGTGAGTTGCCCACCAGATCCCGCCAACGATCACCGCCAGGGCGACCAGGCCGGCCAGGACCAGCTTGAGCATGCCGCTGCTTTCGCTGCCATAACCTTCGTATTCGTCGTCCTCGGCGCTCTCCAGCCAGGGCAACCTGTCATCCTCGTCAGCGAGGGCAAGCTGCTCGGTTTCCAGCGGTTCGCCTTCGACTTCGTCCCACTCTTCGCCCTCGTGCGTCCCCTCGGTGCCCGACATGGCTACATCTCCTCTACTGCCTCCACGCCGAGAATGGCGAGGCCGTTGCGGACAATTTGCCCGATTTGGCTGACAAGATAAAGCCTTGCCCCGGTCAGTTTACCATCCTGTGCCACGATGAAGCGTTTTTCAGGCTTGTCGTTGCCCAGATTCCAGTAAGCATGAAACGCTCCGGCCAGATCATAAAGATAAAAAGCCACCCGGTGCGGTTCGCGCGCCGCAGCCGCAGCTTCGACCAGCCGGGGGAACTGCGCTGCCAGTTTAACCAGTTCCAGCTCTTCCTTGCCCAGCAGGACAAGGTCGGCGCCGCTGGGCGCGAAGCCCTCGCCCGCAGCCTTGCGCAGGGTCGAATGGATCCGGGCATTGGCGTACTGGACGTAGAACACCGGATTGTCCTTTGACGCTTCGACAACTTTGTCGAAATCGAAGTCCATCTGCGCTTCGGGTTTGCGGGTCAGCATGGTGAATCGGACCACATCCTTCCCGACCATCTCGACCACATCGGCAAGCGTCACGAAGTTGCCCGAGCGTTTCGACATCTTGAACGGTTCGCCGCCCTTCAGCAGCTGAACCATCTGTACCAACTTGATTTCGAAAGGCTTTTCCTTGCCGCTGCCGAGCGTCATTGCCGCAACGGCAGCCTTGATCCGCTTGACCGTCCCGGCATGGTCCGCACCCCAGATGTCGACCAGCGCATCTGCAGTCTCCGCCTTCTGGAAGTGATAGGCCAGATCGGCGCCGAAATAGGTCCAGCTGCCATCGCTCTTCTTGATCGGACGGTCCTGATCATCGCCGAACTTGGTCGAGCGGAACAGCGGCAGTTCGACCGGCTCCCAATCCTCGGGCGTCTTGCCTTTGGGCGCTTCAAGGTGCCCGTCATAAACCAAATCCTGCGCCCGCAGCCAGGCCTCTGCTTCGGCAGGCTTGCCCGCAGCCTGCAGCTCGGCTTCGGATGAAAACAGGTCATGTTTGATCCCGAGCAGGGCCAGATCGGCCTTGATCTGCTCCAGCATGGCGGCAACGGCGCGGGTCCGGAACTGCGCCAGCCATTCGGCTTCATCAGCCTTGGCGTACCGATCGCCGAATTCGGCAGCCAGCGCCTGACCCACCGGGACCAGATAGTCGCCCGGATAGAGCCCTTCCGGGACCGCGCCGACCGCCTCGCCCAGCGCCTCGCGGTAACGCAATTGCACCGACCGGGCGAGTACATCGACCTGCCCACCGGCATCGTTGACGTAATATTCGCGGATTACCTTGTGCCCGGCCCATTCAAGCAGGCTGGCCAGTGCATCGCCGACCACCGCGCCGCGGCAGTGGCCCATGTGCATCGGCCCGGTCGGATTGGCCGAGACATATTCGACGTTGACCGTGCTGCCTCCGCCTGCGGACGAACGGCCGTAGTCACCGGCCAGCGCGGCTATGGCCTCTAGCTCAGCGATCCAGGCTGACGGGGCGATCCGCAGGTTGATGAAACCCGGCCCGGCGATCTCGGCAGAGGATACCGCAGGCACCTTGGTCAGTTCGGCTACCAGCGCCTCGGCCAGTGCGCGCGGATTGGTTCCGGCCGGCTTGGCCAGGACCATCGCGGCATTAGTGGACAAATCTCCGTGGCTTGGATCGCGCGGCGGCTCGACCGTCACGGCGGCGCGATTCAGTCCGGCGGGAAGTGTTCCGGCTGTTACCAGCGCATCGAGCGATGCAGCGATATGGGCCGAAAAAGCGGTGTACAGGGTCTTGGATTCGGTCATTGATCAGGCTCTTGGTTGGGCCGCGCAGGCCACGCAACGAAAGCGCCCCTACCCGCTGGGCAAGGACGCGGCAAGCGAGGAGGGGCGCGCTGCAGCGCGCCCGCTTCATCGCGTGGCGTTGTAGCTGAGCTGATCCTGGGTCAGCTGGAAACCGACCAGTACTTCAAAGGTCGCGCGGGCGACTGCAGCCTTGACGTCCGGCTGCGACAGCGGATCGACCGCCGCGTCTTCCTCACCGGCACGGCGCCGACGGGTGAGCCGCTCACGAATTTCCGCCGGCAGGCTGGCTTCGGCCTTGTCGACGAAGGCCCCGCCCTGGCCGCTGGCTTGTGCCCGCTCCTGCCCGTCGGCGAAGTTGAGCGTGACTTGGCCAACCCGCTTGGTCACCACGGCGCGGCCACCGCGCAACACGGTAACGAAATAGGGCACGGTCACCTGGCGGGCGCCGCGCACATCGGTGCGCCGGGCCAGCACGTCAAAGGTGACGTTCGTATAGACCTTTTCACTGCTGTCGTTGCACTGGCTGCGGACATTGGTCATCGCTGCAACCACGTCGATATTGTTGGCCGACGTATTACCAACTGTACGGAACATCGTCATATCGCCGGTAAAGTCGGGGATGCCGACAGCAGGGCAAGCGGTGCGGAAGGCCTGGATGCCGACGCCTTCATCGATGATGATATCCCCGGACGAGCGGCAGCCAGCCAGCGCGGCGGCAACGGCAAGGGCGGAAATCAGGCGAAATCGAGCGGTCATCGAGGCGTCCTTGGGGTGAGACTGTGGTCTTCGTGTGCATGCCCTAGCGGCGCGCGGAGCAAAGCGCTAGGGGGGCGAAGATGAACGCGCCCTTTCTGCCCAACGAAAAGCCTCACTTGCGCCTGCTGCTGGCCGCGCCACGCGGGTTTTGCGCCGGCGTGGACCGCGCGATCGACATCGTCGAGCTGGCGCTGGAACGCTATGGCGCGCCGGTCTATGTCCGGCACGAGATCGTCCACAACCGCTATGTCGTCGATAGCCTCAAGGCCAAGGGCGCCGTTTTCGTCGAGGAACTGGACGAAGTACCAGACGGCGTCCCGGTGGTGTTCAGCGCGCACGGCGTCCCCAAGGCGGTGCCGGCAGAAGCAACGACGCGCGGGCTTGATTGGCTGGATGCGACTTGCCCGCTGGTTTCCAAGGTCCACCGCCAGGCCGAGCGCCAGATCGAAGCGGGAAGGCATATCCTGTTCATTGGCCATGCCGGGCACCCCGAAGTAATCGGCACGATGGGGCAGGTGCCCCAGGGAACCATTACACTCGTCGAAACGGTTGAGGATGTCGGCAATCTAAGCTTAGCCGACGAAACCCAGCTGGCTTTCCTGACCCAGACCACGCTCTCGGTCGACGATACCGCCGAAGTCGTCGCCGCCTTGCGCGCGCGCTTCCCGCAGATCGTCGGACCCAAGGCCGAGGACATCTGCTATGCCACCTCTAACCGCCAGGCGGCGGTCAAGACGATCGCCCCGGAATGCCAGCTGGTGCTGGTGATCGGCGCGCCTAACAGTTCCAATTCGCTGCGGCTGGTCGAAGTGGCGCAGCGCTGCGGCGCCCGCGGAATGCTGATCCAGCGCGCCAGTGAGATCGCGCCGGAATGGCTGGACGGCGTCGAAACCCTCGGCCTGACCGCCGGGGCATCGGCCCCCGAAGAACTGATGAAGGAAGTGATCGATCGGATCGCGACCCTGCGCGAAGTCACCATCGAACAGGTCGTTAGCGCCGAGGAGAAGATGGTGTTCAAGCTGCCCCGCCAGCTGGTCGACTGATGGCTGTCTATACGCACCTTGGCGCCGAAGATCTGGCCGGGCTGATCGCCCACTTCAATGTCGGCGAGCTGACCAGCGCCAAAGGCATTGCCGAGGGCGTGTCCAATTCCAACTGGCTGATCGAGACTACCGGCGCGGACGGCGCGGGCGCCCGTTTCATCCTGACGATGTACGAATTCCGGATCGAGCTGGAAGATCTGCCGTTCTTCCTGACCCTGCTCGATCACCTCGCCGCCAAGGGCTGCGCGGTGCCGCGCACGATCCATGACCGCGATGGCGCGCTGTTCCGGATGATCGATGACAAGGCGGTGGCCCTGATCGAATTCCTCCCCGGCGTTTCGGTCAGCCACCCGACGGTGGGGCAGGCCCGGGCGGTTGGCCGGGCGCTGGCCCAGCTTCACCTCGCCAGCGCCGACTTTCCCGCCAGCCGCGACAACGCCATGGGCCTGGCTGAATCGCGCCGCCTGGCCGAGGCTTGCGGCCACGATGGGATGACCAGCATCGACCCGGCCCTGGCGGCATTGGTGGAACGCGAATTGCCGCTGCTCGAAGCGGCCTGGCCGGCCGATCTGCCGCGTTCGGTGATCCATGCCGACCTGTTCCCGGACAATGTCCTGATGCTGGGCGATCAGGTGACCGGGCTGATCGACTTCTATTTCGCCTGCAACGATCTGGCCGCCTATGACATCGCGGTGACGCACGCCGCCTGGTGCTTTGACAACGAGGGCCGCAATTTCAGCCCCGCCATCTCGGCCGCGTTGCTTGAGGGCTATGAAGCTTTGCGACCGCTTACCGCGGCGGAACGCGCCGCCCTGCCAGTCCTGGCCCGCGCCGCAGCGCTGCGCTTTACCTTGAGCCGCGCCTTTGACTGGCTCAACACCCCAGCC
>CAZOSI010000069.1:0-15442 GCA_964582485.1 uncultured Novosphingobium sp.
GGAAGCAGGACGATGGCCCGGATCTGATCGCCACGACGGACCGTCAGACTGATCGGCGCTGCCGGGGGCAAGGCAGCCAATAGCGTCTCGGCATGGTCACGAAGTCCCGTTGTCGGAGTACCAGGCGGGAGGTTTTCCGGCAGCCGTTGTTCGCCGATTGCGAGTAATCCGTCTCCGCTGCGAAGCCCTGCGCGAGCTGCCGGGCTATCCGGAACAACGGCTTCGATTGAGACTGCAGCTGAAAACAGCCAGTATGCTTCGGCACGGGCCCGACTGGCGCCGCGATACTGGGCCAAGGAATGCAGCAGCAATCCGGTTGCAGGCATGCTGGAACTGCAGCGAGTGGCATTGGTGGTTAGGAGCCGGAAGCCGGTTGTGGCGACTCGCAGATCGGCAATAGCCAGTCGCTGCATGGCAGATGACGCTGCCCCGGATTCGGCATGAGCTGGAAAAGCTGTCCAAATACACGCAGTTATAAGGATTGCAGTCAACCGGCGCATACCATCCTCTAGGCCGAGATCATTCATCGGTCCAGTCGCACGGTTCACCGCATTTATGGCGTATGAATGCAACAAATCCGCGCATTGGCAATTGGCGCGTTAAGCGAATAGAAAGGCTTGAGGTGCTTGAGCCAAATTCGCTTTCGACGAAAAGAGTTAATTGCCAACCGCCTGATCCGCTGTTAAGGGGTGAGGGCAAGTTTAGTCCAATAGGAGCCTCGGCTGATGACGATGACAAAGAAACTGATGGCCGCTGCAGCGGCTTTCGCACTGACGGCAAGCCCGGCAATCGCCGCTGGCAATGTACCGGCACGTGACGCTGCCCCGGTTGCTCAGTCGGAGCAGCTGTTCGGTGATGAAGATGGTGGCGGTTGGCTGCTGTTCGTGGTTCTCGGCGCTGCTGCCGTTGTTGGCCTGATCCTCGCTCTTGATGATCCTGCCAGCCCCTGAGCCGGCATTGATCCAAGGCCTCTTTTGATCGAGGCGGAGGATTGAGATTTTAAACAATTAGGGGCGTAGCGATTGCTGCGGCCCTAATTGTTTGTGTTTTGGTTTGCGTTGCGCATGGCCAAGAGCCTGATATTATAAGATTGATCCACCCAGATTGGACAGAAAGAGCCCGTGAACAACGCCCATCGTTGATCACGATGCTATGGCATCGCTTTCTGCTCGCGCCTTCCCACGAACCAAAATCGGCTCCGTCACGGCGGGTCAATCTTATGCCACCAAGTTCTGATCGGTTTCTTATACAGGAACCGCTGAGCGATCGGATCCAGCTGGCTGTGGGGGATCAGATTTCGAACAGGGTCTCGCGCTTGCCACTGCCGGAATCCGGAAGTGCGCTGACACCGCGCGCTTCTGCTTGGCGGGTCAGCAAGACACAGCACAGTGCAATCAGACTGCTCACGGCGCCGGTACGTAAGGGATAGTCGACCAGACTGTGCAGGAGGACGGCAAATATTCCGAGGCTGGCGGCAAGGGCGACCAGGTTGTCAGCACGGTTGCCGTTCCACAATTGCCAGGAACGCTTGATCAGCCAGGCCAGGAAAATAGCCAGCACGATCAGGCCAAACAGACCGGTCTCGATCAACAGCTCAAGCAAATCGTTGTGGGCGTGGTTGGCAAAAGTCGTCCCGACCTGGGTAACGTCTTCGTACCAGGGATAGATGTCTCGAAAGGTCCCAATTCCAGAACCGAATGGAGCAAAATCCTGCAGCATCCGGCTACCGTTGGCTAGAAACTCGCCGCGGCTGATTCCCGCAGTTCCGGATTTTGCCATCAAGTCATTGGCCGCAATGCCAGACGACAGCAGCCAAACCAGACCGATCGAGAAAACGATTGCCACTACCGCGACCAAGGACCAGCGCAGCTTCCAGCCGGGGCGGGCAAGCAGGACGATGCCGCCAATAACGGGTAGCATCAGCAGCTGGCCTGCCAACGATGCTGAAAGGACTATACCGAAAGCAAAGGGTGCCAGCATGGCCGCCAGGATGCCGTCCTGGGTGAGCCTGTGCTTGCCGTGATGGCCGGTCGGGCGATCATGAAGCATCTGGCCGGCCAGCAATACCATTGCAACCAGCATGAAGCTGGCGAAATGATTGCTATTGGAAAACATGCCCACGCCATTCCCGCGATTGGTAATGGTGTAAAAATAGCCCGACCCACCGAAGGCCTGGGAGGCGGCAAGGCAGACCGAAACATAGGCCACGCTGGCGACCAGCCAAACTATAAGTCGCGCCGACGGTGCGTTCTTGGCGCGCATTGCCAGAAACATGGCGAGGGCCGGGATCCACCACACCAGGCTTTGCAGCGAGCCCCAGGGATCAAGCGAATAGGTCAGCCATGGCTTGCTCATTCCTGCAAGATCATAGCCTTTGGCCACCGTTTCACGCCCGGGCAGCAGTTGCCAGAGCATTGGGGGCAAAGGAACAAACTGGAGCAGGGACAAGGCCAGCAGCGCAATCAGGAAGCGGCCTAGTCCGGTCGCCTGATCACCCGCCTTGTCGCTATTCCAGACGGAATAGCCAATCAGCGCAGCGCCCCCGAACTGCAATAAGAGATTGCTGGTAAAGCCAGCGGCGCTTGCCCCGCCGAGTAGCAACGCCAGCAGAAGGAATCCGGTTACCGGCCAGTGGCGTAACGCAAGTCTCACTTTACACCCCCAGCCGTTACGTCAATCCGCTTGATCAGAAGGTGCTTTTCCCCGCGATCCTCCGTCGCCACGCCCGATATCGCCAACAGCTGGCCGGCGCAGCCGCTAGCCGGAACCGCAAAGGCGACGCGCAATTGATTGATTCCTGGCTTGCGTTGAATCAGTGCACTCTCACCCAAAACTGTGCCGCTGCCCTGGCAAATGACGCGGAGCCGGACATTGTCAGCCGTTCCGCCCAATACCTCATAATCGGCCATGGCTTGGTAGCCGCCCGGCGCCAGGGTTAGCAGCTGTGTCGCGATGAAGCCTGGATTGCGATCGTAATAAGAGATAGTCAAACCGCCGTTCCGGGCTCTCTCGGCCGCTCCGGTCGAGCTGACATAGAGCTGCCAGTTGAACGGCGGCGGTGCCGCGCGATCGGCGAAATCCGGCGAATGGACCAGACCGGAGCTTTTGCCTGAATTGCCTTGTTGCCAAAGCGTGCGAGCATCAGCGTAGAGTCCGGCGTCAACCAGCTGGCGCACCACACTGCGGCGAATTTCAGGCTTCGCAATCACGCTGGCCGGAAGCTTCTTAGACAAGTGCAGGACCACCTCAGGAGATTTGCGCTTTCCGACCATGCGGTTGACGAATGGTAGATAGAGCCCGTCGTGACCTTCGATTGCAGCCATTGCATCGTCTACTTGACGCACAGTACCGACCCTCGCGGTAATGGCTTCCATGATCGCTTCAACCAGACCGGGATTGAGGCGGCTGAATACGGCGAGCTGATCGAATGCTCCCTTCAGGTCACCGTTGGCGGCCATTTGACGCAACAGCAGGATCCTGGCTGGACGCGAGCGGGGATCCCGCCGCAGGGCTTCTGCAAGCAGGGTTGCTTCCTTGCCTGAACGCCCCCGTGGATCGTCGGCCAAACCTTGCGCGGCAAGCGCAGTCAGTGGTTCGCTGGCCAGAGGTACACCGCTCAAAGCTGATCGGGCCGCGACAGGGTCCACATCGATCCGCTCCATGCCGATCTTGGCAATTTCAAAGCGTACTTCGCCCAGAGCGCCGGGCGCGATCCGGTCCAGTCGGCCAGTTGCGCCCGCAGCAGGAGATTCGGCAACCCGCGCAATCCCCGCGAACAAAGTCACCAAAGTCAAACCGGCAATCATGGCAATGGCGGATAGCTTGCTGTGCTTGGCGGTCCAGTCCGCTACTTTCTGATGAATCATGACCTGGCTAAACCGAAACTAGCCGACATCAATCTGGCGTGCTGCTTCGGTGATGGTGCCCCGCTCGTCTGCTTCTGAACCGTAGAATCCATAGCCGTAGCCATAGCCGTAACGGCCGCGCTTGATCGAGATCTTGGTGAGGATAACCCCGGCCAGATGTGCCCCGGCGTCGGCAAGCCGCCTGACCATTTCCTGGACATCCGAAGTCCGCGAACGACCGCTCTCGACCACCAGCACTGTGGCTTCTGCCACCGACGCGAGTAGCGGCGTGTCTGCCAGGCCGAGCACCGGCGGAGCGTCAATCACCACCATATCGAACGCGTCTTCGGCCTCCTTGATAAGCAGCGGAAGCCGGTTCGAGCTGAGCAGGTCCGCAGCTGAACCGGTATAGCGTCCAACTGGCAGCAGGCTGAGGTTGTCGGTCTTGGTCTTTTCTATCAAGGGCAACAGGGCATCGTCACTGTTCAGCAAGTAGCCCAGGCCGTGTCCGTCTTTGCGGCTCGACGCGAAGGTGGGTTTGCGCAGGTCGGCATCAATCAGCAAGACCCTGCTGCCAAGTTTCGCCACAGTTAGCGCGATCGCATAGGCCGAAGTTGACTTGCCTTCGGCGGGGCGGGTCGAGCTGACCAGAACACTGGAGGGTAGCCCTTCCGGCCGAGCGAACTTGAGCGCCGTTCGAACCGAATGATAAGCTTCGGAAAGTTCCGACTTGCGATCGGCCAGAGCTTCCATCGGCGCGCGGTTGTCCGGCTCCATTGGGATGGCGCCCAGCACTGGCAAATGCAGCTTGCTGCGTACATCACGCGGATCCGCGATTGTATCGAATAGGAGTTGCAGGGCTAGAGCCAGGCCAATGCCAAGCGACAGGCCGGCAATCAGACCGATCATCGCATTGAGCAGCGGGCGCGGGCGGAACGGGCCACGTGGTGCTTTGGCCTCGTCGACCAGCGATACTTCGCTTTGACCGATCCCGCCAGCGACGCCGACCTCCTTGTAGCGCTGAAGCAGTGCATCATAGAGTGCGCGGTTGGTATCAGCTTCACGCTGCAGGATATTGTACTGGATCGAGCGGCTGCGATCGAGCACGACCTCACCCTTCGCTTCGGCTACCTTCTGGCGCAGCTCGGCTTCGATCCTGACCGAGGCTTGATAGTCGCCGTAAAGCTCGGCCCGTTTGTTGCTGTTGGAACGCTTGCGTTCGGACGCAATGGCTGAATCCAGTCGGTCAATCCGGGCCTTGAGCTCGATCATCGAGGGGTAGTCGGCCTTATAGATCTTCGACTTTTCGTCGTACTGCGCTTGCAGATCAGCCCGTAGCTGGATCATCGGCGAGACGTTTGCGGCAATATCGCCGGCAAAATCGACTTCGGATTTACGAAAGCGTTGTTCGGCAGCGATCCGGTTGATTTCGGCCTGTTTGAGTGCATCATTGAGCTTGGACAGGTCAGTCTGCGCGAGCGATGCCCCTTCGACGGTCTTGCCTTCGGCGTCCTGACCGGTCTGCCGGAACATGCCCGCGCTGATCGCATAATTGTTGAGATTGCGCTCGGATTCTTCCAGCGAACCTTTGGTGCGGGTCAGCTGGTCGGACAAGAATTTGCGGGCATAGGACGACGCATTGAACCGCCGCTCGATATTGGCAGAAATGTGACCTTGCGAAAGGGCATTGGCGATCCTTGCCGACATTGCAGGGTCGTTTGAGACTGCGTTGACGCGGATCAGCGTACTGCCCTTGACCACTTCCGCACTGGTAGTGGCCCGCAGAATTGCCGTCGCGCGATCAGTGCGCTGTTCAAGCGTTCCACTGTCACCGCCATATTCTGGCATGGCCACCAGATTGAGGTCCTGCGCGACCTGACGTGCAAGAGATTCGCTGTGGATTAGGCCAATCTGGGTGGCGATCGCTTCGCCGCTGGGCCCACGCAACCGTGTCTGGCCATTCTTGCCCGGCTCAAGCACGTCAGTCGAGCCCGGGTCATACTGCATCAAGGATGTGGCCCGGTATTCCGGAGTTGTAAGCAAGGCGATGGCAATCCCCAGGACCAGACCGCCAAGGCTGATCGCCAGGATCAGCTTCCAGCGTTCTGCCAGGATGGTGAGGATATGAGAGATGTCAAACCCGTGGTCGCCTTGTTGCGGCTGTGCCGCACCCGGCTGGGGTTGGGCACCTGAGGGCGGATTGCCTTGCAATAGCATTGCGATTCAATTCCTTTGTTTGAGCGATTGCCAGGGCAAGATCAGAGCTGGGTAAAGATAGTGAAGAGCGGCAAGCTCATCATCAGATCGCGGTAAAGCGGGCGGACCGTCGAACTATCGACCACCACGGTGTCGCCAGGGAAAATTGGCGGATCATCCATTTCGCCGCGCCGGATCGATACGAGATCGAAAGCGGCGGCGAGGGTCTTGCCGCCGCTCTTGCGGAAGACGACCACGCGCCGCGGATTGCCGTCCTGGATTGATACGCCGCGGGCCAGTGCAATTGCACCGACCAGATTGATCTTGCCGGGGATTGGATAGATGCCCGGGCCATTCACCCCGCCTTCGACCGTGACGCTGTTGTTGTTGCTGTTGGTAACCCGGACGGTGATTTCCGGATTGTTGAGATAGCGCTGGCTATACTGACGCTCGAGCTCCTTTCCGAGCTGCTGAGGGGTGTAATCCCGAACGCCGACTGCACCGATCAAGGGCAGATCGAGCATGCCTTTGGCATCGACCTGATAGTCCCCGGAAAGTTCGGGCACCCTGAACACGCTGACCCGAAGCATGTCGAGCGGGCCGAGCGGCAGGTCATAAGCCACATCGGAAGGCTGCACCTTGTCAGGCGGTCCAAAGTCTGCCGGCGCATAGGGAACGTTGCCGCCTCTGGTGCTGCAAGCGCTGATCCCAAGCGCCAAGACAAGCATCATTGCCGCGCGGAGCAGGGACCGCAAACCGCCGCTCAAAGCCAATTGCGCACCCAAAACTCGTCTCCTCTGGTATATCCGCATTCGCAGCGCGACGGTTTGTCGGCAAAGCGCGAAGAACCGGCTTCTAGAACATGGTTGATGCGATGCAAAGGCCTGTAACCCATGGATCATGCACCTTTTGCCGGAACGATTCCCGCCCGCGCCATAGCTTCGAGATAAAGCGAAGTGACGCGCTCTTGGGAAAATTCCGCAATTATTCGTGCTCGACCGGCATTCGCCATGGCCTGCCAGCGGTGGTCATCGCAAGCGCAGGCCCGCTCAAGCGCCGCAGCAAGCGAAGCTGGATCCTGCGGTGTGCAGAGGAAGCCGTTTTCGCCTTCGCGCACCATGTCGCGGCATCCGGTGACATCGGTGGTTACGATCGGACGGCCCATCGCGGCCGCTTCAAGCAAGACCCGTGACAGCCCTTCGCGGTAAGAGGGGAGGACGATAAAATCGGCTTGGGCAATGTGGGGGCGAACGTCGCTGACCGGCTCACGGATATCAATGATACCCTCTGCAATCCAGCTTTGCACCTCAGCAAGCGGGATCGCAGTGCGGTTGGCAGCCCCGACTTCGCCCATCAGTACGAACTGCGCATCGGGCCAATTGCGACGCACCAGACGCGCAGCATCGACGAATTCGCGAACGCCCTTGTCGGCAACTATTCGGGCCAGCATCAGGAAATGGCGGCGGGCCGGGCGGCCGTTGGGCGGCGGAGTCCAGGCCTCCGCATCGATGCCCGAACCAGGGAGTATATGAGCTTGCTCGCTCCGGACCATGCCGCCGCCGATGAATTCCGCTCGATCGTCGGCGTTCTGGAAAAACACGGTCGGGGCGCGCCGGAATCCGGTCCGGTAAAGCTGTTTGGCCAGTAAGGTCAGCAGGTTGCGTCGGATGAAGGCCGTGCCAAGGCCGGACACATTCGGAAAAGCCGGCACCCCGGCAAGCCCTGCAGCAAGTGAACCGTAAACGTTGGGTTTGATCGTCCAGCTGAGCCAAGCCGAAGGACGAAGATCCATAAGGATTCGTCTGAAGGCAAGAAAGGTCGCAAGATCGCGGTGCGGTGAGAGCCCGGCTGCATCGATCGACACTGGTGTGAACCCGCAGCCTAGCTCAGCCAGCTTGCATTCCATTGCCGGATCGGGCGGAGCGATCGCCTGAACCCGAAAGCCTTTGGCAATCAGCGCAGAGATTAGCCCGGCGCGGAAATTGACCAGGTTCCAGGCCTGATTAGCGCAGACTGCAATGAGCGGGGCAGGGGCTGCAGCGGTCAAAGGAATTCCAGAATCGAACGGTACGGAACCCAGAATTCGGCATGTGTAGCATAAACCAACCAGACGACCTGAACCATCGCGGCGATGGTGATCAGCGCCATTCGTGTCGGAATTGCGAAGCGCTGGTTAAGCGGTACGAGCGAGCGGAATTCCCCCATGACCGCAATCTGGATCGGTGAGAAGAACAGCGCGATTCGGTCAACCGCGGTTGATGAAGAAAACACCCCCAGCGCGGCGAGCGCGATGAAGTTGGCAATCGCAATCGAAATCCATACCGACCGGACGCGCTCACTGGTCCCAAATTTGCGCCATTGCAGGAGAAGCAAGGCTGAGGGAATAAGGCTCATCATCAGTCGCGTGAATGTGCCGCCCGAATCGTACTCATTGGACACATAGCCCGCTTCAAAAACTTCGATGCGGGGAGCCAGCAACAGATAAAAGGCTGCCACGCCCAGGACCGCGATCAGCACGCCGAGCACCTTGTGGCGCGAGGTGACCGCATAGGTAAACATCGGGAGGGTGACCACGGCGGTAGCGTGGAATGACATGGCTACCATCAGATAGACCAAGGTACGCAGCGGTTTTGACTGGTCGAACGAGGCGATCGCCAGCAGGACTACTCCGATCGCTGCGCCTTGGCGGACATATCCAAGGCCGACCACGATCAACAGGTATGGTACCGCCATCGTGATTGCCAGCCAGGGCTCGCGAAACCGGGTCGAAACCTTGACCACGCCCCAGCCCAAGACCAAGCCGCAGACCGCATTAACGAAGAAGATGCCGAGACCGGTCTGGGCTCCGATCCAGTTGAGCAGGCCATAAAGTGGATCGGAAACCGTCAATGCATGAGTGAATGTGTCAGTACGGATATCGTCATACAGCAGATCGTAAGTCAGCCAGTCCCCTCCGGTTTCAAAGCGGAGCGCGGCAATTGCCGTGTACAGCAAAACGAAGGCGGCATAGCCAAGACTCTGTGCAGGGCTGTTCCGGCCGCTCTGCGAATTGAGCGGATGGGCAAGCGCCATGAGGGCAGGGAAAGCCAGAAGTGTCCAATAGATCAACATTCGGGCTTGCGGGTCCTGCTGGAGTCGAGGGAAATTTTGCCTAGTGCCATTTGCGATTAGGCTCAACGTTGGAGAATTCGATCAGTGCGATCCGGTTTGAACGCCGACTAACCCGATTTGCTGATCAGGCGAGCCGGGTTGCCGGCCCATACTTCTCCCGCCGGAATTGATTTGGTCACCACCGAACCGGCACCGACAACCGCTCCTTGGCCAATCGCCACCCCTGGCAGAACGATCGCGCCCGCACCGATCCATGCGCCATCGCCAATTTCAACCGGACGATCGACATGATCGCTTCCCGCAGCATGTGATCGCCCGGTTTCGAGCCCGCCGTCCATCACCATTGCCCGTGCAGACAAAACGACGTTATCGCCAATTGTGATCCCGCAACGCCCAAGCAGGAACACGTCGTGGTTGATCGCAACATTGCGGCCGAGTTTGACTCTGGCAGAGTTCACAACAGTGAAGTTACCATAAACGTTCACGAATTTCCCAAAGTGCCAATAGCCCTTGAACGTCGGTATCAATCGCTTTACGGCACTGAGGGTCGATTGGAGCATGCTGGTTTCACTAGTCGAGTGGACCATGTGGCGCAACCGACCCTTTCTTCCCGGTGCAGCAAAGGGACCGCGCGACATGGCCTGGCGATCGTTTCAGGCAAAACTGCGCAACCGGCCCACCGGCCTCACGCTGGACGGGCGGGCATTGCTTTCGATGGCTGCCAGCCTTGCTCTTCGGGTTGCCGGATTGCTCGGCACGTTCGGATTGGGTCTGGTTCTGGCCCGGCTTTGGTCCCCGGCCGAGTTCGGTATCTATGGTCTGGTGATTTCGGTAGCTGCGCTGGCGACCACGTTTTGCCAGCTGGGGACGCCGCAACTGGCAGTGCGTGAATTTGCGGTACTTGCGAGCGCGAACGCGCTGGGTGCGGTGCGGGCAAGGAGCGCCACCTTTCAGTCCGCAAGCCTGATTGCCTCGCTGGTGCCGGTTGGACTGGCCGGACTATTGCTGCTGCTTGACCGACCGTTCCTCAATGTTGAACCCCGCTTCTGGCTGGTCGGTGGGCTGCTCAATGTCTTTGCCGTCCAGACGGTCGTCCTAACGGCCGGATTGCGCGGGGTCGGGCAGATGACCCAGGGGCAGTTCATGGACATCCTTGGCCGCCCGGTCGCAGCGCTGGCGCTGGTCATTGGAGCCTGGCTGGCATTCGGCAGCCCCGCTATCGGCACCGTTTTGTTGTTACAGCTGACCGTAGCGTTCGCCGCAGCGGCGATTTGCCAGTTCTGGTTCCTGCGCGCGACGCGTTCGCCGGATCAGGGCCATTCAGACGCTCGCAAGAGCTGGCTGGGCGCGGCAATTCCGCTGGGCGTGATCGACGTCCTGCGGCAGCTCGATGGGACCTATGGACTCATCCTGATGGGGTGGCTGGTCGCGGGAACCGAATTGGGCTGGTTCCGCGTCGCCCTGGCTTGCGCGGCACTGGTCAACATGCCGATCAGCGTGTTCCACGTCGTTCTTGCCCCGCGGCTGGCTGTGTTGTTCCGCAACGGCGCGCAGGCAGAGCTGCAGGCGCTTTTGAGCAAGGTGAGTTTGAACCTGACCGCGATTTGCGGCGCGATCGTGCTGGTCATTGCCCTGTTCGGCGAAGCGCTGGTCACGCTGGCGTTCGGTGCGCCTTATGCCGGTGCGGCGCAGCCGCTCCTGGTAATTGCCATTGCCCAGCTTGCATTCAGCCTGTTTGGCATGGGGCCGATACTCTTACTTATGACGGAACAGGAACGGCCGCTGACCCTGATCTATGTCGTCGCGCTTGTTGCCGGAATCGCTGCGGCGCTGATGTTAATCCCGATGTATGGAGCCATCGGTGCAGCTCTGGCGCAGCTGGCATCGCTGAGCGTGGTGGGTGCCGGATCGGATCTGGTTGCTCGCCGGCGTCTGGATTTGCGAGTAAGCTGGCTGCAGTTTCCCCGGCTGACCCGCGCCGCCTAAGCAGGGTTCAGGCTGGCCGGACGGCCTTCACAACTGCGGCCTGATTCACCCCGTTGTCGACGAAGCCAGCGAAGGTAACCCTGGCCCCGGCCCGTTCGAACATCCGCGCAACGGTTGCGACGCGCTGCGGGTGATCGTGCGCTGGTGAGAACATATCGAAGGTATCAAGCACCAGCCATTCCCGCCGTTGTTCTGCGTCTAGCTCTGGCGGGAGCGTGCTAGGATCAACCAGCGGCACGAAGCGGGCGAGCGCACCAAGGCCAATTCGCTGCAAGCCGCCCACCAGCTTTTCCATCCAGCCCACATTGCCCTCAATCAGGCGCATCAACCGATCATGCGACATGCGCTTGGTGATCGGGCGAAGCAAGTACTTGGCGTGGAGCTTGGTCCACCAGCCGCGAATCGGATAGAAATCTACGACGATCTCGCCGCCGGGTTTGGCCATCGCGACCAGCGCGGCAACGGATTTGCCGAAATCCGGGGTGTGCTGCAGCACGCCCAGGCACAGGACCTTGTCAAAGCTGCCCGGCACGTAGGGAAGCTCATAAATGCTCGCCTGGGCCAGGTGCAAACGACCCTTGGAAAGGTTGCCGTTGTTGCGCCAGTTCGCTTCCACTGCCGATGAATAGTCCACGCTGTATAGCGTGGCTTCAGTTTGCTCGACCAGAACCCGGCTGAAGCGCCCGGCACCCGATCCCACTTCGAGTATGTCGAGGCCTGCTAGAGCCTGCGGCGTCCAGCCGGTCTCCGCGAACAGGCGCACACTGCTGACCGCGGTGTCAACGCCTTCACCATCGATCTGGGTGGTGTCGAACAGGTTCCATTGCTTGCCGAAATTGGTCGCGTAGTTCTCTGCCGGACAAAACCGGGGGATTCCGGCGACCACGGGAAAGCTTGCGCCCTGATCGTCAACATAGCTTTCGCCTTCAAGGCGGAGCGGTCGGCCGGTGGCGGGATTGGCATATGCGACTGTCACGCTGGGCCTATGGCAGCGCTTTTCGGGCATGGCAACGCCCATGTCCTTGGATCTCATGGCGAAACGCGTGGTGGGCAAGCCGGTGGACACAGCGGCGCTAATTGCATAACCGGGGCCTATGTGTGGCATAGCCGGGCTTTACAGCCAATCCGTACCGATCACCTCTCAGCTGCTTTGCGCCATGACCGATCGGATCGTGCCGCGCGGACCCGATTCGGCCGGGGAATGGATCGGGGACAATGGCCGGATCGGTTTTGGCCACCGGCGGCTTGCGATTATCGACCTGAGCGCGGCGGGGCATCAACCGATGCATTCGGCTTGCGGTCGCTATACCGTTACCTACAATGGCGAGATCTACAATTTCGCAGACCTGCGCGCCGAACTTGAAGCGATAGGCAAGGCGCCGGCCTGGCGGGGGCATTCCGATACTGAAGTCATGCTGGCGGCTTTCACAGCCTTTGGTGTTCGCGGTGCACTACCGCGGCTTTCGGGCATGTTTGCATTGGCAGTGTGGGATCACCAGCGCCGCGAACTGATCCTGGCACGTGATCGGTTTGGCGAAAAGCCGCTCTACTTCGGCTGGGTTCCGTCGGGCTTTGCCTTTGCCTCGACGCTTGGTCCAATCGCTGCAACGCCGGGATTCGCCAATCCGATTTGCCGTGAAGCGCTGGCCTGCCTGATGGCGCGGGCCTATGTGCCGGCGCCGCTGTCGATCTATGAGGGCGTGGCCAAGCTGGAGCCGGGTTGCCTGCTGATGCTTGCCGGTGATGCCGCCCCTGGCAGCGAACCCTTGGTTGAGCGCTGGTTCGACTATGCCGATCAGGTGCTGGCCGGGGCTGCCGATCCGATCTCGGACAAAGGCGAGGCGCTCGAAGCGCTTGATGCCGTGCTGACCGGGGCAGTGGGGCGGCAACTGGTAGCCGACGTTCCGGTCGGGAATTTCCTCTCGGGCGGGATCGATTCCTCGCTGATCACCGCGATCGCGCAGAAGTGCGTCAGCCGCCCGATCAAGACCTTCACGATCGGATTCGACGAAAGCGGCTTCGACGAGGCGGTCTATGCCAAAAAGGTCGCCGCGGTTCTGGGAACCGATCACACCGAGCTCTACCTGAGCCCGGCCGACGCTCTGGCGGTGATCCCGCAATTGCCGGCAATCTATGACGAGCCATTCGCGGATTCGTCGCAGATCCCGACGCACCTCGTTTCAAAACTGGCGCGCCAGCAGGTTACCGTGTCGCTATCGGGTGATGCCGGAGATGAACTGTTTGGTGGGTACAATCGGCACATCCAGTTCCCGCGCTTGTGGCGGACCATGCGCAAGGTCCCTGGGCCGCTGCGCCGCGCGGCGCTGGGCAGCGCCGGGGCGATTCCACCGGGGCTGTGGAACGGCCTGTCCGATCTGACGCGCCGTCGCCGTTCGGCCTGGTTCGGTCACAACGCCCAGCGCGCGCTCAAGCAGATGGCCCGCGCCGATGATTTCGACATGCTGTTCGACCGGTTCATGGACGATTGGGCCGATCGCGCATCGCCAATGTCCAGCGGACAGCGCTGCACGCGGCCACTGCGCACCGAGCCGCGCCTCGCCAGCCTGCCGCTCGAACTGCAGATGATGCACGCCGACGCTGTGACCTATTTGCCCGACGATATCCTCGCCAAGGTTGACCGGGCCGGGATGGCTGTGAGCCTTGAATCGCGGATACCGTTCCTTGATCCGCAAGTGACCGCGCTGGCAGCGCGGATCGATCCGGCGCTGAAGTTCGCGCGGGGCGGGGGCAAGGCGATTCTCAAGGATCTGCTCTACCGTTATGTCCCGCCCGAACTGGTCGATCGACCCAAGGCCGGGTTCGCGATTCCCGTCGGCGTTTGGCTGAAAGGGCCGCTGCGCGACTGGGCGGAAGACCTGCTGTCCGAAGCGGCGCTGGGCGCGGATGGTCTGTTCGAGCCGCAGGTGATCCGCCAGCGCTGGGCCAATCATCTCGCCGGGCGCGAGGATGCGACTCAGCCGCTGTGGGCGGTGCTTATGTTCCAGGCCTGGAAGCGCGCGCAAGCCGGGACTTGAGCCAGCGCCGGACTTTGCCGGTCTGCCGCTCGGTTGCCAGGGAAAACAGCCAGGCGAACGCCAGCGATAGCATCACCGCCGCAGCATAAGTGGTGAGGGCAATCGGATCAGTCGGGGCGAACCCACTGGCGTAGCCTGGATTGCCGGTCACGCTGCCCATTAACGCGACCAGCAGGATGATCACCGGGAAGTGGGTCAGGTACAGGCTGTAGGAAAAGTCGGCCATCGCCTTGTTGAAACCGCTAAAGCGCACCGCCCATTGCGGGGGACGCGCACGCCAGCCGAGCAGCAGCAGCCCGGTGGCGAAACAGATGCCGTACTGGACCGAGAACCGGACCAGGTCGGTCGGCGCCAGGGCGGCATCGGCATAGCGCCGGAACAAGAGCATGCCTCCCAGCAGCGCCAATGCGGGCAAAGCAATTGGCCAGCGTGGTGGGCGTAGTACAGCGGCGGCCACCCCGATCAGCCACATCCCGAAATAGAGCCAGAACATCGGGCCGAGCGCGAGCAGGCAAAGCATCCCTCCGACCAGCAATGCAGCCTTGCTGACCCCGCGTTGGAGCGATCCGGCAGCAAACAGGCCGAACACCATGTAGAACCAGAACTCGCTCGACAGCGTCCACAGCGGCGGGTTCGAGCCATAAGGTTCGACGATATAGAACTGCAGCATCGCCGCATTGCCCAGGAACGTGCTCCATCCGGCATTGGCGGTGAAGTTGATTGGGGTGCCTTTCTCGGCAAAGGTCGGGTTGCTGGCGTCGTAGAGGCCGGTTCCGTTGAACCAGGTCGAACCGATCCAGGTCAGCGCCACCGTCAGCAGCAGCGCCGGCAGGAAAGCGGTGTAGAGTCGGCTGAACCGATCGACGGCATAGCCCGGCGGATCGAAACTGCCGCGCCGCAGCCGGGCCGTCACCATTCCGCCGACCAGAAAGCCTGACAGGACAAAGAAGACCAGCACGGCTTCGACGAAATAGCCGGTGACGAAGTACCAGCCCTGGACCCACAGCGGCCGCTGCTCCGGAGCAAGCAGTCCATAGCCTTTGAGCAGCGGGAAGCGGGCGTGGCCGATCATCACCACGAAGGCAGCCAGCCAGCGCGCCAGATCGATTGCCGACACCAGCCCAGGGTGCTGCAGATCGTCGAGGAAGCGCCCCGGTTCGATCAGTCCCGCGCGATCCGCCGCCGTTTCCTTGCCCATTTTGCCCCCGGTTTTTGCGGCCTAGCCGAGATAGCCCTGGTACTTGTCAGCCAGATATTCGTCGAGGCAAA
>CAZOSI010000070.1:0-15257 GCA_964582485.1 uncultured Novosphingobium sp.
GTGACGTGCTGGTCACGGCTGCCCTCACCCGCCACCATATAGGTCGCGACAGTCCAAGGGCTGCCCGCGAACCCCAGTAAGGTCTTGCCAGCGGGAAGCAGTGCTTTGACCTGCTTGACCGTTTCATAGATCGGGCTGAGGCGCTCGGGCACGGCATGGAGGCTCGCCAGCGCGGCATCGGCGAGGCGCGGTGAAAGCTGCGGACCTTCGCCAGCCAAAAACTCCAGATCCTGGCCCATCGCATAGGGGACGATCAGGATGTCGGAAAACAGGATCGCTCCGTCCATGCCATAACGGCGCAGCGGCTGGATTGTGATCTCGGCGGCGGCCTCGCTATCATAGACCAGCGCCAGAAATCCGCCCTTCTCGGCCCGCAGCGCACGGTACTCAGGCAGATAGCGGCCAGCCTGGCGCATCAGCCACGCTGGACGGGGACGGACGTTTTCTCCACGCAGGGTATCGAGCAGCAAACCAGGCATCGCGTGCACGTTCCAATCAAATACAAATAAGATTCTTAATAGGATTCTGATGTAGATGGCCCTGTGGAAAGCGGGCACAAGCGCGCCTTGCCGGAATTCTCCCGCCGTGAACAGAGCAAAGGCGTTGCCGAATCGCGTTGGTCGCACGTCAACTGCATCTTATCCCCACTGTCCCCAACCTGTGGGGAACACCATCCACATGTCCACAAGTGCCCCGCTGGAATCCCGCTAGTGGGGGTGAAGCAAGCTGCCGAACTTGTACCAAGTTTCCTCCCGTGGTTTATGCGGAGGACTGTCCACAGGGACCCGCCAAAACCGAACATGCCGCGCCTGCACCTACACCTCTTGTCGGATTCTACCGGCGAAACGCTCGAAATGCTTGCCAAGGCTGCGCTCGCCCAGTTCGAAGGCGCCGAGGTGATCCGTCATTTCTGGCCGATGGTCCGCTCGCAGCAGCACCTTGACCGGATCATGGGAGAAATCGGCGCCAACCCAGGCCTGGTCTTTTATACGCTGGTCAATCCTGAAACGCGAACCAAGCTGGAAGAGCGCTGCCGGGCCTTGGGCTTGCCGGTGGTTCCTGTGCTTGATGCTGCGGTCGAGGCACTGGAAGCAGCCCTGGGCCAGCACCCCAAGGCCCGCCCTGGCAGCCAGCACGCGATGAACGAGGCCTATTTCAAACGGGTCGACGCAATCCACTATACCATCGCCCACGATGACGGGGTCGGCTGGGAGAACTGGGAAGAGGCGGATATCGTGCTGGCAGGGGTTTCGCGCAGCTCGAAGACCCCGACCAGCATCTACCTCGCCAATCGCGGCTACAAGGTAGCCAATATCCCGATCGTGGTCGAAAGCCCCCCGCCCCCGGCGCTTTATGGGCTGAAGCATCCGCTGGTTGTTGGTCTGACGACCGCGCCGGACCGGCTGGTCCAGGTCCGCCGCAACCGCCTGCTCTCGCTCAACCAGGCGCCCGAGACCGCCTATGTCGATGCCGATCGGGTAGCGCGCGAAGTGCAATATGCCCGGCGGATATTTGCCGACAACGACTGGCCGGTGATCGACGTCACCCGCCGCTCGATCGAGGAAACCGCCGCGGCAGTGATCAATATCTACAACGAGCGCAACCCCCAGGACGAAAACGAGCGGTGAGCCTGATCCTTGCCTCGCAAAGCGGCTCGCGGCGAGCCATGCTCGATGCCGCCGGGATAATCTATCGTGCAGTTCCCGCCCAGCTCGACGAGCGCGCACTGGAGGCCGGTCTTGGCAATGCATCGCCGGAACGAATCGCGCTTGAACTGGCTGCGGCCAAGGCCTTGGCGGTGGCGTGTGACCATCCCGGCGCGCTGGTGCTGGGCAGCGATTCGTTGGTCGCTGTCGATGGGCAGCGGTTCGACAAGCCAGACAGCCGAACCCAGGCGGCTGAGCACTTGCAGCACTTCTCCGACCGGGAAATGCAGCTCCATTCCGCCGCTGCCCTGGTGCATGACGGCGAAGTGGTGTGGCGCCACGCCGCGCTTGCCCGACTCAAGGTCCGGCCACTTTCCGATGCTTTCATCGAAGACTATCTGGCTCACGAATGGCCGGCGGTAGCGGGCTGCGTCGGAGTGTTCCGTATCGAGGCGCGCGGGGTGCAACTGTTCGAAAGTATTGAGGGCGATCATTTCACCATTCTTGGCATGCCATTGCTGGCCGTGCTCGGCGCCTTGCGTGCGGCCGGGGAGCTTGCGGCGTGAGCAAATCCTATGCCGAGGTGATTGGCGATCCGATCGCGCAATCGAAAAGCCCGGCGATACACGGCTTTTGGCTAGCCAAGCTGGGGATCGATGCCGAATACCGGGCCTGCCATGTCAAGCCAGCGGGACTGGCTGATTACTTCGCCGCGCGCCGCGCCGATCCCGATTGGCGCGGCTGCAACATTACAATGCCGCACAAACAAGCGGTAATGCAGCTGCTTGATGCGCTCGACCCGCTGGCAGCACGGATTGGAGCGGTCAACACGGTGGTACGGGGTGCGGACGGTCGGCTGATCGGCTTCAACACCGATGCCGAAGGGTTCCTCGAACCGCTGCGCGATGCGCTGGCGGACAGCCACCTCTACCGCATGGCCCGGATCCTCGGGGCCGGCGGCGCAGCGCGGGCGATCGTCGCCGCCCTGGCGGATCAGGGCTTTACCCTGGTCCTTGCGGCGCGGGATCCGGCCAAGGCGCGGGCCTTGCTCGATGAGCTGGCCCCGAAAGGTGAGCATCACGCGGTTGATCTGGCCCATTTCGCACCCGAAACCGATTTTGCCTTTGATGACCGAACCCGGCTGTTCGACCTGGTCGTCAATGCCAGCCCGCTCGGCATGGCCGGGCAGCCACCGCTGGAGTTCGATTTCAGCCATGCCCCGCCGGGCAGTGTGGTCTATGATATCGTCACCCACCCCCTCGAAACTCCCTTGTTGGCAGAGGCGCAGCGGCGCGGGTTCGCCACGGTTGATGGCCTTGCCATGCTGATCGGTCAGGCGGCGGCAGCCTTTGCGAAATTCTTCGGCCAGCCTGCCCCGCGTGAACATGATGCACAGCTGCGCGAGCTGTTGACACGATGAGTGGAAGGCACCCCTTCATTCTGGGCCTGACCGGTTCGATCGGGATGGGCAAAAGTGCGGTCGCGGCGATGTTCCGCGGTCTCGGCGTGCCGGTTTTCGACGCCGACGCTGCGGTCCATGAACTGCAAGGCCCGGGTGGCGCCTGTGTCGCTCCGATCGAACGGGCCTTTCCTGGCACGACCGGGCCACAGGGAGTTGATCGTCAGAAACTTGGCGCGGCGGTGTTCGGCAATCCGCCAGCGTTAAAGCTGCTTGAAACGATCGTGCATCCGGAAGTGGCCGAGATGCGCCGGGCCTTTCTGGCCGACAATGCCACTGCCCCGCTGATCGTGTTCGACATTCCGCTGCTGTATGAAAAGACTGGCCAACACGGGCTCGATGCTGTGGTGGTGGTCTCCGCCCCGGCCACGCTCCAGCGCGAACGTGTGCTGGCCCGTCCGGGCATGACGGTGCAGAAATTCGAGCAGATCCTGGGATTGCAGGTGCCCGACGCGGAAAAGCGCCGCCGCGCCGACTTTGTGATCGAAACCGGGGTTAGCCTGCCAGAAACGCGTCATGCGGTGCAGCGTCTGGTCCATGCGATCACCGAGCGAGAAAAATAGCCGCCGCCCCCTTGTATCACCGCGCCAACAGGCAGATATCGGATTGGTAATGCGAGAGATCATCTTTGACACGGAAACCACTGGGCTCGATCCCAAAAGCGGTGACCGGCTGGTGGAAATCGGCTGTATCGAGATGGTCAACCGGGTGCCGACCGGCGAAACCTTCCACTGCTATTTCAATCCCGATCGCGACATGCCGGCCGAGGCTGAGCGGGTTCACGGGCTGTCGATCGCGTTCCTGTCCGACAAGCCGCGGTTTCACGAAAAGGCCGCCGATTTCCTCGAATTCATCGGCGAGGAATGCATGCTGGTCGCGCACAATGCCGGGTTCGATTTCGGCTTCGTCAATTCCGAACTGGAAATGTGCGGGCTGCCGCCGCTTTCGCGCGAACGGATGGTCGATACCGTGGCCATGGCGCGGATGCGGCATCCGGGTGCAAAGAATTCACTCGATGCGCTTTGCACGCGCTACGGAATCGATCGCAGCCACCGCACCAGGCACGGCGCGCTGCTTGACGCCGAACTGCTGGCCCAGGTCTATGTCGAACTGACCGGTGGGCGCCAGATCGGCCTGTCGTTGGCCGCAGAAACCCAAGTGATCGAGGTGACGGCCTTGTCGGTCACCCGCCGCGAACGCCCCTTCCGTCCCGCCCGTCCCCATGCGGCGAGCGAGGCTGAACGCGCGGCACATGCCGCGTTCCTCGAAACGGTAAAGTCTCCGCTATGGGCCGACTGAACCTGTTTCGATTGTTTTGACAGGAGAAGTTACCATGGACATTCGCGTATCGGGCCATCAGATCGAAACCGGCGAAGCGCTGCAATTGCACGCGCAGGCCCGATTGGCTGCGGTTGTCGAGAAGTACTTTCCCAAGGCGCTGTCCGGAACAATCACCTTCAACCGCGCGCCGGCGGCGGCATTTCGCTGCGATATCGTAACTCACCCGATGCAAGGGCTGGTGCTCAAGGGCGCCGGCATCGCTCAGGATGCCCACGTCGCGCTCGATCAGGCGGCCGAGAAGATCGACAAGCAGCTGCGCCGCTACAAGCGCCGGATCAAGGATCGGCATGAAGCCTCAAGCCATGCCCAGCGGACTGAGGAAGCGGCCTATACCGTCTTCGTTGGGCCCGACGAAGCGGCTGAGGAGGTAACGATCGATGCGCCGGTGGTGATCGCCGAGACCAGGGTTGACGTACCCGAAGCGACCGTTTCGGACGCGGTGATGATGCTCGACCTGCGTAACACCAACGCCTTGCTGTTCAAGAATGCTGGTACCGGCAAACATAATATGGTCTACCGGCGTGGGGACGGTTCGATCGGATGGGTTGAACCAAGCTGACGTGCAGGCTAAAGGCGCGCGCTATTCCGACAGGCGAGGGGGGCTTGCGGCGGCATCAACCGCTGCCCGAACCAATGCCGGTCCGGTCGCGCAATTTGGATTGAACGTCTGAGATGACAGCACTTTTTTCCCTGATGCCCGAAGCGGTTGGCACCATATTGGCTGACAGCAAGCAGGCGATTCTCGATCAGCTGGCGCAGCGATTCGCAGGAGTCTACGGGCTCGATCCGGTGCTGGTGCTGGAACGAATAGAAGAGCGGGAGAAGCTCGGCAGTACCGGTTTCGGCCGCGGCGTGGCGATTCCCCATGCCCGGATTCCAGGCCTCAGTCGTCCGGTCGGCGCCTTTCTGCGGCTCTCCAGCCCGGTTGCGTTCGATGCAGCCGATGGCATGCCGGTCGATCTGATATTCGGCCTGCTTTCGCCCGAGGCGGCAGGCGCGGCGCACCTCCACGCGCTTGCCGCAATCAGCCGGCTGATGCGCGACGAGGCGATGCACCGTGCGCTGGGTGAAGCGCCGGGTGCAGAGGCACTCTTTGCGCTGCTATCAAACTCGATCGAGAAAGACGCAGCCTGAGCCAACGGCTGCCCGCACACCTTGAGGTAGCGGGCCTGATCCGCGCGGTTCAGGCCGCCGGCGGGTTCGCCACGGTTATTCATAAAGGTGAACGCGAGGCCGGGACAATTGCCATTGTCCTGGCTCAAAATGGCGCAAACCTGCGGCTCTTCGAGCGCATGCCAAGCATGGAATCAGGCCGAAACTGGACCTGCACCATGGTTGAAGACCCTGAAAATAAACCAGAATTTAACCATGCACTGATGCGCCGGGCAGCTCGTGACCCGGATCTGTGGATTGTTGAACTGGATATCGCGGATGGTGAACGGTTCATCCCATAGACAGGATCCGCGGGTTGACTTTGTTGCGCTGCACAATCAATGGCGCGGGCACTCTTTGATGCGCAGGCGGCGCGCGCGAACAATTCGGTTCGTCACGCAAGCACGCAGACGGGGGGCAGCCGGCAGGACTACCGGCTTGGGGCATTGAACCGCGCAGCGGCCTGATTGCTCCAAACCATCCTGCGTCTGGTGCGTCCACCGCCCAAAAAGACTAGTCTGTGAGTCCTAAACTCCAAAAGGCTTCCGCATTTGCGGTGGCCGCAATGATCGTAACAATAGTTGCCAGCGCCGGTGGTCCGGGCGCGGCGGCGCAGAACCGGGTTCTTGCGTCGGCCATCCAGGAACCAGTCAACCAGACCAATTCCCAGCTGATTGTCGAGCCGCTTCCCGCCGAGGCCCAAGTCAAGGTGCCCCAGGTGGTTGAAGTGCCCGAAGTCATGCCTGCTCCGGCGTTCAAGGCCCCTTCGCTCGCAGCGATGGTCTCTGTACAACCGCAGCCCTCGGAACTCCCGCGTGAGCTGCATTGCCTTGCCGGGGCGACCTATTTCGAAGCCAAGAGCGAATCGCTTGCCGGCCAGCTCGCCGTCGCGCGAGTGGTTGTCGCCCGCTCCAAGTCGGGTCGTTTCCCCAACTCGTACTGCGGCGTGGTATTCCAGCCTTCGCAGTTCTCGTTCGTGCGCGGCCGGTCGATGCCGGCGATCGCCAAGGGTTCCAAGCAGTGGAAGAACGCTGTCGCGATCGCTCAGATCGCCCATGCCAACAGCTGGGCCAGTTCAGTTGAAGGCGCGCTGTTCTTTCATGCCGCCTACGTCAGCCCTGGCTGGAAGCTCCGCCGGGTCGGCCGGATCGACAATCACGTATTCTATCGTTGATTGACCAGAAAATTCGATGAAGGGGCGGGCCCGGTGCCTGCCCCTTTTCGTTTGTACCTAGCTCTCGGGCCGGAAATCAAACCAGACCGGGGCGTGATCGCTGGCCTTTTCGCGGCCGCGGTGGTCCTTGTCGACGCCGCAAGCCATCAGCCGGTCGGCCAGTTCGGGTGAGAGCAGCCCATGGTCGATACGAAAGCCGTGGTCGCGTTGCCAGGCTCCGGCCTGGTAGTCCCAATAGGTCCAGACACCGCCCTGCGGGTTATGGGTGGCCAGAGCATCGGTCCAGCCATCGCCCAGAAGCCGGAACCAGGCGTCGCGCGATTCAGGTTGCATCAGTGCATCGTCGGCCATGGCCTTGGCTGACCAGACATCGCAGTCATGCGGGATAACATTGTAATCGCCCAGGACAATGGCGGGAACCTCTTCGGCCCGGATCGCCGCCATTCGCGCGCGCAGCCGCTCCATCCAGCGCAGCTTGTAATCGAACTTCGGGCCCGGCTGGGGATTGCCATTGGGCAGATAGATGCAGGCCACCCGGGTTCCGAACACTTCGGCTTCGAGGTAGCGGGAATGATCGTCTTCGGGCTCCCCCGGCAATCCGCGCTGGACCTCAACCGGGGTCATCCCGTCGGCAAGGATTGCCACGCCGTTGAAGCTTTTCTGGCCGTGCCACAGCGCATGATAGCCCAATTTGTGGAACTCTTCGGCAGGAAATCCCTCATCCTGAGTCTTGATCTCCTGCAGGCAGGCGACCGCAGGGCGGGTTTCCGCCAGCCATTCGAGCAGCCGCGGCAGCCGCGCCTTGATCCCGTTGATATTGAATGTGGCGATGCGCATCAGACGGCGAATGATGAACCACAGCCGCAGCCGGCGCTGGCATTGGGGTTGGTGACCCGGAACGCCGCGCCGCCCAGCGACTCGATGTAATCGACCTCGCTGCCGGCAACCAGATCGAGGCTGACCGGGTCGACCACCAGACTTACCCCGTCACGCTCCACCACCAGGTCATCGCCATCGGGCGCTTCTTCCAGTCCAAACCTGTATTGGAACCCGGAACAGCCCCCACCTTCGACCGACAGGCGCAAGATCGCAGGCTTGCCCTGCTTGGCCGCAATCGCCGCAACACGGGCGGCGGCGGAGGGGCTGAGGGTCATCGTGAGCGCATCCATGATTGCGATGTAGGGACTGCCGCTCCTATCGGCAAGAAATCACGCGCTCTGGATATAGCTCCGCATCGCTTCGGCTTCGGAAACTATCCGCTCAATCCGGTATTTGACCAGGTCGCCGATCGAAACGAACCCGGTAACCGTTTCGCCCCGCATTACCGGCAAGTGCCGGATTCGGCGGCGGGTCATCTGACCCAGAGCGTCGAGCACATCGGTGTCCGGATCAACCGTGATCGGCGGGGAAGTCATCACATCTCCCACGGTCTTTTCCAGCATTGCCGGGCCATGCTCGGCAAGCTGATAAACCACGTCGCGTTCGGAGAAGATTCCGGCAATCTTGCCCTCGGCAAAAACCGGCAAAGCTCCGATCCGCTTGCCAGCCAGAATCTTCACTGCATCAGCCACACTTGTCTTGACGTCACAGCTCACGATGTCGCCGCTTCGCCCTTCAATCAGTCGCGCAATAGTCATGGCAACTCCTTGGGTCTGTTCTGATCATTGCAGGATGGCACGAAGCCGCTTCTTTGGCGAGGCGTGAATCGCCTGCGCCGCCAGAGCTGAAACGGATGATTGCCAGCGATCCCCCATTCCCTGCTGATCGCTGGCGGCAGCTCCGGGTGATTTAAGGACTCCGGTCTCGCATGGGTAACCCGGATTTAAGGATATTCCGGCACACCTTCCCCGGTTTTGAAAAAACAGGGGCCCTTGCGCCATGACCATGGAATTCGGTGACCTGACCACCCAGATCGTGGGTGACGGACAGATCACAAACGAGGACATCCTCGAATTGCGCCGACTCGGCTGGGCCGACGGCAAAATGAGCCCGGATGAGGCCGAATCGCTGTTCGTCGCCAACGAAACGGCCGACGAGACCAGCCCGGAATGGTGCGATTTCTTCGTCGATGCGCTGACCAGCTTCGTAGTTTATGCTGTCGAGCCGCGCGGTTATGTCGATGCCGAGATGGCCGAGGAGCTGGTTTCCCGGGTCGACCGTGATGGCCGGGTCGGCACCATGGCCGAGCTGGAACTGCTTGTCCGGGTGATCGAAGTGGCAACCAGCGTGCCGCAAGCGCTGCGCGACTACGCCCTGAAGCAGATCGAGGAAGCCGTTGTCCTGGGCGAAGGCCCGACCCGCCATGGCACCCTGTCGCCGCACGGCGTCAACGAAACCGAAGTCACCCTGCTCAAGCGCCTGATCTTCGGCACCGGCAGCGAACGCCCGGCCGGGGTCAGCAAGGCCGAGGCCGAAATGCTGTTCCGGATCAAGGACGCGACGCTCCACGATGCCAATGCCCCGCAA
This sequence comes from uncultured Novosphingobium sp., assembly GCA_964582485.1. Taxonomy (GTDB): domain Bacteria; phylum Pseudomonadota; class Alphaproteobacteria; order Sphingomonadales; family Sphingomonadaceae; genus Novosphingobium. The sequence goes on from CAZOSI010000070.1 coordinate 9,239, forward strand.
TGGCAAGACCTGTTCGTCAAGGGCGTAGCCCAATTCTTGCTCGGTTTCGGCGGCAACGAAGCGTTGAGCGAGGGGCGGGCAGCCGAACTGGAGCGCTTCATGGCCCGCGAAGGACAAGGAATCGGCGGCTTCCTGGGCAGGATGGCGACATCGGTGCCGGATCTCGCGGGCTTCGGCAGCTTGCTCAAGATCGGCGGCGATGAACCCGATTACCTGACCGATTGGGACGATTCAGCCGAAGCCGCTGCCACGCTGGAAAGCGCGGAACACAGCTGGCTGCAGGACATGCTCGATGCCGATGAGGACCTCGATGAGCTCGAAAAGGCGCTGATCGCCTTTATTGACGCGGAAACCGAGCAAACCTTCGTGCCACGGCCCGCGGCTGCGGCCTGACGGCGCAAGGGTTCGGCAATGCCGGACCCTATGTCGTGCTAAACCGTAAAACTTTCACCGCAGCCACAGCTGCCCTTGGCGTTGGGGTTCTGGAACACGAAACCGGCGGTGAAATCGTCCTCGACCCAGTCCATCGTGCTGCCGATCAGGTAGAGCACCGAGGCGGCATCGATGAAGAACAGCCCGCCCGGCGTCTCGATCTTTTCGTCAAAGGCATTGGCCTCACTGACATAGTCGACCGAATAGGCCAGCCCCGAACAGCCCCGGCGCGGGGTGCTGAGCTTGACCCCGATCGTCCCTTCCGGCGCTTCGCCCATCAGCTTGGCCACCCGCGCTTCGGCGGCGGAGGTCAGGATTACTGCAGCGGGGCGCTGGCGGGTCTTGGTTTCGGTCATGGCCATGGTCCGTTCAATGTGGGGTGCCGGTTACAGCATTCCAAGCTCTAGCCGGGCCTCGTCGCTCATCTTGGCCGGATCCCATGGCGGATCCCAGACCAGATTGACCTCGGCATCGCGCACGCCGGGTACCGAGCCGACCCGCAGTTCGACCTCGCCCGGCATCGATTCGGCGACCGGGCAATGCGGCGTGGTCAGCGTCATGGTCACCACCACAGCGCAATCGTCGGCCACATCGACGCCGTAGATCAGCCCCAGGTCATAAATGTTGACCGGGATCTCGGGATCGAAAATGTCCTTGAGTGCAGCAATCACCGCTTCATAGAGGTCGCCGCCCGGCGCACCCGGTGCAACGCTCTGCGGCTTTTCCGCCAGAAACCCTTCAAGGTAGTCGCGCTTTCGCTCCAGCTTGTCGGACGCGCTTTCGGCATCTTCCACCTTGGCGCGCGGCGGGATTGCCACGCTATCGACTTCCTCGATGGTGAATTTGGGTTCGTCCATCACCCGAAGATCCTCCGTGTCCTTTCAATCCCGCGCAGCAGCGCGGCGATATCAGCTTGATCAGAATAGAGCCCGAAGCTGGCCCGGGCCGTGGCCGATACGCCCAGATGCTCCATCAGCGGCTGGGCGCAGTGATGCCCGGCGCGGATCGCCACGCTTTCCTCATCCAAGATGGTGCCAAGGTCATGCGGATGCACAGCGTCCAGCGCAAACGAGACGATCCCGGCGCTTTCCTCCGGCCCGAACAGCGTCACGTCGCTGCGGCCGCGCAGCGCATCCCGAAGTTCCGCCACCAGTGCCGCTTCGTGTTGGTGGATCGCCTGCAGGCCGATGCCGCGGACATAGTCAGCCGCTGCGCCGAACCCGATTGCCTCGACGATCGCCGGGGTTCCGGCCTCGAAGCGCTGCGGCGGCGGCGCGTACGTCGTGCCGGCAAAGCTGACCTTGTCGATCATCGCCCCGCCGCCCTGCCACGGCGGCATGGCGCCGAGCAGTTCGGCCCGGCCCCACAGCGCCCCGATCCCGGTCGGGCCGTAAAGCTTGTGCGCCGAAAAGGCATAGAAATCGCAGCCCAGCGTAGCAACATCGACCGGCAGCCGCGCTACCGCCTGGCAGCCATCGAGCAGCAGCCTGGCCCCGACCCGGTGCGCCAGTTCCACCGCGCGCGGCACGTCGAGCACCGAACCGAGCACATTCGAAACGTGCGCAAAGGAAACCATCGTGTGCTCAGGCGTCAGCATTGCTTCGGCCGCGTCCAGATCGATCCGACCATCAGCGGTCAGCGGACAGACATCGATCTGCCAGCCGGACAGTTGCCACGGCACGATGTTCGAATGATGCTCCAGCGTGGACAGCAGCACCCGCCCCTTGTTGGGAAAACTGTAGGCGACCAGATTGATCGCCTCGGTCGCGCCGCGGCTGAAGACCAAATCTTCCGCGCGCCCGCCGATCAGGCCCGCCACCTTTTCGCGCGCTGCCTCGAAAGCCAGGGTCATCTCGGCCGAGCGGGCATAGACCCCGCGGTGGACCGTGGCGTAGTCCCGGCCCAGGGCTGCGGTAACGGCATCAATCACGGCCTGCGGTTTTTGCGCGGTGGCGGCGCTGTCGAGGTAGTGCCAGCCGCCGGCGAGGCCCGGGAATTGCTCACGCAGCGCCGCCGGCAGGGGCGCGCCGCCTTCGCCTTCCCAGCGCGACAGCGCCCGCGCGGTCGGATTATGGGCCGCGTTCACAGCAACGTCTCCAGCGCCGCGATCGCCTGTTCAAGCAGCGCGTCGCCATCTTCTGCATCGACGAAGGCTTCTGCCAGGAAGGCCTGGAGCATCAAACGCTTGGCCAGTTCGGGCGGGAGGCCGCGCTGGGCCATGTAGAACAGGGCATTGGCATCAAGCTCGCCCACCGCGCAGCCGTGCGCGCACTTGACGTCGTCGGCATGGATTTCCAGCTCGGGCTTGGCATTGGCCGTCGCAGTCCGATCGAGCAGCATGGCGCGGACCGACTGCGAACCGTCGGTGCCGTCGGCGCCCTTCGCGACCAGTACCTTGCCGAGGTAATTGGCGGTGGCCTTGTTGGCCGCGACCGAGCGGACCACCTGGTGGCTGACCGCATTTGGCGCGGCATGCACCACTTCGGTGACCACTTCGACGGTCTGTCCGGCACCGGCGAGCTGCGCCGCGCCGAGATGGAACTCGGCACCCTCGCCGAGCTGCGCCCGCACCGTGATCCGGCCATAGGCCTGGCCGGCATTGAGCACATGCAGCCGGAAGTTCGCACCTGCCGGAACGGTTACCGCGATTTCACGCACGACCGGCGCGTCTCCGGTGTTGACGATGGTAAGCGACCGCTCCTCGCCCTCGTCAAGCCGGATCGTTTCGACCGGTACCGGCCAGACCTGTGCCAGCGCATCGAGGTCGGCATAGCGGAAGGCTTCGGTTTTGCGGCTTGGCAACGGTGTCATGGCGCTGCCTCCGCCGCAGCCAGCGCGCGGGCATCAAACAGTTCGGTGATCATTCGCTTGCGGGTCGCGGTCAGGCAATCGTCGAAGCGGGCCTTGCGCCCTTGCTTGCGTAGCCCCGGAAGGACGCTGAGGCATTCGCGGGTCGACATGCAGGTGATCGCATCAACTTCGGCATCGCCGCTGCTGCGGACGATGTCGCAGCTGACCATGCGAAATTCGCCGTCGACCTTGTCGCCTTGCCACTTGAACACCACGGCATCGAGCATCCGGTTCATCACCACGATATCCCGCGCCGGGGCCTCCTCTGGCGGTGGGGCGGCGGTTGCTGCCGCGAGGAGAGTCAGCGCGACAATCACGCCGCCACGGCCTCATAGCCATGCTCTTCGAGTTCGAGCGCCAGCTCCGCCCCGCCGGTCCGGACGATCCGGCCGCCGGCCAGCACATGAACGAAGTCGGGCTTCACATAGTCGAGCAGGCGCTGGTAGTGGGTGATCAGCAGCACCGCCTTGTCGGGCGCGCGCATCACCGAATTGATCCCGTCGCCGACGATCCGCAGCGCATCGATATCAAGCCCGCTGTCGGTTTCGTCGAGGATCGCCAGCCTGGGGCCGAGGATGCCCATCTGGACCATTTCAGCGCGCTTCTTCTCGCCGCCCGAAAAGCCCAGGTTGACCGGGCGCTTGAGCATCTCGATGTCCATCTTGAGCAGCGCTGCCTTTTCACGCGCGAGCTTGAGGAATTCCCCGCCTGACAGCGGCGCTTCGTCCCGCGCGGCGCGCTGGGCGTTGAGGCTTTCGCGCAGGAACTGGACGAACGACACGCCGGGAATCTCGACCGGATACTGGAAGCCCAGGAACAGCCCGGCGGCAGCGCGCTCGTGCGGCTCCAGCGCGAGCAGGTCCTGCCCGGAAAACTGCACCGATCCGCCGGTAACTTCATAGCCGGGCCGCCCGCCCAGAACGTAACCCAGCGTCGATTTGCCCGCGCCATTGGGGCCCATGATCGCGTGGACTTCGCCGGCATTGATGGTCAGCGACAGGCCCTTGAGGATTGGCTTGTCGGCGACGGTGGAGTGAAGATCGGTGATTGTCAGCATTACTGGGCCAGTCCTGTCTGGGTCGAAATGAGCACGGCCAGATCACGATCGATCTTGCGCCGCGCCTTGGCGCGCAGCTCGTCAAGAAGCTCGGCCGAAGCGTCCGGGTTGTCTGCGGCTATGTGCTCATCCGTGGCAGCATAGACGCGGCCAATCTGCGGGTGGCACAGCGACCGCACGGCGACCACCGCCTCGCGCAGGCTGCCACGGGGCGCATTTGTCGCCCCGACCGTTGCGCAGGCACGCAGCCGGCTGATCGCCTGGTCGTAGGTCAACGGCTCGTTGGCACCAGCCGAGACCACGCCGAGCGCAAAGGTTGCGACCAGGAAGGTGGCAATCCGCTTCACCGCCGCTCTCCCCGGCTCGGGTAACTTTGACGCCGCGCCCGGCCGCGTTCGTCGTAGCTGGCCTTCATCGCGGCGAGAATTTCGGCGACCACGGCATCGGGTTCGTCCAACACCCGCGCGGCGGCAAAGCGCAGCAGCTTGACCCCGACCGCTTCCAGGCTCTTGTCGCGCCGGGCGATGAGCGCTGGATCGCCGCCCTCGTCGATCGACACCGCGATCTTGAGCGGATTGCAGGCGAAATCGACGATCGCCGAGCCGATCACCTGCTGGCGGGACAGCTTGAACTTGCCGAGATTCGCCTCGTTCAGCTTGGCCCCAAGGACCTTCTGCGCCTCGGTCGGCTCCATCTTGTTGCGCCGGGCCTGATCGTGGATCTTGTCGAGCCGCTGATCCGAAATCGCCCAGCCGCGCCCGCGCTTCTGCAGCTCGGGGGCCTCGGTGCGCTCGTCAAGCGGGCGGACGGTGAGGGTTTTCTTGGTCAACCGACCGATCCTTCCAAAGAAATGCCGAGCAGCTTCTGCGCCTCGACCGCAAATTCCATCGGCAGCTGCTGCAGCACTTCCTTGGCGAAGCCGTTGACGATCAGCGCCACAGCGGCCTCCTGATCCAGCCCGCGCTGCATCGCGTAGAACAGCTGGTCGTCCGAAATCTTCGATGTTGTCGCCTCATGCTCGATCTGGGCGCTCGGATTGCGCACTTCGATATAGGGCACGGTATGCGCGCCGCAGTCCTTGCCGAGCAGCAGCGAATCGCACTGGGTGAAATTGCGCACGCCTTCCGCGCCCGGCGCCACGCGAACCAGCCCGCGATAGGTGTTCTGGCTCTTGCCGGCCGAAATGCCCTTCGAAATAATCGTCGAACGGGTGCCCTTGCCGTTGTGAATCATCTTGGTGCCGGTATCGGCCTGCTGGAAATTGTTGGTCACCGCGACCGAGTAAAACTCGCCCACGCTGTCTTCGCCGTTGAGCACGCAGGAAGGGTATTTCCAGGTCACCGCCGAGCCGGTTTCAACCTGGGTCCACGAAACCTTGCTGCGCTTGCCCTGGCACAGCGCGCGCTTGGTGACGAAGTTGTAGATCCCGCCCTTGCCCTCGGCATCGCCGGGGTACCAGTTCTGCACGGTCGAATACTTGATCTCGGCATCGTCGAGCGCGACCAGTTCGACCACGGCGGCGTGGAGCTGGTTTTCATCGCGCATCGGCGCGGTGCAGCCTTCGAGGTAGCTTACGTAGGCGCCCTTGTCGGCAACGATCAGCGTGCGTTCGAACTGGCCGGTATTTTCGGCGTTGATCCGGAAATAGGTGCTGAGCTCCATCGGGCAGCGCACGCCTTC
>CAZOSI010000071.1:0-11948 GCA_964582485.1 uncultured Novosphingobium sp.
GACGCTGATGCTGCTGGCCGATGCGAAGAAGATGGTCGAGGATATCAACAAGGGGCTGGCGCACTGATGCGTCTGGCCAGCCTGATCCTGCTTGGCGGTCTCGCCGCCTGCTCACCCAGCAAGCTGGCCTATGGCCAGGTCAAGAGTGCCATGATCGATGCCGGCCTGAGCAAGCCCAACGCCGCATGCATGGCGAGCCGGATGACCGACCGGCTCAGCCTGGTCCAGCTCAACAAGCTGGAGCAGCTGCGCGGCGAGAAGCAGAGCCTGTCGGACTATGTCGCGGCGGTCCGCCGGGTCGGCGATGCCGAGGCGCTGTCGGTCACCGCCAGCAGCGCGGCCTTGTGTGCGAGTGGGCTGGCGAAGGAGAAGAAGTAGGGAGTTCTCGCAGAGATTGCGGAGCCCGGTTGACTTACAGGCCTGTCAGTTCAAGATCGCGGCCATGAGGATGTCCGCACTGCTGATCGCTGTGGCCACGGCGCTTGCCCTGGTTGCTCCCGCCCATGCCAAGACCTTTGCGGTCGCCGCCGGAGACGAAGCCCAAAGGCGACTGCAGGAGGCGTTGATATTTGCCGCGCCGGGTGATGTGGTTGAACTGGGGGCGGGGCGGTTCGTGCTGACCGACGGGCTCAGCCTCGACGTCAAGGGCGTAACGGTACGCGGGGCCGGGATGGATGCGACGGTGCTGGATTTCACCGGCCAGAAGGGCGCCGGCGAAGGCCTGCTGGTCACATCGGACGAGGTAACCCTGCGCGACTTCGCTGTCGAGAACACCAAAGGCGACGGGATCAAGAGCAAAGGCGCGGACAATATCGTCTATTACCGCCTGCGCGTCACCTGGACCGGCGGGCCCAAGGAAACCAACGGCGCGTATGGGATCTATCCGGTGTCCAGCACCGGGGTGCTGGTCGATGGCTGCAAGGTTTCAGGTGCTTCGGACGCCGGGATCTATGTCGGCCAGTCCAAGGCGATCACCGTCCGTTATAACTACGTCGAGCAATCGGTAGCGGGAATCGAGATCGAGAACAGCCGCGATGCTTTGGTGACGGACAACTTCGTGACCCGCAACACCGGCGGAATCCTGGTGTTCGACCTGCCCAATCTGCCGGTGATGGGCGGTGGGAATACGATCATCGAGAACAATGTTGTGGTGGCAAATGACACGCCCAATTTCGCACCGAAGGGTAACATCGTCGCCGGGGTTCCGCGCGGGACCGGGGTGATGATCATGGCGAACGAAAGCGTCTTGGTTCAGAACAATCGGATCGCTGACAACCCGACAGCACAGATCTTGATCGTCGCCTACCCCAAGCCGTTTACGGACAAGACCTACAATCCGCTTCCGCGAAACGTAATCATTCAAAAGAACCGGTTCTCGGGCGGGGGGAACGAACCGCAATTGCCCGGAGGCGAGCAGTTGCTCGCCGCGTTCGGCCGCAAACTCCCTGACATAATCTGGGACGGGCAGGGCAAACAGCCACCGATCCTGAACTATCACGGCGAATACCTTTCGCTGGGAATTCCGGGACCTGATGTGGGTATGGCAGAGGCCAAACCGCAATTGGTCAAACCGATGATGCCAATCATGATCATGCCCGCTTCGACGACTGGCACGCCCAAGGCGCTGGATGCTCGCGCCCGGCCATGAGACTGCTGCTGGCTGCCTTGCTATTGGCCGGGGCGGCAGTTGCTGCGGCCGAGACAGTGCCACAGGCGCAGGTCAGCGATGCCGCGATCACCGCCGAGGGTTTACCGGCGCAGCTTTCCGAGTATGGCTTCTTCGCCGATGGTGCGCGGCAGGTTCCGGCCAAAGGTGTGACGCCTTACCGTCTCCAGACGCCGCTGTGGTCAGACGGTTCGGAGAAGCTGCGCTTTGTCTACGTGCCTGTCGGCAAACGGGCACTCGCCAATGGCGACGGCCTGCTCAATCTCCCGGTCGGGTCGGCGCTGATCAAGACCTTCAAGCTAGAGGGCCGCCTGATCGAAACCCGGGTGCTGCTGCATCGTGCCGAAGGCTGGGTCGCGCTGCCCTATCAGTGGAACGCCCAGCAGAGCGATGCCCGGCTGGTGCTGGCCGGGGCGCGGCTCGAGGCGCGGACCCCGGCGGGGGAGGCTATCTCCTATGCCATCCCCAACAAGAACCAGTGCAAGGAATGCCATGCGCTGGGCGGCGAGGTGACCCCGATCGGCCCCAAGGCGCGCAACCTGTCCGCGGCTTGGCTCACCGCATTCGCCAAGACTGGCAAGCTGGACAAGGTGCCCAAGGTCGCCCGCCGGGTGCGGCTGTGGGAGGACCGGGAAAAGGTCCCCGTGGCCGATGCCGCGCGTGGCTACCTCGATGTCAATTGCGCCCATTGCCACAATCCCCAGGGCGCAGCCTCCAACTCCGGGCTGTTCCTGGCCTGGGAAGTGACCGATCCGGTCATGCTGGGGATCGGCAAGCGCCCGGTTGCGGCGGGGCGCGGGTCGGGCGGGCTGGAATTTGGCATTGTCCCCGGAAAGCCCGAACAGTCGATCCTCTATCACCGTATGGCCAGCCTGGAAGGCGGTGTTTCCATGCCCGAAGTCGGTCGGGCGAGCCTGGACCGCGACGGACTGGCCGTGGTCCACCGCTGGATTGCGCAGCTGCGCTAGACCTTCCGGGCTGCCTCGCCTAAGGCGCTTGCCAAACAGGGGTTTCCAACCCGGGGAGTATGAAATTGCGAAAGATCGGCCTGATCGGCGGCATGAGCTGGCTGTCGACCCGAACCTATTACGATCACATCAACCGCAAGGTCCAGGCCAAGGCCGGGCCGCGTGTGAGTGCGCCGCTGCTGATTGAAAGCCTCGATTTCGGGTCGCTCGCCCGGTTGTCCAGCGCTGAGGAATGGAAGAATGCCGCCGATGTGCTTGCCGCTTCGGCCAAGCGGCTCGAAAAGGCCGGGGCGACCGCGATCCTGATCGGCGCCAATTCGATGCACAAGGTCTATGACCGCGTTGCCGAAGCGGTGAACGTGCCGGTGATCCACATTGCCGAATGCGTCGCGTCGAAGATGGAAGCCGACGGGGTCAAGAAAGCAGCACTGATTGGCACCCGCAACGTAATGATCGAAAGCTTCTATCGGCAAAAGCTGATCGCCCGCGATATTGAACTACTGCCCCCGGAAATGGCTTTCGTCGATACGCTGGACCGGATCATCTATGACGAACTGCTGGTCGGCAAGATCAGCCGCCAGGCCGAGCGCGAGCTCAAAACGATCCTCACCAATCTGCAACAGGATGGTGCGGGGGCGGTCGTGCTGGGCTGCACCGAGCTGGAAATGATCGTCGATGTCGATGCCAACGTCCTGCCGATCTACGATTGCACCCAGATCCACGCCCAGGCGGCGGTCGACTGGATCCTGGGCGGGGAGTGAGCGCGCCGTTCGCCTGCGATCCGGCGCAGAGCCGGGGGCGGGAATTCCCGATTGAGCAATCGCTGGCGCGCGGGCCGCGATCGGCATTCCAGCGTGACCGCGACCGGGTGGTCCATTCGATCGCGTTCCGGCGGCTGCGGCACAAGACCCAGGTATTCATCGCCCCCGATGGCGATCATTACCGTGTCCGCCTGACCCACAGCCTTGAGGTCGCGCAGATCGGCCGGGTCATTGCCCGCGCTCTGGGGCTGGACGAGGACCTGACCGAGGCGCTGTGCCTGGCCCACGATATCGGCCACCCGCCGTTCGGCCATGCCGGAGAAGAAGCGCTGGACAATGCGCTGGGCAAGTGGGGCGGGTTCGATCACAACGCCCAGTGCCTGCGGGTGCTGATGCGGCTCGACAGCCCTTATTGCGAGCATGAAGGCCTGAACCTGTCATGGGAAATGCTCGAAGGCCTGGCCAAGCACAATGGCCCGGTCGGCATGGTCAATTGGGCGTTGGCCGAGCTGGACGCGGCTTACCCGCTGGAACTGCGGCAGTGGGGTTCGCTGGAGGCGCAGGTCGCGGCGCTGGCCGACGATATCGCCTATGACAATCACGATATCGACGATGGCTTGCGCGCCGGGTTCCTCGATCTGGACGAACTGCTGACACTCGATTTCGTGGCCGATCAATGGCGCGCGATCGAGCAAAAGTTCCCCCATGCCCCGCAGGACCGGCGTTTGCGCGAACTGGTCCGCAGCCAGATCGGGCTGATGGTCAACGATCTGATCGGCGAGACTGCGGTGCGTGCCAGGGACATGGCCAGCGCGGCGGAAGTTCGTGCGGCGGGTCGGGCGACCGCCGCGTTCAGCGCGGCAATGGCCGAGGCCGAGCGGCGGCTCAAAAGCTTCATGTACGAAAAGCTCTATCACCATCCGCAGCAGCTTCAGACCGCCGAGCGGGCGCGTTCGGTCATTGCCGAACTCTATGCCGGTTATGCCCAGGATCCGGTGCGGATGGACGCGGGCTGGTTCGCCACGCTGCCTGACACTGAGCCAGCGCGCAGCCGTCACATCGCCGACTTCATCGCCGGAATGACCGACCGCTATGCAATCGCCGCCCATGCCGCGATCTATGGCCGCACGCCGGAAGGGCTGCGCAATGTCTAAGCCGACCCGCATCGCTTTGGTCGGGGCGACCGGCCTGATCGGAATGAGCCTGATCCGCCTGGCGGTGACCCGGCCCGATATCCGGATTGTTGGAATCTCGCGCCGCGAAGCTGCATTGCCGCCGGGCGCGCGGATGGAAATGCTGGTCGCTGAACCGTCCGGCTGGGGCGATGCGATCGCTGCCGCAAATGCCGATGTGCTGGTCTGCGCGCTGGGCACGACCTGGAAGAAGGCCGGCAAGGACGAGGCAGCGTTCCGCGCGGTTGACCAGGACCTGGTGCTGGCCTGCGGCAAAGCCGCCAAGGCCGCCGGGTTGCGGCAGATGATTTCAGTTTCCTCGGTCGGAGCCGATCCACTGGCGCGCAATTTCTACCTGCGGGTCAAGGGCGAGACCGAGCAGGCGCTGGGCAAGCTCGGCATTCCCCGGCTCGATATTCTGAGGCCAGGTCTGTTGCGCGGCCCGCGCGCGGAATTGCGCCCGGCCGAGAAGCTGGGGATGATCGCCAGCCCGCTGGCCGATCTGCTGATGCAGGGCTCCTATCGCAAGTACCGCTCGATTCGGGCCGAGGTCATGGCAGAGGCGATCATTGGCCTGGCCCGCGAGAAAATGGCCGGCCGGTTCGTGTTCGAACATGACGCGATCCTGCGCGCGGCGCGCAAGGGGCAGAGCTTGCTTTAGCGGGGCAGAATGGATCCTGAATCAGGTTGAGGATGACGAGTGTAGTGCAGGGGATGGAACTGCGTTCCGCCATTGACAGCATAAGCCAGCCGCGTCATTCCCATAAGCGTCGCTGATCGCGCGGGAGAGTTCTGATGATTCGTCATCAGGCGCCGAAGGAGCAACCGCCCCGGAATCTCTCAGGCCAATGGACCGCGTGGATTGATAGCGATGCTCTGGAAAGTGTTCGTGCTCTGGCGCGGACCGCCGAAGGGGTAACCTCGCGTCAGCGGGGGAAAGCTCTCAGGTTTCCGTGACAGAGGGGGCACAGATCAATCGAGCTGTGCGGAGCCATGCCCTGTGTCCGAAGTACCCGAGAACGAAGACCTGCCCGAAATCGAAGTCCTGACCTTGCCGCTCGACGGCTGGCACCGCGCGCGCGGTGGCCGGATGGTCGAATTCGCGGGCTACTGGATGCCCGTCCAGTTTGAAGGGATCCTGGCCGAACACGATTGGACCCGCAGCAGTGCCGGGCTGTTCGACGTTTCCCACATGGGCCAGCTGTTCATCAGCGGCGACGACGCAGAAGCCGCACTTGAGGCGGTGCTGCCGATCGACCTTGCAACGCTCAAACCGTTCGGTCCGCGCTATTCGATGCTGCTGGATGGAGAGGGCGGGATCCTTGATGACCTGATGGTCACGCGCTGGAATTCGGGCTTCTATCTGGTAGTCAATGGCGCGACCAAGTGGGACGACATGGGCCACTTGCGCGAGCATCTGCCCGATGATGTAACCATGACCTACATGGAAGACAATGCGCTCCTCGCGCTGCAAGGCCCCAAGGCGGCCGAGGCGCTGGAGCGGGTCACGACTGGCGAATGGCCGCTTTCAGCGCTCAAGTTCATGAAGGGCGGGCAGTTCAAGATTGCCGGCGTCGAAGTCTGGATCAGCCGCTCGGGCTATACCGGCGAGGACGGGTTTGAAATCGCACTACCGGCCGAAAGCGCCGCCGCGATTGCCGATGCGATCTGCGCCCAGCCAGAGGTCAAGCCGATCGGCCTGGGCGCGCGGGATTCGCTGCGCCTGGAGGCCGGGCTGCCGCTTTATGGGCACGATCTCAGCCCCGAACATTCGCCGGTCGATGCCGACTTGCTGTTTGCGGTCAACAAGCGCCGCCGGACCGAAGGTGGCTTCCTCGGCGCGGACCGCGTGTTGCGCGAGCTGGCCGAAGGGACGCCGCAAAAGCGCGTGGGCCTCGCGCTCGAAGGCCGTCAGGCCGCGCGCGAAGGCGCAGAAGTTTACAGCGGCGACCAGAAGGTTGGCGTGCTGACTTCGGGCGGTTTCTCGCCAACGCTCGGCCATCCGATCGCCATGGCCTATGTCGATACCGCGCACTGTGCCGAAGGCATCGCGCTCGACATCGACGTGCGCGGCAAGCGCCTACCCGCGCGCGTGGTGCCCATGCCTTTCGTTCCTCATCGCTATTACCGCTAAGGAGTCCTCCTCTCATGACCCGTTATTTTACCCAGGACCACGAATGGATCGACGTTGACGGCACCAACGCCACGGTCGGCATCACCGACTATGCGCAAGGCCAGTTGGGCGACATCACGTTCGTTGACCTGCCTGCCGCCGGAACTGCCGTGAAGAAGGGCGACGCGCCCTGCGTGGTCGACAGTGTCAAGGCCGCCAGCGACGTCTATTCGCCCGCCAGCGGTGAAGTGACCGAAGCCAACGGCGCGCTCGATGGCGAGCCCGAACTGGTCAACACCGACCCCGAAGGCGCGGGCTGGCTGTTCAAGCTGACGCTGAGCGAAGCGGGCGAGCTCGACGGGCTGATGGACAAGGCCGCTTACGACGAGTTCGTGGCGGGACTGTAAAATCCTCCCCGGAACGGGGAGGGGGACCATGCGAAGCACGGTGGAGGGGTACGGGCCGAATGTCCTGACCTCTCGGCGTCATGAAAACACGCACGTGCCCCTCCACCACTTCGTGGTTCCCCTCCCCTGAAGGGGAGGAATTAAGGAGTTTCAATGCGCTACCTCCCCTTGACCCCAACCGACCGCGCCGAGATGCTCGGTGTAATCGGCGCGACCTCGGTCGATGATCTGTTCGTCGATGTCCCCGCCGAAGCCCGCCTCTCCGGACCGATTGCCGGCCTGCCGATGCATGCCAGCGAAATGGCGGTTGAGCGCCACATGGCCGCACTCGCGGGCAAGAACCTCAGCGCCGGGCAAGTGCCGTTCTTCCTGGGGGCGGGAGCCTATCGCCACCATGTTCCGGCTTCGGTCGATCACCTGATCCAGCGCGGCGAGTTCCTGACCGCCTACACGCCTTACCAGCCCGAAATCGCGCAGGGCACGCTGCAGATGCTGTTCGAGTTCCAGACCCAGGTTGCGCGCCTGCTGGGAACCGACATTGCCAATGCCTCGATGTACGATGGCTCGACCGCCTGCTGGGAAGCCGTGGCGATGGCGGGCCGGGTGACCAAGCGCAGCCGGGCAGTGCTCTGCTCAGGGCTGCACCCGCACTACGTTTCGACGATCCGCACCATGGCCAAGTTCACCGGCGACACGATCGAGTGGGCTGCCCCGGCACTGAGCGCCGATCCCGATACCGCCGGAGTGATCGCCGCGATCGACGATGCGACCTCTTGCGTTGTGGTACAGTACCCCGACATCCTCGGCCGCCCGACCGACCTTGCCGCGATTGCCGAAGCCGCTCACGCCAAGGGCGCGCTGCTGGTGGCTGTGGTGACCGAGCCGGTTGCGCTGGGGCTGATCGAGGCGCCGGGCAAGCTGGGCGCTGATATTGTGGTCGGCGAGGGGCAGTCGATAGGCGTTGGGCTCCAGTTCGGCGGGCCTTACCTCGGCCTGTTCGGATGCAGCGAGAAATTCGTGCGGCAGATGCCCGGGCGGCTCTGCGGCGAGACGGTCGATGCCGAAGGCAAGCGCGGCTTTGTGCTGACGCTTTCGACCCGCGAGCAGCATATCCGGCGAGAGAAGGCGACCAGCAATATCTGCACCAATGCCGGGCTTTGCGCGCTGGCCTTCAGCATTCACATGACCTTGCTGGGCGGGACGGGGCTGAACAAGCTCGCCCGCCTCAGCCACGCCCGCGCGCAGCAGACCGCGGCGCGGCTTGCCAGGGTCCCTGGGATTTCGGTGCTCAACAATGCCTATGTCAACGAGTTCACCGTGGTGCTGCCGGTCGATGCTCGCGAAGTGGTGCGCAAGCTGGCCGACCAATACATCCTTGGCGGGGTTTCGCTCGGGCGGCTCTATCCCGATGTGCCGGGCCTGGCCAATGGCCTGCTGGTCTGCACCAGCGAGATGACAACTGACGCGGATATCGAAGCGCTGGGTGCGGCGCTGGAAGGAGTGCTGGCATGAGCAGCGTGAACCAGGGCGGCTGGCGCCCGGAAATGGGCAGCGCCGAAGCAGCCGGGCAAGCAACTGCCAGCGGCGACCGGGCGCTGATGCTCGAAGAGGCCCTGATCTTCGAACTCGGCCGCCCCGACACTTACGGTGTCGATATCGATGAGGCCGGGGCCGAGCCGATGGCGGGCCTTGGGAAGTTCCTGCGTGCTGAAGTTCCCGCGCTGCCGGGTCTGAGCGAGCCCGAAACGGTGCGCCACTACACCCGGCTCAGCCGCCAGAACTACGCGATCGACCTGGGGCCGTTCCCGCTGGGATCGTGCACCATGAAGCACAACCCGCGGCTCAACGAAAAGGTCGCGCGGATGGCGGGCTTTGCCGATCTCCACCCGCTCGCCCCCCAGCAAGCCGCGCGCGGCGCGCTGGAAGTGATCAACGAGCTGGCC
Organism: uncultured Novosphingobium sp.; assembly: GCA_964582485.1. Lineage (GTDB taxonomy): Bacteria > Pseudomonadota > Alphaproteobacteria > Sphingomonadales > Sphingomonadaceae > Novosphingobium. The sequence goes on from CAZOSI010000071.1 coordinate 9,031, forward strand.
TTCTGGCTGATCGAGCTGACCGGCATGCACGGCGTCGCCATGACCCCCAAGGCCGGCGCTCACGGTGAGCTTTGCGGCGTGCTCTGCATCAAGGCCGCGCTGCAGGCCCGGGGTGAGGACCGCAAGGTCATGCTGGTCCCCGAAAGCGCCCACGGCACCAACCCTGCCACCGCCGCCTTTGCCGGGTTCAGCATCGAGAACATCCCCGCCACTGCCGAGGGCCGGGTCGATCTCGCCGCGCTGACGGCCCGGCTGGGTCCGGACGTTGCCGGGGTGATGATCACCAACCCCAACACCTGCGGGCTGTTCGAACGCGAGATGAAGACGATTTCCGACGCGGTCCATGCCGCGGGTGGATACGTCTATTGCGACGGTGCGAACTTCAACGCGATCGTCGGCAAGGTCCGCCCGGGCGACCTTGGCATCGATGCGATGCACATCAACCTGCACAAGACCTTCTCCACCCCGCACGGCGGCGGCGGGCCGGGCTCGGGTCCGGTGGTGCTGTCGGAGGCGCTGTCGCCGTTCGGGCCGCTGCCCTTTACCGCACGCCAGGCCGACGGCACCGTGCTGCTGGTCGAGGAAGAGGACGCCGCCCAGCAGCATCCGCACTCGTTCGGGCGCATGGCGGCCTTCCACGGACAGATGGGCATGTTCACCCGCGCGCTGGCCTATATCCTCAGCCACGGCGCGGATGGCCTGGCCCGGGTGGCGGAGGACGCGGTTCTCAACGCGAACTACGTGCTGAGGTCACTCGAAGGGCACCTTGAGGCCCCCTTTGGTGCTAGTGGTCCGTGCATGCATGAGGCCTTGTTCAGCGATGCCGGCCTCGCCGATGGCTTCACCACGCTCGACATTGCCAAGGGCCTGATCGACGAGGGCTTCCACCCGATGACGGTCTATTTCCCGCTGGTCGTCCACGGCGCGATGCTGGTTGAGCCGACCGAGACCGAAAGCAAGGCCGGTCTCGACCGGTTTATCGGCTCGCTGCAAAGCCTTGCCCGCCGAGCCAAACAAGGCGACCCCGCGCTAAAGGGCGCCCCCCACTTCGCCCCGCGCCGCCGTCTCGATGAGACCCAGGCGGCCCGGAAGCCGGTGCTGGTGTGGAAGGGCGATCAGGCGAGCTGACCGGCAAGCTTAAAGCGATTTCACGTATTGCTGCCATGAGGGAACCCTGGCGGGCCTACGATTTCGCCAGCAGGGGACAGCCATGGAAAAGCTTGCCCGGTTGCCGAATTTCATCAAACGCTTCGGACCGGTCCATGGCCTGCGGCTGGGGCTGGGCGTTAGCGGCTCTGGCGGTGACGTGGCGGCGCTAGCGCGGCCGGTGCTGGTGCCGGGTTTAGATGGTCCGATCTGGCTGCGCCCGACGCGTTCGGACTATTCGATCTTCTGGCAATGTTTGGTCCAGCGCCAGTATGATATTGCCAAGTTTGCCCAGATGGCAGAGCTGATGCGCCGGGCGGAGGTCATTCAGGCAGAAGGTGGCGTTCCGGTGATCGTCGATGGTGGTGGTAATATCGGGCTGGCGCTGCGCAGCTTTGCCCGCGATTTTCCCTTCGCCCATGTGATTTCGGTAGAGCCCGATGCCGACAATGCCCGGGTGCTGCGCGCCAATGCCGCCGAACTGGCGCCGGGCCGGGCCACCGTGGTCCAGGGCGCAGTCGGATCGCGTTCCGGCCATTGCCGGGTGATCGCGCACGAACGCGGCAGCGCCGGGTTACAGACCGAATATTGCGAAGCGGACGCGCCCGGTGCCGTTCCGGCCCATACCATCGACGATCTGGTTGCGATGGTTCCGGGAGGACGGCCGTGGATAGTCAAGCTCGATATTGAGGGCGCCCAGGCTGAAGTCTTCTCCGACAACATCGGCTGGGTAAGCAAGAGCGACCTGATCGTGCTGGAGCCAGACGACTGGGCTTTCCCGTGGAGCGGGTCGACGGTGAACTTTTTCCGCGCGCTGGCCCCGCACCGCTTCGATTACCTGCTCGACGGCGAATTGGTACTGTGCTTCCGGCATCTCGAAGGATAAGGCTGGTCGCCTGAAGGAGGCGCGCCGCAATGTGGGAATCGCTGTTTTCGCTGACCAATGGACTGGCACTAATTGCCTGGGTCTTGCTGATGGCATTTCCGCGCAAGCCGCTGACCCACAGCGCGATCCTCTATCTCGGTGTCGGGCTGCTGTGCTTGATCTATACCCTGTGCTTTGTTCTGTTCGTCACCGGCAAGGTCGAGCCTGGCGGCATGGCTGGATCGGGTGGGCTGGACCTGACTTCGATTGAAGGCGTGCGGCGCTTTTTCCTCAGCGATGGCGGCCTGGTGATCGGCTGGACACATTACCTGGCGTTTGACCTGTTCACCGGACTGTGGATCGCCCGCGATGCCGATGCCAAAGGTTTTTCGCGGCTGGTTCAGGCGCCGTTCCTGCTGACGACCTTTCTGGTTGGGCCGGTCGGTCTGCTGGCCTGGTTGACCCTGCGCGAACGCGCCGCGCGGCGGCTTGGCCGGGGCTGATCAGCCGCCGGACTTGGCCGTCGCCACCTCATCCTCGGTCAAATCGATCCGTTCGATCCGAGGGGTCAATTCACGGGTTCGCAGGTGGGTTCCGGTCACGCCATCGGTAACTCTGGCAGTCAGCGTGTAGCGCTCGATCATGTAGAATCCCGGACTGCTGTCGCCATCGGTCTTGAGTGGCGCATAGATCCGTCGGCCGACATTTCCGACGACCGGTTTGGCCCAGGCGCTGTCGCCGAACGAACGCAGGACTTCGACGTCGGAAACCTTGCCGCTGGGGCCAATCCAGAACCCGACATCGACCCACTGTCCATATCGATTGGTCGATGCGCCGATATTGGCGTTGCGGGTGCTGTCAAATCCGTCTGGCCACCCGTCGGTGCGCGGACCATTGGGGGCCAGGG
>CAZOSI010000071.1:11958-15216 GCA_964582485.1 uncultured Novosphingobium sp.
AAAGCAGAAGTGGGCGGGTAACGCCGCCCTTGGCCGCGAATTCCTTGACCAGCGCGTCGGTGCTGGCGGTCGAGCCATGCTTGCGGTCGGTCTTGGCGCGAAGCACCTTGGCCGCCAGGATGAATTCCTCGCCGCCCGGAAGAGGATTGTCGGTGATCAGAGAAAGCCGCTTGTCCAGTTCCTTGCGGTTGGGGGAGGTCGGTTCCAGATCGTAACGGTTGCGCGCCACCGTCGCCAGCCGCACCCGCGCAAAGCTGGCGACCCTGAACTGCTTGGCGGCGATTGAACGCTTCTCAACATCGCGGTAGATTTTCTCGGCTTCGTCAGAGAAACCCAGCTTGGCCCGGCTGTCACCCACTTCGATATCCGCAACCAAGGTCCGGAAATCGTCCTTGCCAAAACTGTCGCGCAAAGTGTTGCGCATGTCGAGCGTGGAGAGCTGGTAATCGCGGCCTTCGCCCATATGTTCGGCCACGCGGCTGTTTGCGCGAAACAGGTCAGAGACCAGCACCGGGTGCGCCTTGCCATGCTTGCGATTGCGGCCCATCGAGGCATGCAGCGTGCGTTGGGCTGTTTTGTAGTCACCACTGACGAACAGGTTTTCGGCGTGGGCCAGAGTGGCTTTGATATCTTCGTCCGGCGGGCAATCGCGTTTGAGACATGCGGCTAGGTCAGCCGCAGTCTCGCTGACCGGCCGGCCCTTGACGACGATCTCTTGCGCCTGGCTGGGGGCGGCGATCGCCAAGGCTGCAGCAGCAGCCAGCAAGCGGGGGAGCAAAGACATAAAGACAGCCTCCTGAACGAAAGTTCTTCGGCTAACTTGGTAATTGTCCAGCCCAAATTGGCAAGTAAGGTTTCGACCAACTGCCGACCAGCCCGGCACGAACGTGTTTATTTGACCGCGCGATCGCCCGCTTCGCCAACCGATTCAATATCACGGCCCAGGCCCTTTACGGTGTTGCAGGCCGAAGCGGTCAGAACCAGGCCGGTCATCGCGCATGCGAGCAGGAGTTTGCGAACCAAAGGACTCTCCGTGTTTTTGCTCATGAGTGAGGGTGTAGCATCATAGCCCGCAACACAATCGCCTGTTGCCCCGGCCACCGCTCATTCCGCGCTGTTCACCGCAGCGGGCGTTAGGCGGCGATGGTGCAGGTGTTCGCGCCAGGCAATTACCGCGCCGGCAGCGATGATGACCGGGGCTCCTAGCCAGATCGCAGCAGGCGGCAGCTCGTCCCAAATCGCCCAGCCATATAGCGTTGCCCAGATCAGCGCCGAATAGTCCATCACGATTACGCTGGCGACCTGACCATAGCGCAGCGAGGCGGTGAGAAGCAGTTGTCCGAACAGGCCGAGCACGCCTCCGGCGATCAGCAGGAACCACTGCCAGGCGCTGTGCGCGCCGGCATAGAACGGCAGGCCCAGTGCCAGCACCGGGGCCGACAGCGCAGCAAACCAGAACACGATCGACAGCGGTTCCTCGGTCCGCCCCAGATCGCGGACCTGGATCGAGATCAGCGCGACCATGAACCCGGCGCCAAGCCCGACGAAGGCCCCGAATGCGGGAATTGAAGTGTGTCCGGGTTGGGCGATGATTACCACCCCGGTAAAGCCCAATGCCACTGCCAGCCAGCGGACCGGGCCGACCCGTTCCTTCAGCAGCAGGGCCGAAAGGATCACCGCGAAAACCGGGGTGGTAAAGCCCAGGGTGGTTGCCACTGCCAGTGGCAGCAGCACCGGCGCGCCGAAGGTGAAGAACATACCGGTCATCCCCAGCATGGCGCGGCGGGCGTGGCTGGGCAGCCGCTCGGTCTTCAACCGGCCAATCTGACCGCGCAGCGCCAGCCAGGCCAGGATCAGCACCGCCGAGGGAACCTGGCGCCAGAACAGGATCTCTGGAAAAGCCACCCCGCTGGCCGCAGTATATTTGACCAGCATCACCAGCGTGGAAAGCACCATCACGGCCAGCAGCCGCAGGCCAAGCGCGTAAAGGGGCTTCTGGACAGGGGGCACCTGACCGATCTAACGGCGGGAAATGGACTGGCAAGCGACGATATCGGACTGGCTCGACATCGCCTGGGTGCGCTCGGGCCTGCTGTCGTTCAGCCTGGTTTGCCTGGCCGTGGTCGCCTGGCGTGGCGACCGCCGCCGAATGACCCGCAGCGATGCCGACGCCGTCGGCTGGATGCCCTGGCGCGACATCGCCTTCTGGTCGGCCTTTCTGGCCTTCCTGATGGCGGTTTTTGGGCCGTTTTTTGTGTGAGGGTGAGATTGGGAAGTGGGGTGGCTGCGGTAAGTGTGCGCTGCTCGTCTTCGTTTGCTTTGTTGGCAGAAGTTGGCATCAATCCGAGGCAGAAGCTCGACGCTTCCGCCGCACAGCTAATAAGCAATAACTGCCAATCACGATACATACTGCGGCCATTATTGCGACCAATGCGGTTCGTTCGAATCCAGCCTGATTCATCCCATCCCCGAAAATAATAACCGCAGTCATCGTTGCCCAGTTGGACAGACCCCACACGGAAGGCAGCGTGAGCAATAAGCTCACGCTCGACGGCCATATTTTTACGGTCGCGCGCCTCGCTTCATTCCACAAGAGAGCCGCCCACGCCAGCGGTCCGCATACTAGGGCGACGGGGAAGAGCGGATCGAACATCCCTCAAGTATTGCCGAACAGAGATCTTGAACGCAAAGCAGCTTATTCAGACAGCCCAATTCAACGTCGAAGCAGCTTAAACGGGTCAACGCCCAAGCCTCCGCTGGTCAATCGGAATTTGACAGCTCCGGAGCGGATGCGGGCCGCCCAAGAAGGGTGGGTCAGGCTGATCGTCTGGCGCGGTGAATACGTTGGAATCGAGCGGAAATACGCCATTCGACCTTGCTCGGCCTGATCCGGCGGTTATCCCGGCCGGGGCCGAAATAAGGCGAAAGGTCACAGCACTTCGATTGGGCTTGGCTGTGCGGTTCGGGCTTAGAGGCAAGCCTCAAGGTAAGCCTGGTCGAACCCGAACATCCGGGCCTTTTCAAGCGTATAGGGGCGCAGGCCTGACGAGCGGTATTCGCCGATGATCTTGCCGTCGTCGCTTTCGTCGAGGTATTCGAACTTGAACAGTGACTGGGTGACGATCACGTCGCCCTCCATCCCGATCACTTCGGTGATTTCGGTGGTGCGGCGCGAACCGTCGCGCAGGCGCTTGACCTGGACGATCAGGTCGACCGATTCGGCGATCTGGCGCGAAATGGCTTCCTTGGGGATCTTGA
>CAZOSI010000072.1:0-15138 GCA_964582485.1 uncultured Novosphingobium sp.
ACGAGATGGTGGTCAACAATTCGGCCGATGCGATGATCATGAGCCGGCTGTTCACTGCGCTGATCGAGCAGCATGGCCTGACGATCGTCACCACCAGCAACCGCTCCCCGTCCGAGCTCTACAAGGATGGACTCAACCGCGAACATTTCCTGCCCTTCATCGCCCTGATCGAGCGCGAGCTTGACGTCATGGCGCTGAACGGTCCGCACGATTACCGGCTGGAGCGGCTCGCTGGAATCGACACTTGGCACACCCCGCTGGGCGACAATTCCACCGCGCAGGTCAGCGAGGCCTTCTTCCGCCTGACCGATTTCCCGCCCGAAGACGGCGCGCATGTTCCCTCGACCGAGCTCGATCTAGGCGGCGGGCGCAAGCTGCACGTACCCAAGAGCCTGAAGGGTGTGGCCGTCTTCAGTTTCAAGCGGCTCTGCGCTGAAGCTCGCGGCGCGGCCGATTATCTTGCGATTGCCCAGACCTATCACACCGTGATCGTCGTCGGAATCCCGCAAATGGGCCCTGAAAACCGCAATGAAGCTGCGCGGTTCGTCACACTGATTGACGCCCTGTACGAGAACAAGGTCAAGCTATTTGCCACCGCCGCGGCCGAACCCGACCTGCTCTACACCGCGGGCGACGGTAGGTTTGAATTCGAACGCACCGCATCACGCCTGAACGAAATGCAAAGCGCAGAGTACCTCGCCGCCGGGCACGGTGAAAGCTGAACTTACAATTCGACCCGAATGGTCACCCGAATATCGCGGCCTGACAGGGGGGCATAGTCCTTAAGGTAGGATGCGTGCCTGCGGGCATCGACATCGAACAGGTTGTTCGCCGAAAGCAGAAGACTGAGCGGTCCTTCATCGCCCATCGGCCTCCAGATCGCCGAAAGGTTGACCAAAGTATAGGCCGGAGTGGTCGTTTCAAAACCTGCGATCCGGTTCTGGGCAAAGACGCGCTCCGCTTCGACTGAAAGGTCCAGATGCGGTGACTTCGCACTCAATCCGCCAAGCACCCGAAACGGCGGGATGCGAGGCGCCGGTCCAACATTATCGATTTCTGCGTGAACATAATCAACAAGGCCATTGGCCGAAATTGTCCAGGGGCCCGGTTTGGCCAGCGTCGCTTCGGCTTGCGCTTCGAACCCATAGAGCCGCGCATCGGCCTGACGCATCTGGAACACCGGCAAGCCATCCTCGATGGCGCCAGTGCGATCGTCGTAGACGAAGTTGTTGTACCAGTTGTGATATAGCGACGCTTCGAATTTCAATCCTTCGACCTGGCCGCGAAGGATCGCCTCCGCCGACCAGACGCGCTCAACCTTGAGGCTCGGGTCCCCGATTTCGAAAGCCGAAGTACCGGCGTGTGGCCCGTTGGCGAACAGTTCCTCGGCCGATGGTGCGCGTTCGGTATGGCCGGCATTGAATGCGAGCTTCCAGCCATCGGTAAACTCGAACGTCCCGCCCAAGGCCGCTGAAAAGGTGTTGAAAGTCCTATCTCCGGCAAAGAATTGCGGTTGATTTGAGTCCGGCTTGGCACTTTGCCGGGTGTGTTCATAGCGCGCACCGGCTTCAACATGCCACGGCCCGCTTTCGTACTGCTGGAGCGTGAACAGGCCGACCTGTTCGGTAGAGTTCTTAGGCAAGAAGGCTTCTGCCCCAACCACGTTAAAATCACGGATCACGAATTGGCTGCCGGTTACGCCCTTCCAGCCACCGCGTTCGGCCTGGATCAAATCAAACCGGCCTTCCATGCCCTTGCTGAAGAAGGTGGTTCCGATCGCGCCGTCCGGTTCGATTTCGGAATGGACATAGTCGCCATAGGCATAGCGGAAGGCCAACTTTTCAATCAGCGAACCGCCCGTTTCGATTTCGGCACGGGCATCAATGCGGTGCTGGCGCAGCTTGATCCGCGGGGCTTCCTGTTCCTGTCCGGGCTCGGTGGCGAAGCGGACCGGCACGCCGTAAAGGCTGTCGTAATGGCTGTAGGCAACGCCGATATTGCCGCCTTCGGTAACATAGGCCAGGCCCGCAGCTGCGGTCCAGGTGCGATTAGCCGTATTGGGCAGTGAACCTTGCAGCGTAGCATTGTCGGCAAAGTTGATTTCCGGATCAGCATCTGGATCCGGCGGAAGCAAGCTCGACGCAATGGCTGTAGCCCGCAATGCAGGCGAAAGTGCAAAGCCGCCGATCTTGAGGTCGTCGGTCTTTAGCCAAGAGCCATCAACATGCCCGACCCAGTTGCCGCCAAGCGGGACTTCCGCCGCGACAGCAGCCATCCGTTCATTGGCCGCGCTGCCATAACCCCCCATCGCGGAAAGATGGATCGCTTCATCGGGTATCTGGCTAGGAACCCGGCGATCGATAACATTGACCACCCCGCCACTCGCTGATGAGCCATAAAGCAAGGATTGCGGCCCGCGCAGCACCTCGATCCTTTGTGCCAACAGCGGATTGACGACCGGAGCATGATCGACCGAAGTGTTCGATACGTCGATCGATCCGATACCATTGGACAGCACCCGCACCCGCTCTCCCTGCAGCCCGCGCAGCACCGGCCGCGACGCCGATGGCCCAAACGAGGTGGCCGAAACGCCCGGTGTATGGGTCAGGCTGTCCCCCAGCCCCGGCCTGGCGTTTGCTATCAATTGTTCAGCCTGGACCACCGCAACGCCCGATACCGAGTCCTGGGTTGATGCCCGGCGCATTGCAGTGACGACAATGTCTTCATTGCCACTGCCGTGATAATCGCTCTGGTCGGCTTCCTGAGCCCAGGCAGTTGCAGGAACTAGTGCCGCGATGGCGAGAGGGAGCGACGAGATCGAGGCATAAAACCGGTATGTCATGGGTGTTCCGAACTGTGAGTTGCGCGCCTCCCTTAACCGAACGATTAGATTGTTACAATATCTCATTACGAACTCGAAAAACGAGCTACCGCACAAGCGACACGCCTCACCGGCCTAGCCACCGCCCTGTGAACCTGACGTTAGCACTAACGAAAAATTACCATATTCCGGCTAACCCGACGCAATGACGAAGGGAACGCACCGCCACGCCCCCTCCCTCCGCTTTGAGCTATCGCGGCTCAAGGCGTTGATTTGCCATGCATCCAAGCTTGTTATCGGCCGATTCCCAAAGGTACCTAGCTGATGTGGCCGTTTCGCCGAAAATCCAAGCCCAAGAAGCAGACAACCCGGACCCGGATCTTCTCTTGGGCACTCGTGCTCTCGTGCTTCATTGCGTTCATCAACTTAACCCTGCCGCTGGAAGGGATGTATCGAGGGGCTCGAAATTTCGTTCGGGCTCGACCGGCAGATCAATCGATTGTTGTTGGCGCAATCGATCAAAAGACTATCCGCGCCTTTGGCTCCGACTACTATTCTCGCAAGCACAACGCAGACCTTATTGATGAAGCCTTCAAAGCTGGCGTTAATCGCATCTATTTCGATGAAGCATTTTCAAAACAGATAGATTCCGTTGGCGACTTGGCCTTCGTGGATGCTCTCGCTCGGCACAAAGGTAAAGTGTTTACAGGGGCATTTCTTGCTCCAACTGAAAAGGATGGAAGCTTCGAACCGGTTTGGCCTCACCCAATGTTCGCGGCAGTAACTACGGTTCGCGCGCTCACCGGCAACCGCAATCCCGCTTTACTCTCGGTAGAGCCATACATGGCCGATCTATTTTTCGGCAATGAGGTCCCGTCAATCTCAGCCAGCATCGCCGGGCGGACCGGCGGTGCCGAACAGCCTTACATGCCCGATTGGTCGATCCAGTCTTCGTCTGTTCCTACATTGAGTGTTGTGGACATTGCCAATGGTAAGATCCCGGCAGGCGCGCTTCGTGGCAAAGACCTGATCATAGGGGTGACCGCGCAAACCAATGATATCGTCTACATATTCGGCCAGGGCGCTGTGCCGGGTGTCTATGCTCATGCCGTAGGGGCACAAACCCTCAAGGAAGGGCAACCACGCGATGTCGAATGGTTGCCATCAATGCTGGTTTTCGCCTTGCTAGCCGCACTCTTGCTTCGGGTTCGCAGCCAGAAGTTGCGCTCGTTTACAGTAGCTAGCGCGATTCTTTTGGCAATCACTGTCCCATTCGCCATGGACATTCTGTTGATAAAGGCGGCCTTCTTGCCGTCGTTCCTGATGTTTGGAATCGTTGCCTATCGAGCTTCACGGCTCCAGGAAATTGCCGAAGCCAGACTCAAGAACGCGAGTTCACTTCTGCCGAATCTCGCCGCTCTCCGGGAAGAGCCATTGGCAGCGCAGAACCCGATCATCGCGATGCGGATCCGCAACTATGCTGCAGTGTGCGCCAGCTTCCAGACACCTGTCGAAGATGATCTGATAAATGAAATTGCCCGGCGCCTGACTCTTCCTGAGACGAATCCTACCTTTTATCAGGCCGAGGACGTTCTCTATTGGTTGAGCCCTCAGCTTTCACAGGTCGAGCTTGAGGACCACCTCGCTGGTCTAGCAAGGCTTATTGAGAGCCATTTCGAAATTCGCGGACGCAAACTCGATATCCATATCGCATTTGGCGTCGATGTAGATCTTGCACGACCGGTTTCGAACCGGATCGGGCGGGCCCTACTCGCAGCTGACAACGCAGCAACCAAGCATCAGTTGGTCCATTTCAATTCGAATGCCAACGACGAAGAGGTTGCCTGGGAACTTTCGCTGATGAGCGAACTCGACGCAGCAATCGATTCAGGTGACATCTGGATTGCCTATCAACCCCAATACAACCTTGCCGACGATACGATCTGCGGAGCGGAAGCCCTGGTTCGCTGGCAACATCCGACGCGAGGCGCAATTTCGCCAGAGGCTTTTGTACTCTCAGCCGAAATGCACAACCGCATCACGCGGCTTACATTCTATATTCTCGAGAATGCCGTACGCACCGCCAAGCCGATTGTGGAAATGATGCCGAACTTCCGGTTGAGCGTAAACATATCGGCCAGCATCCTTGAGCAGCCACAGTTGCCGGCCGAGATTGCCCGAGTTCTGATCGCGACTGGTTTTCCTGCCTCATATCTGACGCTGGAAGTTACCGAGTCAGCCCCGTTCAGTGAGCACAATGTTATTGCCGCAAACCTTGCAGGGATATCGGCAATCGGCATAGACCTGTCGATTGACGATTACGGCACAGGCAATGCAACGCTTGAGTACCTCCGCACCGTCCCATGCCAGGAGATCAAGATCGACCGGCGCTTCGTGAGCGGGCTGGTGACCAACGCCAGTGATATGCTACTTGTCGAATCCACGATTGAACTGGCGCATGGCCTGGGCCGCAGGGTTATTGCAGAAGGTATCGAAGATCCCGAGACTCTCGAAATTCTGCGCTCCATCGGTTGTGATTACGCCCAAGGCTACTATTTAGCAAAGCCAATGCGTTCCGATGCACTATTGACCCTGCTTGATACAGTATCGCAAACGAAAGCCGCTTAAGACACCATACGGATACTCCGTTGTCCAAGGCATCGAATTGCGGCCAATTATCAGATTTTGGCAACTGTGAACAGGGTTCTAAAAGCGGCTTGCGCTCAGACTATCGCTGCCGCGAATCGGGCTGCAGACTTCCGATAACTTCCAAGAAAACTGCTCTCCAATAGACCGTCCGATCGCCAGGACGTCGGCTCTCCATGCCCTGCTCCATCGATATTAAATTTATAGTTCAATGCCTTAATGCCCAGAATCCAACCAAATTGGTTAAGAAAAAGCTATTGCGTTTGGTAAAGATTCGGTTATTCTGCACGTTGAAAGCGTTCTTTGCGGGCGCTCTCGCTGCAGGAGAATGGTCATGTCAATTAATTGGGGCAGCTGGCGCAGCTGGTTCGGCCGTAGCTGAACGAACAAAGCAAATTTCGAAACGGCCCTGACGCAAGTCGGGGCCGTTCTCATTTGGGGCTTGGTGTTGGGATCAGACCCGCAGGCCGCTAATCGAACGATCCAGCATCAACAGCTGCCATAGCAACCGTCCGTGATCGAACCGCCCACCAATGTGCTCTTCGGCAATCACCCCCAAGCGCACCGGATCGAACCAGCCGGTCCTGGCCAGAGCATTGCTTGCGGCAATGCTTCGCGCACTGGACGCCAACGGTCCGCGGAACCAGTCCGAGATCGGCAGGACGAAGCCTTGCTTGGGGCGATAGAGAATATCGTCCGGCAGATAACGCCGCATCGTTTTCTTGAGCAGCCACTTCCCCTCGCCCCGCTGCAACCGCAGTCGCTCAGGCAAACTTGCCGCGAATTCAAGTAGCCGGTGGTCCAGCAGCGGCTCACGCGCCTCAAGACTGACCGCCATCGAGGTGCGATCAACCTTGGTCAGGATATCGCCGGGAAGCCAGACCTTGAGATCGGCATATTGCGCGCGGTCCAGTCCCGATCTGGCCGGTGCGCGGCGCATGACTTCTTCCCAGGCATGCTCAGCACGATAGTCCCCGCGCAGCCTTAGGAAATCAGGCGAATAGAGCGAGGCGCGCTGCTCAGGCGTTACGATTCCGACAGCGCGGGCATAGCCAGCCTCACTGCTCGCCGCGAGCGACTGAAACGTGGCTTTGGCCCGCAACGGACGCGGGGCCCAGTCCGCCTTGGGATAGATCGCACCAAGTCCGCCGAACACCGGACCGCGTAGCGCATGTGGCAGAACCGAACGCAGCCGGTCCTCGGCATGCTGGAACTTATGGCGACGGTAACCGGCAAAAGCCTCATCGGCACCATCGCCGGAAAGCGCTACGGTCACCGTCTCGCGCGCAAGCTGGCAGACCCGCCAGGTAGGCAAGGCCGAGGCATCGGCGAAGGGTTCGTCGAACATCGCCGCAAGGGCATCGACGTGTTCAAAATCATCAGGCGAGACCTGACGCGACCTGTGGTCGGTGGCAAAACGCTTGGCCACCATGGCGGCATAGCCGGTTTCATCGTGCTGACTGACGTCAAAGCCGATCGAGCAGGTCTTGACCGGATTGCTGCTCGCCTCTGCCATCAGCGCGACCACTGCCGAACTGTCCACCCCGCCCGACAGGAACGCACCCAGCGGCACGTCCGATACCATTCTGCTGGTCACCGCCTGCCGCAGCAGATGCAGTAATTCAGCTTCAAGGTCAGCAGTCCGGCCCTGGCGGCGATCAGCGAAGGAGATGTCCCACCACTGGCTTGGTTCAGGCAATGGGGCATCATGGCGCAACAACAATGAGTGGCCAGCCGGCAGTTTGTGGACTCCGGCCAGGATTGAACGGTGCTCTGGGACGTAGCCCCAGGCCAGGTAATCCTCAATGGCCAGCGGATCGATGTCTCGCCTCAGCAAAGGATGCGCAGTTAGTCCTTTAAGCTCGGAGGCAAAGGCCAGGCTGCCGTCGCTCAACGGGGCATAGAACAGTGGCTTCACCCCCAGGCGGTCGCGCGCCAGGAACAGGGTCCGCTGCCCCAGATCATAGATCGCGAAAGCAAACATGCCGTGAAGGCGCGGCAAGCAGCCCGGGCCCCAGCGTTGCCACGCCGCGAGGATAACCTCGCTGTCGCCGTCAGTATGGAACTCCGCCCCATGAGCACGCAGCTCCTCGCGTAGTTCGCGGAAATTATAGATCTCGCCATTGAAGACCAGCATCGCGCGGCCGTCTGTCGAGGCCATGGGCTGGGGAGATCCGGCGATATCAATGATCGAAAGGCGCAGATGGCCCAGCCCGACCCCGGGGGCAGTCCAGGTGCCCTGTCCGTCCGGCCCGCGGTGCGCCATCGCCGCGCACATCCGCTCGATCCGCGCCGGATCGACCGGCTTGGGCGTCGAGAGATGAAAAATGCCAGCGATTCCGCACATTGGTCGCAGCGCTTAGCGATGTTCGCCGATGCGGTCCATCCATGGTCCGATTTCACCCACGCTCGCTTCGAAAGCTGTGAGCGCTTCGCCCGGATCGCCCCCGGCCTTGCGCTCTGACGAGATGATCAAGGTCGAAGTGGGGCGCGCTCTCAGCAACAGGCGGTCGACAATATTTGCCAGCTTGAGCCGGGCGTTGCTTCCGGTCAGCAGCGAACCTGTGCGGTACCAGCTATGCGCCCGGCGTTCGATCGACCCACGATACACCAGCACTTCGCCCTTGCCGCCAGCAGGTGCCGCAGCATTGCTGGACCAGGACCAATTGCCGTCCGGAATTAAAGCGCCCTGTCCAAAACCGCCTGCTTCACGGCCTTCGGCCTGGGTAGCGTAAAGGGCGTAGAACACATCCACCTTTTGCCCGGTTGCATTGGCATAGGATCCAAGCAGGCGATGCTCCGCACCAATCGCACGCGGCTCCCACGGCGCGGCATGGCTAAAATCAACCCGGTGCCAACCGGCTACTTGCGGCAAAGCGACGGTCCGCGGGATCGGTGCGGCGATCTGCTGGGCTGCGTAAGACCATGTGGCTCCGGCTGCAACGAGTAATGCAGCGACAGCGACAGCCTTTACCGGCGCGATAGTCCGCCCTTCCCAGCGTCCGAGTGCAGAGCTCGTATTGATTGCTGCAGGATCGATCATTGCCGCGTCGCGGGATCGATCAAAGAATTTCCACGAAAGGCCCAGCACTGCGGCGATCACAACGGCAAAGAATACCCAGCCATAGATCAGGTGGTCGATCCCGGCAGCCTTTTCGATCCCGACATGCTGCGCGGCATAGATCGTGCCCCAGGCTCGGATCCCGTTGGCGATAATCGGCACGATAATGCAAAGCGCCATAAATCCGGTGCGACGTTTCCAGCTACGAAACCCGATATTGGCAACCAAGGCGCCAAGCGCGATCATCGCGATCAGGAACTTTACCCCCGAACAAGCTTCCGCGACTTCAAACAATCCGGCGGGCGTATCGATAAAGACACCCTCGATCACTGCCGGAATGCCGGTGACCCCGACCAGGAAGATCGTCAACTTGGCGGTGATGGTCTGCAACGGCGGCACGAGTTCATCGCCGAAGGGGACTAGAAAGACCATGTAGCACAGCGGAAACAGCACCGCAGCCACGACGCGCGGACCTAGCAGCAGCAGTACCATGGACGGCAGCATCGCGACTGCCCCAGCCTGACGCAGCAGATCGAGCCCGGCGAACGTGCCCAGCACCCAGCCAAAAACGGCCAGACCTAGCGGCACCAACCCCCATAACGACGGTCGCGGTGCCACTTCGCGCAGTTCAGGCCAGCGTTGCCAGACCAGCCAAGCGATAATCGGCGGAACCAGCAGAATATGATTGTAGGTCGAACTGTCCCACCATTGCCGGGCCATGGCTGACCAGTCGGAAAAGAATACCGCGATCAGTGCAAGCCAGACGAGTGCAAGGCGCGAACCTGCGATCCGCCAGACGGATTCCTCGTTAGTTTGCTCCCCTTCTGTGGCTGACAGAATGGCTTCATGCAGCATGGCGCGATTGGCCCAGTTCGCCACCAAAAAGCAGCCCTTCCAGCGGTGCCAGCGAAGCTGGCCAGCTTAGCGTGCTGGACACATAGCCCCGCGCGGCGCGACCGAGGGACCGAGCTTGGTCGAGATTTTCTGCCAGATCGATCACGCGCTGAACCAGTTCGGCATCGCTCGCAGCAACGAGCAAATGCTCGCCATCGTTAGCGCCGATTCCGGTCGCGGCGCCAGGTGTAAGCACCACGGGAAGCTCCATCGCCATGGCTTCCAGCACCTTGTTCTGAACCCCTCGGGCGATCTCCAGCGGCACCAAGGCGAGGTCCGCTCCACGGAGCCAGGTACGTATGTCGGGCACTTCGCCCCACACATGGCAGCCTTCTTGCCCGTGCCGAGCAGCAAGTGCCGCGGGCGGATTACGACCGACGATATGTAGGGATGCATCGGGAAATCTGGCGCGGATGCCCGGCATCAGCCTGCTAATTGCACGCTCGGCCGCCGCGATGTTGGGCGCATAGTCCATCTGCCCGGTAAAAATCAGGCGCGGCGCAGGCCGCTCGGTCATTGCTGGTTCTGGGGCTACTTCTGCCGGATCGAACACCATGCAGTCGATCCCGTTGCGCAATGCCCGAATATCGCAACGATCCCGATCAAATTCCGCAAGCCGCGCCTTGAACAGTGCGGCTTCCTCATCTGAGACAAACAAGGTGTGCCGGGCGCGGCGTGCGAGACGCGCCTCAACATTCGCGAGCAAGCGTCCCTCGCGCGCATCGATCCAGGCCCTTGGCCCGGATCCGGAGGCACCATAGGCCTCAAACTTGGCTGAATCGACGTCAACAAGATCGAGGATCACCGGGCCTTCAAACCAATCGGGGACATATTGACCCATCTGGCCAGAAAATACGTAAACGGCGGCGATAGGCCTTTCCCGCAGAACTTTATCGACCCAGGCCTGAATTGCAGCACTGTGAAATGCAGTGACGCTGACTGGCTGTCGATGAAGCAGAGCTTCGGCACCGGCCAAGGTGAGCGGCTTGCGCCGCTTTATCAGGCAATGGCTGGCGCAAAGCTTTTCAAGCTGCGGTTCATGAGCCAGATCGGCCTTATTCTCGGCAAATGTCGCGACATGGACTGGGCCCAGCGCCGCAAGGTGCTTCAGCACATGGCTTGAGCGGATCTTGTCACCCCGATCCGGCGGGAAGGGCATACGGTGCGCCAGGAACAGAACTTCGGCACTCACGCCAGCCCCCGGGCAATGTAAGGGCCGATCAGGTTGGCGAGTTTCAGCGGCAGGCGCTTCCAAAGTTCTATCTTGGCGGAATTGCCGGCGCTGGTCGGATCCGCATCCCGCGCTCTTGCGCCCGGCGCAATCCAGCTGGCATAGCTCAGCGGCTCAGGCTCGAAGCCCCAGTTGCGCTTGAAATCATAGGGGCCGCTGCCGGTCTTGGAGCGACCGAAATCAAACCGCGTGCAACCGCGCCGGCGGGCGTGGAGCATCAGTTCGAAATACATCCGGTCATTGGCGCGCAGCCGCCGGGCTTCCCATGTGCCGCCGCCCCAATAGGGCATAACCGCTCCCTTGTGGTAGAGCGACAGAACTGAAGCGACTGGACGGTTTTCGTGGCGCACGGTCAAGATATCGGCGTTGTCGCCAAATGCATCGAGCACCGCATCGAACAGCGATCTGGGGAACACCGGCGTGCCGAGATTTCGGACGCTCTCGGCATAGACAGCATAATGCGCTGTCCGATCCGCTGAGCTGCTACCGATCTCGACAGACAAATCGTTTGCCAGCCCTTTTCGGACTTCGGCGCGTTGCTTGCGCGGGATCGAAGTCAATTGGGCTTCATCGTCGATCGCCAAATCGGCAGCGAAATTGCAGTGCGAATCCTGCCGGATTGTCCAGCCTGCGCGGGCCTTGGGCAGCAGCCCACCGCGCAGTTCCGCCGCCGGGCAAGATCGCCGCTTCGCCAGCTCCTCAAGCACGCCAAACAGTTCGCGCCCGGCGCGATCGTCGTTGGCCAGAATTCCGCCACCGACGGCAAACCCGCTTGAAACGATAACCCGGCCGAAAAACGGCGAATGCGCTTCGGTTAGCGGCAGATAGGCAGCGAGTTCACCGCCCTGTTCTGCCACCAATGCAACAGCCTTGTTGCCAGTACCCAATGCCACAGCGTTGAGCCAGATCGGCCGGTGAAACGGCGTGCCTTCCGGATGCTCTGCAACATAACGGTCAAGCCGGGCAACTTCGCAAGGATCGCGCAAGTCCACTTCGCGTAGGGCGAGTGCAGCAGGACGGAAGGGTGCGTTCACGCCGCCAATTCCACCGCACGCGCTGCTTCGCGGTGTGCCAGCAGATCCATCCGCCCCCAAGCGAAGTCCTGGATCAGCTGCTGCAACTTATCGGCCATTACATTGAGGTTGGTGTAATGCCGCACGCGAGATTTCAGCGAAGCATTGGGCACCCGCGGCTGATTTGGATCGATCTCCCACGGATGGAAATAGAATACCGCCGGACGCTGATCGACCGTGTTGACCTGACGGATCGCCCACCGCGAAAATGCATAAGGCAGCACGCGAAAGAACCCCCCGCCCCCGGCAGCAAGCCGCCTGCCAGCGAAATGCGCAGTGGTCACCGGAATTTCGACCAGATCTGACCAGGGCAGCGGCTTGAAGGCAAAGCGCGGCGCTTCACGCCAACCGTAATGATCATGCGTTATCGGCGCGACTGAAGAAGAATACTCAAAACCCTGCTCAACCAGCGCCATGTAGGCCCAGGGTGTCCGGCTATCGATCGAAAAGCTTGGTGCGCGATATCCGGTGATGCGTTGACCTGAAGTGTCTTCCAGCACCTTGCGGCTGCGCTCAAGATCGGCCGCGAAACTGGCCTTGTCGAGCCTGAACACACGTTCGTGATCCCAGCCATGGCTGGCCAGTTCGTGTCCGGCATCGACGATCCGCCGCATCAGCGCGCCATGGCGCTGCGCAACCCAGCCCAGCGTGAAGAAGGTTGCCTTGACGTCCGCATCGGCGAACATCTGCAGGATAAGGTCACAGTTGCGCTCGACCCGATCGGTCAAACCGTCCCAGTTCTGCCGGTCGATCACGCCTTCGAAGGCGCCGACCTGAAACCAGTCCTCGACGTCGACCGACAGGCCATTGATCAATGCGGGGGGTGCCATTTCGGCGGGCTCCTGTTGATCAGGCCGCCGCGCGGCTGGCGTCGTCGGCTTCGATCCATTCGATCAGCATCGTCAGGGTATGACGGATCGTGCGTTCCTGCTCGAGCATTTTGGTCTCTATGCCCGAAAGCTTGGCTTCGATTGCAGCCAGCGCGCCGTTATCGGCCTGGGCCGGCATGACCGGCAAGATCTCGCGCTCATTGGCGAGTTCGATTACAGCTTGTTGCAGTTCCGCAATCTGGGCGTCGCGTTCGGCCAGCATGGCCTGCAGCTGGGCCATGGCAACTGCATCGACCGGAAGCGGCGCGGGTGCGGCTTGTGCAGCTTGCGCCACCGGGGCAGTTGCCGGCTCTGCCTTGGGCGCCGGCCGCTTGAGCTGCATGGTCCCATCCAGCTCCAGCTCTTCCAGCACCTGGCTCAGCATAGCGCCATCGATCCGGCTGCGCTGTTCAACGGCGCCAAGCAGCATCAAGCGGTTGCAAATCTGGTTGATCCGGCGCGGCACGCCGCCCGAGGCTTCATAAAGCTCGGTAAAAACGCGCTGATCAAACTTGGGGTTGCTGTTCCAGCCCACACACTTCAGGCGGTGCTCGATGTAGGGCTGTACTTCACCCAGTTCCATCGCTTCAAGGTGATGGGCAGCGATCACACGTTGGCGTAGTTGCTCCAGCTGCGGGTGATCCTGGATCGTATCGCGGAATTCCGGCTGCCCCAACAGCAGTGTTTGCAGCAACGGGTGCGCACCCAACTGGAAGTTGGACAGCATGCGCAGTTCTTCCAGAGCTTCGATTTCCAGGTTCTGGCTTTCATCGACCACCAGCAGGCAGCGCCGGCCAGAGCGGGCTTCGTCGTGCAGGAAGGCCTCGATCGCGCCCAGCGCAGAAGCTTTGTCATGTCCGTCAACGATCAGCCCGAAGGCCTGCGCGACGACATGAACCAATTCCTCGCCATCAAGCTTACTGGTGACGATCTGCGCCGCGGTCAGCCGGGCGGGATCGATCGTGGCCATCAGGTGCGCGACCAGTGTCGATTTGCCGGCGCCAACCTCACCCGTGATCACCACGAAACCTTCGCCCTGGGCCAAGCCATAGGAGAGATAGGACAGCGCCTTGCGATGCGTAAGGCTCTCAAAATAAAACGTTGGATCGGGCGTCAGTTGGAACGGACGGCCGGTCAGTCCATAAAAATCGTCAAACATCATCATATCCCTTCCGTGCCGCTCAGAACGAGTACCGAACGCCGACCATTGCCTGCGCGGTCCAGATATCCTCAAGCAGTTCACGATCCGCGCCCTGCACACCGACTGCTGCAGTCGCCGAGAGGCGGCTGGTCAGTGAACGATAGTAAGCTGCGGTTGCGCCATATGCGGAAACATCGCCAGCATTAGCATCTCCGCTTTGGTACCAACTGGCCCAGACATTGGTGCCAAAGCTGGAGTTGCGATCGATCTGGCCATTGACATAAGCCCCCATCCAAAGCGTTTCATCGGTCGTGCCATTGGCCACGGCCAGGACTGTACCAGGCGCGGCAATGAACTTGCGACGATCATAGCCGACGCCAAGTCCGTATTGCAGGCGGCCGCTCGAAACCGAGATGCTGCCCATCGCGCCGCGACCGCGGAACGCTGCCGAATTGACTGAAGCGAGCGCACTGCCAAAGCAGGTACCCTGGCCCGAACCGACCGACGCGGTTGCGGCAACGCAGGAACCAAGATCACCGGTCAACGGATTGCGAACCCCCTCGAACTGGGTCGGAAGGCTGGCGAGCTGGTTGTTGAGCATGCCGCCAAAACTGGTGACATTGTCGTACACCGAGACATTCAGGCTCATCCGCGAGTTAGGGGCATAGGCAAAGCTACCATAATAGCTGGTGGAGCCGTAGCGGCGGCCGACATGCGCTTCCAACGCGGTCCGCTTGCTCGGGCGCCACAGTACGCCTGCATCCCAGATCAGGCCATCGGCCTGATAAGCGATCTGACGCGGCTGGGTTTTGTCAGTCACATAACGACCATCCGTGCCGATTACTGGCTGGCCAGTAACGGTGTCCCGAACCGCATCACGGTGCGAAACCTTGACATCTTCATAGCCAACGCCGGCAAGCAGAGCGAGGTCAGAAGAGATCGGCAGTGTCACGTCAGCGCGAGCGTGTTTGTCTTCGATCCGCTGATCGAGATTGGAGCTATCTTCGCGGTTCCAGCCCGCACCGACCCCAAGCCCGACCGGCAGAACGGTACCCGCCTTGAACCCGGCATGCAGTTGGGCATTGTGCACGGTGCCTTCATCGTAGATGTCGACCGGGTTCTGGCCAGGTGCGACGATCAGGCTATCCGGAGATTCGACACGATTGTAACCAAAGCGATAATGTCCATCGACCGAAAGGTCACCAAGGTCAGTGTGGACCGAGGGGCCAGCATAAATGCTGTAAACCTGCGAGGTTGAACGGTCTTCACGACCAGAAACGGCAGCACCGTTGTTTTCAACGCTCATTCGGGCCGCCATGCCGCCAGCCTCGAATGTCAGGGCACGCGGAACGATTGCCACGCTGCCGCGGGCAACGCCGCTCACCACATCACTATCGGGAAC